>NZ_VYIK01000100.1:0-2519 GCF_008709575.1 Mycobacterium sp.
GATGATCTTGTTGAAGCGGTCACCGATCTCTTTGTCGCCTTTGGCGGCGAGCATGTCGTCGAAGGAGCCACCAGCCGGTACCTCGATGAGGCTGTTCGCGTCGCTCTTGGCCTTGTCGGACACGTACTTCACGAACAGCAGCGTCAGGATGTAGTCCTTGTACTGGCTGGCATCCATGCCGCCACGAAGCTGGTCGCAACTTGCCCACAGCGATGAATAGAGGTCCGATTTCTTCAGTGCCACGGCAACCTCCCTGGTCGTGTCTGCAGGCACCTGCGATGACCATATTCGCGGACTTTAATACCGTGGCAGCCTCCGGTCGCCGCATACGGTCATGGATCTTCACGGCGCGTGCAATCGCGGGTGCCAGAATTTGCGCCCGTCGGCGTCGGCGCGCTGCGGCCGGCTCAGTTCGGCCCGGTTGGGAATTCAGTCTGACGAGTCGGCCCTCGGTGAGACGATCGCGCCGTGACGATAATCATCCCCAGTGGGCACCCCAACCGGCGATTCCTGCGGTACGTGCGTCCGCCGATCACCGACGACGAGAAACATCCCCCGCTGTTCCCGCTTCGTCCTGCGACGCGTCCGCTGCGGTTGGGGATCGATGTCACCACGGCGCCGACGCCACCGGATGGACTCCTGACGAGGTTCTTCGGGCGCGAGGAGCTCAACATACCGTTCCTGGTCCCGGCCGGTGAGCAGGTTCCCTCCGAGTGGACTGTCGCGCTCGGCGATCCTGTGGTCCGTCAGATCAGATCGGATTCACCCCGTTCGAGATCGCCGGACGGCCGCCCGATACGGTGCAGTTCAGTGTCGTCACGGGCACTGAGCACGAACGGTCCCGCCCGTTCGCCTGGTTCCCAGGGGTTGGTCGCATTGCCACCTGCCCCGCCAGCCGTTCCCTCGGATATTTACGACCACTACAATCCGGGCATGCTCACCGTGAGCTCACTGAAGGTCGACCCCGCCGGTCTGCGCGTGGAAGCCGCCCAGTCCGCGGGGAGAGCAGCCGCGTTGTCCGCGGTCACACCCCCGTTGGACCCGGCGGTGTCGACCTGGCAATCCGCCGCCGGGCGGTCCAACCGATACCGCGCCGCCACCGCCCAAGCCCTGACAGCGGGCAGCACCCGCCAGCGCTGCATTACGGAGGGCCTCACCCACACCGCGGAGGGTTTCGAGAGCAACGAAGCCGTATCGGCGGCCCAGCTGCGCGCGGTGGGCGAATCCGAGACACTCTGATGCTCGCGGAGCCACCCGAGCTGCCGTCGCTGCCGGAGGTGGAGTCCGCCAGCTTCCAGCACTACTTGGACTCCGCGGACTATTTTCGTCGCGCCGCCGACTGGCTGGGGCGCACCTTCACCGCGGCCCGCGACGCCGCGCAGCACCCCGGCGGCACCGAATGGACGGGACAAGCCCAGCGCGCCGACCTGGACGCCCGCCAGCGCGACTTGCAGCGGGTGAGCGTCGGCGCGGTCGACCCCTTACGTGCGGGTGAGAAGGTGTGCGTGGCCGCCTTCGAGCAGATGACCGCCAGCCGCCACACGGTGCTGGATGCGGTGCGCGAGGTGCGCGAGGCGGGGTTTTCGGTCGGGCCGCACTACACCGTCAGCTACACCGGCACGGTCGCCAACGACGCCGAGTACGTCAAACGCCTGGCGGAAGCTCAACAGCACCGCACCTTCATCCGGCACCGGGTCGCGGCGATGGTCGAACATGACCGCGACAACGCTCAGAAGATGGATGAAGCGCTCTCCGGGCTGGAGACCTTCACCTTCGACGAGCCAAAAGCCATCCCGGACGACAGAGTTGTCGGCGACAACGACCGCAAGCAGGCCCACCCCGTCGACAGAACCTGGAAGCGAGACCCCGCACCGCCACCTAATCCCAATAATCCATCTACTGGTGAGGTCCCAGATCCTGTCGGCAAGCTCGGCCTGCCTAACTACAACCCGGGTTCGTTGTCTGATGAAGAGGCTCGGGTGGTATATGCCCAAGGAGAGCTGCGGATGCGTCAACTTAACGACACGCTCGCTAGCCAGGGAGTAAGCGCTGAAGAACGCGCGAAAATCATGTTTGCGCAACGCAATGGGCTACGGGCATGGGCCCGGGACCTCATGAGCAACCGCGGGCTTGCCGATCAACTGAATAAGAACGAGCCCAATCTGACTTGGGACCAGATCGTGGCCAGGCATCAGGCTCGCGGGCTTACTGGCGATGATCTTTACAAAGCGATCATTGAGGGCTCAACTCGCAGTCGGGCTAGTGTCAATGAGTCCCTCGACATTAATCCTGATCATCCGCCGCCCCTCCCGCCGGTCCGCCCAGGGACCGGTCCAGGATCAGCTCCCATCATCAGCCAACCGCCGAATCTGCCTCCAACCTTGAATCATCCTCCTGTCGTGGTTCCCCCGACAGATACCAATCACCCGCCGGTGGCGATACCGCCGACTGTGCTTGACCATCCGCCGCTGCCCCCGTGGCTGCAGAACCCGTCACCGCCGGGTTTTGATGTTCATCCC
>NZ_VYIK01000100.1:2525-3588 GCF_008709575.1 Mycobacterium sp.
ATCCGCCGCTGCCCCCGTGGCTGCAGAACCCGTCACCGCCGGGTTTTGATGTTCATCCCAGCGAGCCTCCGTTATTCGCCCCGCTCGACCAGCCAGACTTGCCCGCTGCGGCCGGTCCGACGTATACACCACCCAGCGGGCCAATCATCAGTTTGCCGCCGATCTCACATGAGGACGCCGCGAAGGAGGGCGGAGCGGTTGGGATAACCGGGGTCGCGAGTCTGCTGGCTTGGCTTGCCTTGGTCTTCCAACAGAATTGATACCAACCGACCCACCTGCCGACAGCCACCCCCCGGCGGTGGAATCAGTTGTTGACGCGATCGGTCGTTACGTCGCCGACCTGACACTCATCGGCCCAGACCACTCGCCAGGGTGGCTGGCCGCACTACCTAGTCCTACCGGTTGGCAGATCGGCCGCGCCGAAAACAGCCCCGTTCAACCCACCCGCACCGCGGTTCACCGCCACGATCCCTTCGCAGGCTGGGACGCGTGCGAGACGATCAGCGTCTTCGAATTCACCGGTGAACCGCCGGAGGAAGTCGTGCGGCACAACGCTGATTGCACGTTGCGCACCCTTGGCGCTGATGACATCATCGTCTCCACGCCGATAGCCTCGCTGATCCCTGGAGTCACGGCGGTGCGGTGCAGTGGACACATCACCCTTGGCGACCAACAACGTGTCTGGGCCCAATTCAGCACCTACATGAGCGGTGGCACGAAGGGACTCCTTGTTGAGCACGGCATCTTCGTCAAGATCGACCACCAAGCAACTTTGACTGAGGACATCGCCCAGCTCAGCAACACTGTTCAGGGGGCGTTCCTGACCAGCATCGACCGTCGGTGAGCGGGTTATTGCTTCTTGGCCGCATACACCATTCGCGTTGTGCCGTCACGCAGGTCAAAGATCGCGCCGTCAGTCGTGTAGCCCTCGATGGGCCGCAGGCTGTAGTCGTCGGGGATGTCGCCAATTTTGTAGTAGATCCAAATAGCTCGGTGGCCTCGTCGGAGTTGCGTCCAGGGAAGTGGTGTACGAGCCGGTGAGGTCGGCGGGCGTGTCGTAGCC
>NZ_VYIK01000100.1:3595-6060 GCF_008709575.1 Mycobacterium sp.
CGACGCCGTCCTTGTAGCCCTCGCCGTCGAGCATCACTGCACGGTGGTGACCCTCGATCGCGATTTTGCCCGGTTCGCCTCGGTGCGCCACATCCTCCTGTCGGCTGCCAGGTGAATGGGACCACCTTAGGGCTGGTTTTGCCATGAGTGGACGTGCCGCCGACCGGCGACCGACACGGCAGCCGACGACACCAATCCCGCCGGGCACGAGTTAGTTCCAGTACCAAATCAGCAGTGCCGATTCCGTCACGTGCGTTGTCGTGTAGGTGCCAGCGCCCACGCCCCGACCGGCATCTGTTTGCTGGCTTCACGACTCCGTCACCCGCCGAAAAGTCACACAAAAGTCACAACAGGTTGTTTACCCCTGGGACTCACTGACACTCCCCCATACCCCTGACCTGCATGTTCACTTCAGCGAGACTCCGAAAACCTGCAGGTCGACTTTGCTGTTCTGATCCGGAGCAGAAGGCCGCAGGTTCGAATCCTACCGGGGGCACCGCCTGACCAGCAGAAATGCACGGATGGGTGCACTGAGGTGGCTGGCACATCCGCTATGACGACAAACATCTACCACCTATCCTGACGTTCCCGCGCGACGGCCGCGAGCCAGCTCGGCGCTGGTTGCGGGCCGCAGTTTCCAGTTGCGTCCAGGGAAGTGGTGTACGAGCCGGTGAGGTCGGCGGGCGTGTCGTAGCCCGGTAGAGGGCGGTCATCGCGTGATTCTTCGAAACGACAGATCAAGTCAATCGAAGGAGACCAGCGCGATGACCGCATCCCACCCTATCGACGTCGAGAAGCTGTTGGCAGATCAACTCGCCACGGCGAGCCCTGATTTGCTGCGTGCGCTGCTATCGACATTTATTGCCGCCTTGATGAGCGCCGAAGCTGACGCGCTGTGCGGGGCCGGGTATGGCGAGCGCAGCCAGGAGCGCTCCAACCGCCGCAACGGCTATCGGCACCGCGATTTCGACACCCGCGCCGGCACGATCGACGTGGCGATCCCCAAGCTGCGGCAGGGCAGCTATTTCCCGGACTGGCTGTTGGTCCGCCGGAAGCGCGCCGAGCGGGCGCTGACCTCGGTGGTGGCCACCTGCTACCTGCTCGGGGTGTCGACCCGGCGCATGGAGCGCCTCGTGGAATCCCTGGGTGTGACACGCCTGTCTAAATCGCAGGTCTCGGAGATGGCCAAAGAGCTCGACGAGGCGGTGGAGGCGTTTCGCACCCGCCCGCTCGACGCCGGGCCGTACACGTTTGTGGCCGCCGACGCGCTGGTACTCAAGGTCCGCGAGAACGGGCGCGTGGTCGGGGTGCACACGCTGATCGCCACCGGCGTCAACGCCGAGGGCTACCGCGAGATCCTCGGGGTGGCCGTCACCTCGGCCGAGGATGGCGCCGGCTGGCTGGCGTTTTTCCGCGACCTGGTCGCCCGCGGCCTATCCGGGGTCAAGCTGGTCACCAGCGACGCCCATCCCGGCCTGGTGGCCGCCATCGGGGCCACCTTGCCCGGGGCGGCCTGGCAGCGCTGCCGCACCCACTACGCGGCCAATCTCATGGCGGTCACGCCCAAGGCCTCCTGGCCGTGGGTGCGCACGCTGCTGCACTCTGTCTTTGACCAGCCCGACGCTGAATCCGTTGTCGCCCAATACGATCGGGTACTCGACGCATTGAGCGACAAACTGCCCAAAGTCGCCGAACACCTCGACGCTGCCCGCGCTGAGCTGCTGGCCTTCACCGCCTTTCCCAAACAGATCTGGCGCCAAATATGGTCCAACAACCCCCAAGAACGGCTCAACAAGGAAATCCGGCGGCGCACCGACGTCGTCGGCATCTTCCCCGACCGCACCGCCATCATCCGCCTCGTCGGTGCGGTCTTAGCTGAACAGCACGACGAATGGATTGAAGGCCGCCGCTACCTCGGCCTAGATGTTCTCACCCGCGCACGCGCCATACCCACCAGCACCGACGAACCCGTCGACGACCAGCCGGCCACCACACCGGCCCTCACCGCCTAAACTGCACCCCGAAGGGTCACGCGATCGAGCGAACTCATACACCACGCCTCCGGGCTTGGCCCTCGTCGGCGTCGAATACCTTGTGGCAGGGGATGGTGTAGGTGCCGCCCCGGTAATTTGACCGCCACGGCAGCGGGCTCCTTGTCTCCCTGGTGGGGGTGACCCACGGTGTAGCGCACCCACTCCAGGTCCCACTGCTGGCCGCCCGGTTTGCGGGTCTCAACCATGATTGTCTGCGGATCGCCGCCGGCGGCCTGCAAATACTGCGTCGAATCCATGTCCGCTTCCACCAGTCGGCGTACCCCATGCCGGGTGGCAGGGATGCTAGCCCAAGAGCCCACGGTTTGACGCCGTTAAACCTATGCATTGGGTTTGCGAATCCCCTGTGTGACAGGGTCACGTGAGCATCCCCGCGCGCTGGGCGCGCGTTCCTGGCGGAGGGAAGATGCTTTG
>NZ_VYIK01000101.1 GCF_008709575.1 Mycobacterium sp.
GCTGGTCAAGACCCCGGTGATCGTGGCCCGCGGCGAATAACCCGACGACGCGCCGTTGGCCCGTCCAGGCCGGTCGGGCATGCTGGTCGCATGACCGTGGACGCCGTGTTGCAGTCGATCCCGCCGCTGACCGTGTACCTCGTGGTCGGCGCAGTGGTCGGGCTCGAGAGCCTCGGGATCCCGCTGCCCGGAGAGATCGTGCTGGTCACCGCCGCGCTGCTGTGCACCCGGCACGAGTTGGCGGTCAACCCGCTGGGGGTCGGCGCGGCCGGGGTGATCGGCGCCGTGGTGGGCGACTCGATCGGCTACTCGATCGGCCGCCGGCTGGGCTTGCCGCTGTTCGACTGGCTGGGCCGACGGTTCCCCAGGCACTTCGGGCCCGGTCATGTCGCGCTGGCGGAGCGGATCTTTCTGCGGTGGGGATCGCACGCGGTGTTCTTCGGCCGGTTCATTGCGCTGCTGCGGATTTTCGCGGGCCCGCTGGCCGGCGCGCTGAAGATGCGCTACCTGCGGTTTCTGTCGGCCAACGTGGCCGGTGCAGTGTGCTGGGCCGGCGGCACCACCGCGCTGGTCTACTACGCGGGCCTGGCGGCCGAGCGCTGGCTGGAGCGCATCTCCTGGATCGCGTTGGTGGTGGCCGTCGTGGCCGGGGTCGGCGCGGCGATCGTGCTCCGTAAACGCACCGCGCGGCTGATCGCCGAGTTCGAGGCCGCCCCGCGCCCTTAGCCGCGCCTCACGTGATTCTCAGCGAATGCGCGATGGACACCCGGCATGGGCTCTGCTACAACAACGTTAACTGCACTGTGCTGCAGCGTCTGTCTTCAGGCACGTAGGGCGGACATCCTTCGCGGCGCCACCGCGCCCGGCGCCAAGGAGTTCACCATGGGCATTGCCGCCCCCGAGACGTCCGGCCGAAACGTGCTGCTGAGCACCCGGTTGATGGCCGAGATGGCCGGTGCGCACAGCAATTTGCGGACCATCACCGAACGCAGCGGCCCGGACGTGGTGCTGCACGCCGGAGGTGAGCTCGACGCCCGCAACGAGGCGACCTGGCGGCGCCTGTTGCGCGAAGCCGCCGCCGCCGTCAGCCCGCCCAGCACGCTCGTCATCGACGCCAGCGGCCTGGACTTCATGGGGTGCTGCGCGTTCGCCGTGCTGGCCGAGGAGGCACAGCGCTGCCGGCGCCGGGGCGTGGACCTGCGATTGGTCAGCAAAGAGCCCACCATTGCGCGGACCGTCGCCGCCTGCGGGCTCAAGCGCCTGCTGCCGGTTCATGACAGCGTCGACGACGCCTTGTCGGGGGACTGATCGCGACCGGCGCCGATTATTCGACGACGATGTCGTTGCCCGACACCGACACGGTGCCGCGCCGCAGCGGCCAGAGCGTCGTCAGCGCCTTGACCGTGGCCCCGAGCCCGGGGATCTTGGCGAAGATTTGCTGAGGTCCGCGCACCATGCGCCCGCTGTCGACGTCGTAGGCGGCCTGATGCCAGGGACACACCAATCGCCCGTCCTCGATCGATCCGCCGGCCAAATCAGCGCCCAGATGCCGGCACCGGCGGGTGACCGCGAAGTACTTACCTGCAACGTTTCCGACGGCGTAGGGCCCCGCACCGATGACCGCCCCCGCCGGCAGGTCGGCAACCGGGCACACCGTGATCTGCTTTGCCATGCCAGCCTCCGCTGCCCACTATATACGCGGTCCCGTACTGCGGTGCGGGCCGCGTCTTAGCGGGTGAGCAACCAGGTGACGATCACCAGCACCACCAGCGCGACCAGCACCAGTGTCACCTGCGAGCGCGGCATGGCGCTCACTGGGGCTCTTCGTCGCTGCGATGAACCCGGCGCAGCAACGCGATCCCGCGGCCCAGCAGCGCGTCCAGCGCCAGCGCGATGCCGTAGGCCAGCACCAGCACGACCGGCATGACCACGAGGGTCTGCAGCACGAAGCCCAGCCCGGACAGCCACAGCTCGACGCTGTCCCACCACCCGAGGAAACCCTGCATCGTCGTCAGCCTAATCGCCCCGCCCACCGGCGAGTAGACGCCGAGCGGGTCGGCAGATCATGATGTCGGCATGGTGCTGCACGCAGGGTCCGGCGAGGGAGCCACCGAGATCGCTGACGACGCCGCGCTCGCGGCGTTCACGCTCACCTCGCCGGTGCCGCACACCGCGGGGGCTTCGCTGCGCAACCCGTTCCCGCCGATCGCCGACTACGCGTTTTTGTCCGACTGCGAGACGAACTGTCTGATCTCGCCGACGGGCTCGGTGGAGTGGCTGTGCGTGCCGCGGCCGGACTCGCCGAGCGTCTTCGGCGCGATCCTGGACCGCAGCGCCGGGCATTTCCGGCTGGGACCCTACGGCGTGTCGGTGCCGTCGGCGCGGCGCTACCTGCCCGGCAGCCTGATCATGGAGACCACCTGGCAAACGCACACCGGCTGGCTGATCGTGCGCGACGCGCTGGTGATGGGGCGCTGGCATGACATCGAAACCCGCTCGCGCACGCATCGCCGCACCCCGACGGACTGGGACGCCGAGCACATCCTGCTGCGCACCGTGCGCTGCGTCAGCGGCACCGTCGAGCTGATGATGAGCTGCGAACCGGCGTTCGACTACCACCGCGTGGGCACCGTGTGGGAATACTCGGCCAGTGGCTACGGGGAAGCCACCGCGCGGGCCAGACACCACCCCGACGACCACCCGGCGCTGCGGTTGACCACCAACCTGCGGATCGGGCTGGAGGGGCGTGAGGCGCGGGCCCGCACCCGGCTCAAAGAGGGCGACGACGTCTTCGTCGCGCTGAGCTGGTCCCAGCACCCCGCACCGCAGACCTATGCCGAGGCCGCCGACAAGATGTGGCAGACCACGGAGTGCTGGCGCCAGTGGATCAACATCGGCGACTTCCCCGACCACCCCTGGCGGGCGTATTTGCAGCGCAGCGCGCTGACTTTGAAAGGGTTGACGTACTCGCCGACCGGCGCCCTGCTGGCGGCCAGCACCACCTCGCTGCCGGAAACGCCGCACGGCGAACGCAACTGGGACTACCGCTACTCGTGGATCCGGGACTCGACGTTCGCGTTGTGGGGTCTTTACACGCTGGGCCTGGACCGCGAGGCCGACGACTTCTTCGCGTTCATCGCCGACGTGTCCGGGGCCAACGACGACGAACGCCATCCGTTGCAGGTGATGTACGGCGTCGGTGGCGAACGCTGCCTGGAGGAACACGAACTGCTGCACCTGTCCGGCTATGACAACGCCCGACCGGTACGCATCGGCAACGGCGCCTACAACCAGGAGCAGCACGACATCTGGGGCGCCATCCTCGATTCGTTCTACCTGCACGCCAAATCGCGTGAACAGGTTCCCGAGACCCTGTGGCCGGTGCTGAAAAAGCAAGTGGAAGAAGCGGTTGCGCATTGGCGTGAGCCCGACCGCGGCATCTGGGAGGTGCGCGGCGAACCGAAGCACTTCACGTCGTCGAAGATCATGTGCTGGGTGGCGCTGGATCGCGGTGCCAAACTGGCTGAGCGCCAAGGGGAAAAAGGCTACGCCCAGCGGTGGCGGGCGATTGCCGAGGAGATCAGGGCCGACGTCCTCGAGCACGGGGTGAACTCCGGCGGCATCTTCACCCAGCATTACGACACCGACGCCCTGGACGCCTCGCTGCTGCTGGTGGTGCTGACCCGCTTCCTGCCCCCCGACGATCCCCGGGTGCGCGCGACGGTGCTGGCGATCGCCGACGACCTCACCGACCAGGGGCTGGTGCTGCGCTACCGGGTCGACGAGACCGACGACGGCCTCACCGGCGAGGAGGGCACCTTCACGATCTGCTCGTTTTGGCTGGTCTCCGCGCTGGTCGAGATCGGAGAAGTCAGCCGCGCCAAGCATTTGTGCGAGCGGCTGCTGGCCTACGCCAGCCCGCTGTATCTCTACGCCGAGGAGATCGAGCCGCGCACCGGCCGGCATCTGGGCAACTTCCCGCAAGCGTTCACCCACCTGGCGCTCATCAACGCGGTGGTGCACGTGATCCGCGCCGAGGAAGAAGCCGATTCCACCGGGGTGTTTCAACCCGCCAACGCTCCCGTGTAAGCGCTTGCTACGGTAGCCGCTATGGCTGCAGTCCTGTCGCAATCCTGGCTCCGGACGGCTTCGATCGGTGTGGTGGTGGTGGCGCTGGCCGGGTGCGGTCACAGCGGCAAACCCGCAGCGACGTCAGCGACGAGCACCGACAAAACCACGGCCGGCGCGTCGTGGTCCCCCGCGCCGAGTGCGCCGCCGGATCCGCAGACGCTGCTGCGCGCAGGGTCGACGGCGGTGGCGAAAGTGCCTGACAGCACGCTGATCTTCATCCAGAGCGACACCGCCGACGCGGGAACCTGGAAGATCCGGTTGGCCACGCCGGACGGTAACGAGCAGGAGCTGAAAACCGGCTCCGACGGGATTACGGTCCTCGTCGGACCGACCCCGCGCAACGACAGCGACGCCGACAAAGCCAAGCGCCGCAACCTCGTCCAGGCTGCCCGCCTGGACTATCAGACGGCCGTGAACAAGGTGCTGGCCGCGGTGCCCAACGGCTCCATCACCGAACTCAGGCTCGACGACAAGGACGGCACCACGCTGTGGGACGCCGATGTCTACGACACCTATTTGGTCGAGCACAAAGTCGCGATCAACGCGACGTCGGGAGACCTGGTCGCCAACAAACAGCCGTAGCGCGCCGCGCGCCGACACCTAGCGCGGTGCCGAATCGGTGGACAGCGCCGCGACGAACGCCTCCTGCGGGACGTCGACCCGACCGATTGTCTTCATCCGCTTCTTGCCTTCTTTCTGCTTTTCCAGCAGTTTGCGTTTGCGGGTGATGTCACCGCCGTAGCACTTGGCCAACACGTCTTTGCGGATCGCCCGGATGTTCTCCCGGGCAATGATTTTCGAGCCGATGGCGGCCTGCACCGGGACCTCGAACTGCTGGCGCGGGATAAGCTCCTTCAGTTTGGCGGTCATCTTGTGGCCGTAGGCGGCCGCGGCGTCCTTGTGCACGATCGCGCTGAACGCGTCGACCGGCTCGCCCTGCAGCAAGATGTCGACCTTCACCAGCTCGGCCTCCTGCTCGCCGGCCTCCTCGTAGTCGAGGCTGGCGTAGCCGCGGGTGCGGGATTTGAGCGCGTCGAAGAAGTCGAAAATGATCTCGCCCAGCGGCATGGTGTAGCGCAGCTCCACGCGTTGCGGCGAGAGGTAGTCCATGCCGCCCAGCTCGCCGCGGCGCGACTGACACAGTTCCATGATCGTGCCGATGAATTCGCTGGGCGCGATGATCGTGGTTTTGACGATGGGCTCATAAACCGTGCGGATCTTGCCCGCCGGCCAGTCCGACGGATTGGTCACTCGCACTTCCCCGCCGGCCCCTCCTTCCAGGACCACCCGGTAGACGACGTGGAGATCAAATCCAGGTCGAATTCGCGTTCCAGGCGCTCACGGGTGATCTCCATGTGCAGCAGGCCCAGAAACCCGCAGCGGAAACCGAATCCCAGCGCCACCGATGTCTCGGGCTGGTAGGTCAGCGCGGCGTCGTTGAGCTGCAACCGATCCAGCGCGTCACGCAGGTCGGGGTAGTCCGAGCCGTCGACGGGGTAGAGCCCGGAATAGACCATCGGCTTGGGGTCGCGGTAGCCGGTCAGCGGCACGGCGGCGCCGTGACGCGCGGTGGTCACCGTGTCGCCGACCTTGGACTGGCGGACGTCTTTGACCCCGGTGATCAGGTAGCCCACCTCCCCGACGCCGAGCCCGGACGTGGCCTTGGGCTCGGGCGAGACGACGCCCACTTCGAGCAGCTCGTGGGTGGCTCCGGTGGACATCATCGTGATCGCCTCCCGCGGCTTGATCGCCCCGTCGACGACGCGCACGTAGGTGACCACCCCGCGGTAGGTGACATAGATCGAGTCGAAGATCAACGCCCGGGTGGGTGCGTCGGGGTGAAGGCGGGGCTGGGGCCCCTGAGTGCCCACATCCTCGAGCTGGCGGTCGACCGC
>NZ_VYIK01000102.1 GCF_008709575.1 Mycobacterium sp.
TGGCGGTGGCGGAGGGATTTGAACCCTCGGACGGGGGTTACCCGTCACACGCTTTCGAGGCGTGCTCCTTCGGCCGCTCGGACACGCCACCGCGCGACAGCTTACCCAAAGCCGGCCCGCTCACCTCGCTGACGGGCGAAGAAGGCTTCGAGCAGCGCCGCGCACTCGTCGGCCAGCACTCCGCCGCGCACCGCGGGCCGGTGGTTGAGTCGCCGGTCGCGGACTACGTCCCACAGCGAGCCCACCGCCCCGGTCTTGGGCTCCCACGCCCCGAACACCAGCCGCTGCACCCGCGCCAGCACCAGCGCGCCCGCGCACATCGTGCAGGGCTCGACGGTGACGGCCAGCGTGGCGCCGGTCAGGCGCCATCCGTCGCCGCGGATGCGGGCAGCGGCCCGCAGCGCCAGGATCTCCGCGTGCGCGGTCGGGTCACCGAGTGCTTCCCGGGCATTGACCGCGCGCGCCAGCTCGATCCCGTCGGCGCCGAACACGACCGCACCCACCGGCACATCCCGCGGGCCGGCGGTCGCGGCGACCGCCAGCGCCGCGCGGATCAGGTCGTCATCGGCGGTCACCGACCGAGACGTTCGAGCACCGCCGCCAGTTCGTCGGCGAAACCCATCTCCTGGGCGATGCGGACCAGTTGCTCGTCGGCGTAGAGGTCCGTCTCGTCGAGGATCACGCCCAACACCGCTTCGGGCAACCCGACGTCCGACAGCAACCCCAAGTCGCCCTCCTCGAACGGCTCGGCGTCCTCGAGGTCTTGTTCATCGATGTCGGCATCCAGGGTTTCCAGCACCTCGGCGGCGATGTCGTAGTCGAGCGCCGCCGTAGCGTCGGAAAGCAGCAACCGGGTTCCCGACGGGCCCGGGCGCACGATCACGAAGAACTCGTCGTCGACGTTCAGAAGCCCGAAAACCGCACCGGCGCTGCGTAGCTCGCGCAGTTCCTTCTCGGCCTCAGCCAAACTGGTCAGCGCTTTGGGACGCATCGGAGCACAACGCCACGTGCCTTCTTCGCGCACGACAGCAACCCCGAACCCCTCGGGCGTGTCCGGTTTCGCAGAGGCGCGCTGTGCTGCCATGCGGGAAACGCTAGTCCCTGACCAGCAACTTGACCAGACAATCCGGGCCGCGTCTGGACGGAATCGCGCGTCGGAATTCCACCTGGGTGTGCCAACCTTGAGAGGTGGCTAAAGACCCGGTGTGCGTGCTCGGGCTGGGGCTGATCGGCGGATCGATCATGCGCGCCGCCGCCGCGGCGGGCCGGGAAGTCTTCGGCTACAACCGCTCGGTGGACGGGGTGCAGGCGGCCCGGTTCGACGGTTTCGACGCCACCACCGACGTCACCGAAGCGCTGGAACGCGCCGCCGACATCGGCGCACTGGTCGTGCTGGCCGTCCCGATGCCTGCGTTGCCGACGCTGCTCCGCCACCTCCGCGACACCGCCCCGCAGTGTCCGCTGACCGACGTCACCAGCGTCAAAAGCGCCGTGCTCGAGGAGGTCACCGCCGCTGGTCTGCAAGCCCGCTTTGTCGGCGGTCACCCGATGACCGGAACGGCACATTCCGGCTGGGCCGCCGGCCATGCCCGGTTGTTCGCCGGTGCGCCGTGGGTGGTCAGCGTGGACGACCACGTGGACCCCGCGGTGTGGGCAATGGTGATGCATCTGGCGCTGGACTGCGGGTCGGTGGTGGTGCCCGCCCGATCCGACGAGCACGACGCCGCCGCAGCCGCGATTTCGCACCTGCCCCACCTGGTCGCCGAGGCGCTGGCCATCACCGCCGCCGAGATTCCGCTGGCCTTCGCGCTGGCCGCCGGCTCATTCCGGGACGGCACGCGGGTGGCGGCGACCGCGCCGGATCTGGTCCGGGCGATGTGCGAGGCCAACGCCGGCCAGCTGCTGCCCGCCCTGGACCGATTCATCGACCTGCTCGCCAACGCGCGCGACTCGTTGGCCTGCCACCACTCGGTGGCCGAACTCGCCGAAGCCGGGCATGCCGCA
Source organism: Mycobacterium sp. (assembly GCF_008709575.1). GTDB lineage: Bacteria > Actinomycetota > Actinomycetes > Mycobacteriales > Mycobacteriaceae > Mycobacterium. The sequence continues at coordinate 2,005 of NZ_VYIK01000102.1, forward strand.
CGCACCCGCTACGACAGTTTTTCCCGTCCTGACATGGTCACCGTCTTCATCGGCGAGGAGAACTGGCGCGAGTCGCTGGCGGCCGCGGGCCGGGCCGGCGGGGTGATCAGATCCGCTCTGCCAACCCTGGATAGTCGACGATGAAGCCGTCGACGTCGACGATGAGGGTGGTGTCCGACACCGGCGAGCGCACCTTGATCTCAGCGAGGATCTCGGTACCCGCCGTTTCCGCTACCCGGCCGGCACTGCTGTAGGCGACCGGGGCCGACGTGACCGACATGTCGGGCAGGCTCACGTAAATCACCGGCACGGTCACCGAGCCCGGCCGATCGTGCAGCCCGTGGCGGCGGATCGGCAAGGTGTTGAAGAACGGGCTGAAGACCACGTCGACGTCGAGAGCGCCGTCGAAGGCGGCGCGCGACTCCCCGCGCTGATCGGTCACCAGCCACATGTTCTCCTCGTCGCGGGCGACGGAGAGCTGGCGTTCCCGCTCGGCCAGCGTCACGGTCAAGCCGAACCGCTTGGTGGCGCCCGCTTCGTCGGTTTGCAGGTCGTAGTAGGCACCGAACGCGGGGCTGGTGCCGGCGGCGGCAGCCACGATGCGACCGTTGGCCTTGATCCGGTTGCCGGACAACTGCACCCGCACCGACTCCATGCGGGAGGCATCGGGTGCACGCCACGTCAGGATCGCCGGCCAGGTGCTCGATGTCGCGTCAGAAGTGGCTGGGCTCACCCGCTATACCGTAGGCGACCGCTGCCCGGCTCGCACAACCTGGTCGGCCACCGCGTCCCGGCCGGATGCGGGTTCTGCCGTTTGGGTGTCCCGCCCCGCCGGAGGGGGAACAATGGCGCCATGAGCAGCGATACTCCGGGCTCCCCCGGCCAGCCGCATCGACCGCCGACTCCACCGCACGACGCCGGATCACCGCAATCCTCGGTGGCGCTCACCCGCGCCGCCGCGGTGTGGACGTCGCTGATCGCGGGGTTTCTGATCCTCACCGTGCTGTTGATCTTCATCACCCAAAACAACGAACCGGTGCCGTTGACCTTTCTGGGCTGGCACTGGCATCTGCCCCTGGGGGTGGCCGTCTTGCTGGCAGCCGTGGGCGGCGGGTTGATCACCGTGCTCGCCGGCACGACTCGGATCTATCAGCTGCGGCGCGCTGCGAAGAGACAGACGCCGGCGGGCCGGTAATTCAGCGCCGATTGCGGGGCAGCAGATCCCACACGTGCTCGGTGCCGTTGACCGCCGCCACGGTGGCCTGCCCCGACCGGGAGAACAGCAGGCGGGTCACCGAGGCGTAGTCGATCGGAAACGACAGCAGCCGCGCGGTGCCCAGGATCTCGTGCAGCACCGCGTTGATCACCCCGCCGTGGCTGAACACCGCCACCGTCTGGTCGGGCGCGGCGGCGCCGACGACGTCGTCGACCGCGGCGCGGACACGGGCACGGAACCCGGCTTCGTCGACCGATCCGGGCAGGTGGCCTTGAGCCATCCGCGCCCACCCTTGCGGGTTCTCCTCGCGGATCTGCTCGATCGGAATGTAGACCGGCGAGTCACGGTCGTATTCGGCGAACCGCTCATCGACCTCAACTTCCAGCCCGCGCGCGGCAGCGACCGGTTGGGCGGTCTGCACGGCGCGGCGCTGCGGACTGCTCACCACCCGGGTGATCGGGAACCTCGCCAGCGCCTCAGGCAGCCGGGCGACCTGAGCCAATCCCGCCTCCGACAGGCGTGGGTCGGAGCCCTCCCCGGGTTCGCTGCGCAGCGGTAAGCCGTGGCGGACCAGCAGCAGCTGCATCCTGTCTCCCCGTCCTCGATTCCCTTGCGGGATGGTGCAGAACGAGGTCGAGCATGACACAGCGAACGATCCGGGGCGCGACAGGCTTTAGCCTTCGGCGAGCACGCCGTGCAGCGACGTGTTGGCTGCGGTGATCGCGGCCAACACCTTGGCTCTGGCGTCGACGAGCTGGGCTTTTTGCTCCTCGGTGCCGGCCCAAGTGATCTTGCGGGCCAGTCCGGCCAGTTCGGCTAGCCCCCAGCGAATCTTGTGCACGTCAGCGAACTTGGCCATCCGCGCCAAGAACACGTGGGCGGTCTCGCTGCTGATGCCCCGCCAGGCCAAGGTGTTTCTACCCAGCTCGGTCAGGGTGGCCACACCGTCGTCGACCGTTACCAGTCCGCGGCCGGCAAGCACCCCGAGGGCGAGCTCTACGGCCTGCTGCGGCGGGGTGACGGCACCATCAGTCGCCTCCGACGTGCGCTGGACGATGTGTGCAGCGTCGGCCGGGCCGTCGAGCAACAAAGCCAGCGTGCCCAACGCTATCCGCTTGAGGAACCGCGGCCTGCCGAAGCGCCCACCGGCGCGCTGCCGGCCGAACCCGGGCCCGCCGAAACCGGGACCTTCGGAAAATCCACCGTGAAACATGTCTGTCTCCCTTCCATGTCGTGCCGGCCGGCTGCCGGCCGCCACACCAGCCAGCTTAATCAACGTGGTTGATATATGTCAAAGTAGTTGATCTAATCAGAACTGGCGCGGCCGCCTTCAACCGCGCGGGGAGACCCTGTCACCATGTTTGACATGCCTGAGTACGAGGACCAGCCACTGGGCTATCTGCTCTATCGCGTGATGACGCAGTTGCGGCCCGAGCTGACGGCGGAGTTGGGGTCCCTCGGGCTGGGGCTGCCGGAGTTCGTGTGCCTGCGAATCTTGGCCATGTGCCCCGGCCAATCCAACGCCGAGCTGGCCCGCACCATCAACGTGTCACCGCAAGCCATGAACCTGGTGCTGCGCCGGCTGCAAGACCTGGGCGCGGTCACGCGGCCGAGCACCGTGTCGTCGGGCCGCGCGCTGCCCGCCCGGCTCACCGCCAAAGGTCGGGCGCTGCTGAAGCGCGCCGAGGCCGCCGTGCACGTCGCCGACGAGCGGCTGCTGTCCAACCTGACACCTGCTCAGCGCCGACAGTTCAAACATCTCCTCCATTTGGTCGGCGCGCAGGCGACTGAGGCTACCGCGCCACGTTCGGCGCGAGTGGATTGACCGCGCCGTCTTTCCGCTGCGTCCCAGCAGATTCCCACTCAGTCGGGGCAGAAGACGGTTATCTGGCGGATCTCTCGGTCGAGAAGATGCCGTTCCGGGCGGAGCGTCGATGTGTCTTCACCGGCGAGATAGCCCGCCCCCAGGCTCATCAGGGTCTTCGACATCGCGCGCACCGGTTTTGCCAAGGCGGGGGGAGTGGCCGGGTTCTCGCGCAGCGCGTCGTGCAGCACGAGGGAGCCCGTGACCAACGCGAGCCGGGCGTTGGCCGCCACCGCAAGCTGCCCGACGGGATCGCCGGCCTTGGGGTTTTCCATGTGGGTGTTGGAAACGACCATTTCGTCGACGGGAACGTATTGGCGGCATACCGCCTTAGTCGCGGCCCGTTGAGCGGCGGCGCTCGGCGGCGCAGGCGGCACACTCAGTGCGGGGGATGACGGCACCTCTACCGGGTGCGGGATGTGTTCCCACGGGAAGGAGTCCCGGCCATCCGCGTAGCCGCCCAGGGCTGCGGCGGTGACGGCGGTGATTGCGACCACGCCGAGCAGTACGCGGGTGATTGCGCGCGAAAGCCGCCGAGTTTCTTCCGCGGCGCGGAAATCCTGGTCCTCTGCTACCGGGACGTCTTCGCTTTCGGCCTCCCAGGCCAGCGCCGGCGCGGCAGCCAGCTGGGTGGGCAGCAAGTTGCTGTGGACGTCGGTGGAGGCTGCGCAGCGCCGTAACCGGGCGCGTTTTCCTTCCGGTTTCGACATCACGACGCTCATCGGAGTCTCTCCCTTCCGCTCATATTCATGTTCCTACAGCAGCCCACCGACAGACCACTGCGAACACCGCCGAAAGTGAAACGGTTGCGAGAAAACGAGCCGAAGTTCGCAACCGTTTCACCCTCGGCGACTGTCGATTGACCGGCGGCG
>NZ_VYIK01000103.1 GCF_008709575.1 Mycobacterium sp.
GATACTTCGCGCCACACAGTTGCTGGGTTCGCCGCAGCGCTCGGTGAGTGCGGCGACCTCGCTGGCGATCCTGATCTATGCGGGTCACAACGTCGTCGCGGCAGTCGCATCGCTGGTCGCCGGGCGCTGGTACGACCGTAGCGGGCCGCGCGTGGTATTTACGACCGGTGCAGCGGTATACGTGATCGCCTACGGGGTGTTTGCCGTCGGGGCGCACAACCCGGTCGTCATAGCGCTCGGCTTCGCGGCGGCTGGTGCGGGCATCGGGCTTGCCGAGCCGACACAATCGGCGGGGATCGCCCAGTTGCTGCCCGATCGGCTTCGCGGGAGCGGATTCGGCGTCCTGGGCGCAGTACAGGCAACCGGCGACCTGGTGGCGACCGCCGTGGTGGGAGTGCTGTACACGGTGGTTTCTCCTACGCTGGCTTTCGGTTATGCAGCAGTGTGGATGTTGCTCGCAGTCACCGCATCCGGGATGCTGCAGCCCGCGGCACGCCGAGGGCAAGCGCCGATCGGCTGAGACGTCAACCGGGCCGGACAGACTCGTTTTCCGGGTGGGCGGGGATGCCGAAGACCCGGCGGAACGAGTCTTCGCCATAGCTCGTCGGCGTGGGTTCTGCAGGTAACAGTCGGAACGTGCGCGTGCCGTCGGGACGACGCTGCGCCCGCAGAAACAAGTCGGCCGGGTCGTGGCGGGCGTACCGGCTGTGGGCGAAATCGTAGAGATGCGTGACGAACACGACCTTGACCCCGCTTTCGACCATAGCCGCCACGACGCCGCGCGCGATTTGCGACCCCTCGCGCTCGTTGGTCGCGGCGAAAGATTCATTGCACAACAGCAATGACGCCGGCCCGATGTGGTCGGCGATGTGGCTCATGCGGGCAAGTTCTTCGTCCAACTTGCCGTGCGTCAGCGTGGCGTCTTCTTCCCGCTTGAAATGCGTGAACACGCCGTCCCGCACGCCGGCACGAAACGATTCCGCGGTGACGAACATGCCGGCTTGCATCATCACCTGCGCCGTGCCCACGCTGCGCAGGAATGTCGACTTGCCGCCCTCGTTGGCGCCGGTGATCACGATCAGCGATTTGCCGTCGGCGTCGACGTCGTTGCCGACGACCTGTCTGAGGGTGGTCAGGCACAGCGCCACGTCGCGCAGGCCACGACACTCGAACTGGATTTCGTCGATCGGGGCGGGGACCGGAAAACACGTCGGCACATCGAACGCGATGAGCGCGTCGCGCAGGTTGAGGCACCCGAGGTAGAACGCGAGTTCGGTGCGCAGCCGGCCGAAGAATCCTTGGACATGGTCCGCGGACTGGGTGAGGGTGTTCGCGACGTCGTTGATGGCGCGTCCGGCCAACTCGGCCAGCGCCTGGGTGCCCGCCTGGTCGCGATCGTCGACGACGAATCCGCATGTGTCGCCGTGATATCCGGTCAGCTTTTCCCACCAGCTGCGACGCGGCGTCTGGTGGAAGAGATGCCGGCGGCCCTTGTTACCCGGCCCCAGCTGCGCGCTGAGCAGAACCCCACGCGGCAGCTTTAATTCGCTGAGATGTTCGTCAAGCCGGCTCAGGTAGTCGTCAGACAGTTGTTCGGCGACCATCGCCGCAAGCTGCCGAAAGCCGGCCGACCGGAACCGCCCGGCGTGCTCGTCGCACAGGCTGCGTAACTGCCTGAGGTTCGCGACGAGCAGTTCGAGGATCCGAACAGAGCGGCGCAGGATCGACTCCGGATTTTTAGACATCAACCCGCCCAGGAAAACCTTGCGCCGCACTTCGGCCGCGTCCACCGCGATGTTGTACATCTGTTGCACCACAGAGCGATTGGCCAGGCAGTCGGCCAGCACGTGTTGGCGGTAGACGATGACGTCAGGATCGGTGATGGGCAGCTGTATTACTTTCTTGGCGGTCTCGAGCAGAAATTCGTCACCTGCTGCCATGGTGTTGTAGAGCCGCGGCAACTCGAGATCGTCATCGATGAGATCGCGAAGCCACCATGGCAGTACCGGCTGCAGGTCGGGGTCGTGGTCGGGGTGCAACAGACGAACTCTCATCGGCTGATCCTGCGTCGCAGCGTGTCGTGGTCGAGGCCGTATTTGTCCGCTAACGCCGTGGCGTAGGCCAGACCGTCTGCGGGGCGGCGGGTGAATTTGAATGTCCGCCGGGTCGGGTCGTCCGGTTCGACTTCGCCGACCATGCTGACGCATACGGGATCGAGGCCGGCCAACTCGTCGAGGAAGCTGACGTAGACCGCGACACAGCCCAGCTTGATGATGCGCTGCAGGATCTCGGTGCCAATCAGCAGCGCATCGTCGAGGGTGGTCGACGAGAAGCTCTCGTTCATGATGATGATGCTGGCGTCGGTGGCGCGCGACAGGATGTCGTGAATTCGTACCAGTTCTTCGTCGAGCTTGCCGCGCAGCGTCGACAGCGATTCCTGCCGCTCGAAATGGGTATAGATGTGGTCGGGCAACGTCAGCCTGGCTCGCCTGGCGGGCACCGGGCAGCCCAGCGAGGCAAGGTAGGCACATTGGCCGATCATCCTGGCATATGTCGTCTTGCCGCCCTGGTTGGGACCGGTCACCACGAAAATCCGCTCGGCCTCGAATAACTCGAAGTCATTGGAGACGACGACCTTGTCCTCGCCGATTGATTTGACTGCCAGCGCCAGATCGAAGGCGCCGTCAACGGAAACCGCGCCGGGCTCGGTGGTGACTTCCGGATAGCTGAAGGTCAGGCCGGCCACCCGCAAACGGCTGACGAAGGCCAGGTAGGACAGGTAGAACCGGATTTCGTGATCGAATCGGGCGATGGTGGGATCGAGGAAATCTCGGTTTCGGCCGCTGAAGGTGGCCAGCAGCTCGAATGTTTCCGGATAAAGCTTGGCGACGCACTCAAGGATTTGCTCCTCGACGTGGTTCATGTCGGGGTGATCGGGAATCGGAACGCGATAGTCCTTACTTTCCTCGATTGCGAACCGCTCGAATGTCGCCACGATCTCACTGCTGTAGTCGGCTTGGCCGTCGAACTTCTCGACATGCACCGCAAGGCCCTGGATATGCACGGTGTAGCGGACCTCACGCAACGCGGTATGCACGGCATCGGTCTGGCCGACCAGCCTTCGAAAGGTGTCGCTGTCGACATAGTGGGAAACAAAGTCGGCGAATCCGCGTAGCCCACCGGAAGCCGGCGGGAAGTTGGCTAAATCCTCGTCTAGCCGTGCCACGGCGTCGCAATAGATTTTGACCGCCTCGAGGAGCCAGCCCTGCCGTTGCAGGGGATGCCACACATTTTCGGCACGGTCCAGATAGCGCCGCATCGTGCGCATATCGTCGACGAAGACCTGGATTGCCCGACGCGTGCGGTCGCAGTCCAAATCCCGAAATACTTGCTGGCGGTGATCGATAGTGGCCAGGTCACGTGGCGGCGCGTAGAAGAAGGCTTCGACACCTTCGTTCGGGTAGCCGGCAATCACCGCGGTAACGATTTCGTCCAGGTGCAGATCGGGAAAGCAACCCGGTGCGGTGTCTGCGCCGACGTTCGGGTCCGGATGGGGGGAAAGAACGCTGGTGAAGCAAACCACGCCTACCTGCCGATCTGGGCGTGTGCCCAATCCATCACGTCCTGATACTGGTCGGGGCACAGTTCGGCGACAGCCGCCCCGAGTAACTGCCCGGCATGGCGAGGCCTGAAGCCGGCAACGTTTCGAAGCATAGAGATCGTCTCGGCCGGTGGTGCGCCGGCACGTAACGAATCGCATGCGGCGGTGCCCCAATGTAGCGCGTCCTCGGGAGAGATGATGGTGATGTTGGCCCTTTCCAGCCGGATGAGGTATCCCGACTCGCTGGCTACTGCCGGCGTAGCGGCCAAAACCGTGGTGATGGCGAGTCCGGCGGCGAGTGCGGCAATCCTGACCATGTGCTGCCTCCCTTCGGTTTGACGTTGCAGGATCAAACAATCCGTTGTTTGAGCTTGGTGAATTCCTCGTCGGTCAAAACTCCGGAGTCACGGAGTTGCGCGAGTGCGCGCAGTTCGGAAGCGATTCCGGTCACCGGGCCGCCACCGGCCGACGACCTCTGCGGTGGCCGGGCGTGGTCGCGACTCGTGATCGCGCGACCTCGATCCGGGCGGGCCACGCCGACCGTACCGCCGAGAGCACGCCCGGCCATTCCCGCGAGGGCCATATCGCTCAACAGGTTCTCGGAGGTAGCGGTCACCGCGGCCGGCGCCGCGCTCGGTAATGCCGCCGCGGTAAGCCTGGTCGCCGGAGCGGCCACGGCCCAGCTCTGCGGCACCGACAACGCGCCGATCGAGGCTGCCTGGCCCACACCCGCGCGGACCGGAGGGCCTGTACCGGTCCCCAGCGCACCTAAGGCCGCCGACCCTAACCTGTCGACCGGGGCGATCACGCCGCCGCGGATTATCCCTTGGGCGACGTCGAGTACCTCTGTGTTCTCGTTGAAAGCTATCGCCGTCGCCGAGTAGCTGGCCGAGGTGAACGAGGCGGACGCGCTGGTGGTCGACGCCGCCAAGGCGCCGCTGGCGGCGGGAATGTCGGCAGATGCCGCAGTGGCGGCTATCGCGGTAATCACCGATGTCGGGGCCAGGGCCGAAGTCACGGCCGTGGGCGCCGCGAGGCCCTGTAGCGCCTGCGGGACCGCCGACATGATCGTCGAGGCCTGGGTGCCCGCCGATGCGCCGACGGCGTGGGCGACGGCGGCGGCCTGGCCCGCCACCCCGGCCGGAGCGGTGGTGGCCGTCGGCGCAGTGAACGGCGTCAACGTCGCTGCCGACGCTGAGTGGCCGGCATAGCCGTACATCGCGGTGGCGTCTTGGGCCCACATTTCGCCGTAGTGGGCCTCGGTGGCCGCGATCGCCGGGGTGTTCTGGCCCAAAAAGTTGGTGGCGATCAGCGCCGCCAGCAGGCTACGGTTGGCCGCGATCACCGGCGGGGGCACCGTCATCGCGAATGCGGCCTCGTAGGCGGCGGCGGCCGCTCGGGCCTGGCTCGCGGTCTGTTCGGCCTGCGTGGCAGTGGCGGTCAGCCACGCCAGATAGGGTTCGGCCGCGGCGGCCATCGCCGCCGCCGCGGGGCCCAGCCACGGCCCGCCGGTCAGGCCGCAGACCACCGAACCGTAAGCGGCGGCGGTGGAATGCAGTTCGGCGGCCAACCCATCCCAGGCCGCCGCAGCGGCCAGCATCGGCCCGGAGCCGGGACCGGCATACATTCTGCCGGAGTTGATCTCCGGCGGTAGCAGCGCGAAATCCATGGCAACGCAGCTCCTTTGCGGTTAGCCAGTCGCGATCGTGTTGGCGGCCTCGGTCGCCGCATACGAGCCGGCGCTGATTCCCAGCGCGTTGACGAACATCTCGTGGATCGCCGCGGCCTGGGCGCTGACCGCCTGATACATCTGCGCGTGTGCGGCGAACAGGGCCGCGGTCAGCGCCGAGACTTCGTCGGCGGCCGCGGGGATCACCCCGGTAGTTGGGGCGGCGGCGGCCGCGTTCTGGTCGTTCAGCGCCGCGCCGATACCCTGCAAAGCGCCGGCCGCCGACGCCAGCGCCTCTGGATTGGTGGTGACGAATGACATGGAAAACCCTCCCTCACAGTTGTCGCAATGACGTGCGGAATCGCTTCAGAGCGAGCCGGTTAGGCCAGCTCGTGCGGGACTGCCATCAGCAGACACGTCGTCGCCGCGTCGAGCAGCGAGACACCACAAGGAAGTGACGAGAACCGCCATGTATCACACCTGCCTCTACCGTGTCGTTCCCGCGGTAGAAGCCATCAGCCCAGGTGAGGCGGTTGCGGCGAGCTTCATCGCCTGCGCCGAGGATACCTTGATACCGGCTTCGCTGGCAAGTTTCCGACGTGCCTAATGAGAACTAGCGGGTCAGTCATCGGGCAGACTCGCTACCGGTA
>NZ_VYIK01000104.1 GCF_008709575.1 Mycobacterium sp.
GGCGTCCTTGACGGTGCGCCGGATCCCGATCACCGTCGACACATCGACGCACCACCTGCGGGCGGCCTCGGCCTGGCTGATCTCTCCGGCGGTAACCTGCAAGAAAATCTCCCACTTCGTCTCCGCCGACAACTTCGACGGGCGGCGCCGACCGTTGCTGGACTCGGGCATGAACTACTCCTCTCGAATCACCCGAGAAGCCTGCCAGCATTGGATAATTTTCCAAGCCCATCTCTGCGGCGAAGTCAGACGCAAACCAACCACCTTGGTGTGTTCATGGGTACCGAATTCGACTTGGTCATTCGCGAACCGCACGAAACCTGGGAGGACTACCATCTAACCCTCCTGTGCCGAAAGGCCTTCGGGGCTTTTAATGGGCCTGGCGGTCAGCTCCAAATGGATGCCGGTTCTTTTCGGGCACAACTTCGCAGATGGGCCGATAACCATCTCCGTGCGGCCGGCGCAGCAGGGCGCAGGCCCGGCGCCAAGAACCCGCTTCTTTGCCTTGCGGTTGATCTCATCCGCGATGCCTGGGGCCCGATAGTGCCGGTCGTGGTCGACCGACCGGCGGCGAACGTGGTGACGTCGCTGAATCGGCTCGGCTGGCTGAAGGACGAGCGGGAGCGATACGAATCAACGACGCGCCTGATCCAAGCGCGTGACCGCGCACTCGACGGCGCAGCAACGGTCAGGGTCGACTTCGAGGCGCTACGCGCCACACCCGCCGTTGTGATCCGTCGCCTCGCCGAAGATCTGCGCCTGGAGGTCACCGAGGCCCAAGTGCAGGCGGCGGCGGACAGCATTGTGCGACCCCGTGAGCAGCGTCGAGAAGCCCACAACGCGGATCCGGCGAAGCATTTGCGCGATCTGCTGCTTGCCAAGCTCAGAGACGACCCCGAGGATGCGCGGTCGGTGTTCTCGCTGGCTCAGACCTACTTTGCTCTGGGCGATTTCGTCAACGCCCGCCAGTGGTATGCACGACGGGTCGAGATGGGCGGTTGGGAGGAAGAGGTCTACTTCGCCATGTGGCAGATCGCTCAGTCGATGGCCCAACTCGGTGCACCGTGGCCGGAGGTTCAAAACGCTTACCTGCGGGCATGGAAGTTTCGGCCGACCCGTGCCGAACCGTTGTATGCCATCGCTTATCGGTACTGCCTCGATCGCCGCTACCGGCTCGGTTACCGGTTTGCCCGGCTGGCCGCCGACATCCCTTTTCCCGACGACCTGCTGGTGTTAGATCCCGAGATCTACGCGTGGCGAGCCACTGACGCGCAGGCGGTGTGCGCGGCCGGGAGCGGCCGGCAGGCCGAGGCGTTCACGCTGTGGCGGCGCCTGCTGGCCCGACCCGACATCAGCGACGCTGATCGACGGCGGATGACAGGCAACCGCGATGTGTGTGCCTCGGCGATGATCACTGCGGCCGCAGCGTACCCCGAGGCGCTGGTGCCGCGGTTGGTCGCCGCGTCCGGCGAGGCCGACGTGGTCGTCAGCCTGCTCGCCGGGCCGGATCGGGGGGCAATCGAGCAGACCCTGAACTCGTTTCTGAACTGTTGTCTGGATGTAGCGCGGGTCGGGCGATTCCTGGCCGTCGTCGCCGGCCTGTGTGCTCAGGATCGCGCAATCCTGCTGCAGCGCTACGGATTTCTCCAGTTTGTCGATCCCGGCCCCGGCGACTGGCCCGGTGCTCGGCTCGCGCAGCTGCGCGCTTCGATCCGCGAACGCTTCTGGCTGCATCTAAGCGACGGTTGGCGTTTCTTCGCTCCCGAGAACTTCATCACCCGCCTCACAGCGGTCCTCAAGGCGGAGGCGCAGGTGTTCCAGGTGGGGATCAACTTCGCCGATGCGGTCACGTTGACCGGTACCTGCGCGGCCGAGCAGGAGGTACGCCGGGCCCCCGCCGCCGGCCGCTACGTTCTTACCGACGCAGTGGCCAGCGGTCCGGCGATGTTCGACACCGCACGTCTGGATCGCGCCGGTGGCCTGCAAGCCACCGACACAGACCCCAGCACCGCGGTGGGGCGGCGGGCGGCGGCCGCCGGACTGCGCACCGCCAGCCTCGACGAGGTCCTCTGCATCAACGTGGCCTGACCCGCCGACCCCGGTGCTCCAGGGGCTACAGCAGCCCGGACAAATCCGACGCCAGCGCAGAAACCAGGCCGGAAAGGTCCCCCAGGCTGCTGGTTGCCAGATCCGCGCCGGCGGTCGAGCTGCCGCCGCCCAGCGCGTTGACGATGTCGTCGAACACCGCGACGGGGAATTGCTCCGTCGCTGTGGCCACTTGGCTGATTCCCGTCTGAATCGCAGTCTCGATCGCCGCGGTATTGCTGCCGAGGATGGCCTCTTGAATGTTGTAGAGGGCTAACTGGGGGGCCTCGATGAGGCTGCGCACGTCCACGACCAGTTCGGTCAGAAGACCCGGAGCCGGGATGGATTCACCGTTCCAGCTGACGATCGTCCAGCCCGCTGTCGGGGATCCCTCAAGAACGACGACGCCGGTGTTGGGCAGGATTGAGCCGCCCGACTCCAGATCGTGGGCGAACAAGGGTAAGAAGATGGACAGATCGGGGTTTTTGGCGTTCATCAGCGTCCAGGTGCTGATCGCCGCCTCGCCGGAAAACGCGACATCGGTGGTCGGGCCGCCGGCGCTCACGGTGTTGTCGTAGATCGTTTGGACAGCGCCGGTGAAGTTCTCGTCGAACTCCATCCCGTTGAGGTCGTTGGAGCCAGGCATCGGCACGTCGAGTAACCCGAACACCCAGGCAGCCAAAGTCACTTCGTACAAGATCCCCCCGAGGCTGATGGCCTGGTCGCCGTTGTAAATACCGCCGGCGATCTCGTCGAGCCCGGGCAATAGCTGCACCGGCTGATCCACCAGCTGGGACAACGGTGCCGCGGTCTCCGGCATCCTGATGTTGTCCCCCGCGTAGATCCCGGCGAAGGGAGCTTCCGGGGCGAGTAGCTTGGCGACGGCGTCCGCCTCCTCCTCACCGGTCGAATTGAGCGGATATCCGGGAAGATACGACCCGATGGTGGACAGGTAGGCCGGCGGACCGTCCGATCCGTGGCGGACGAGGTCCAGCGTGATCTCCTCTTCCCCGGCCACGAGTTGGACCGCGCGCTGCTGCGGCTCATCTGGCGGCGGGACCACCGCAGTGACAGCGATGAGACCGCTGGCCGCGGTGACGAGACCAGCGGTACCAGCAACGAGGTACGGGCGACGAGGTAGCTGCACAGATGTCTCCTTTGACGGCATGCTGATAGAGGCAGTGACTCACGCCGGATATTAACTGAGAACAGCCTGAGGATGACCACCGGCCACTGCGAGTTAGCCGCAGTCAGCTGCCCGCAAACTTGCCGTCGACAACGCCGACCAGGCGAAATCGTCCAACCCGGCAGCCGCTGACTTCCCTCGATGTGTGTGGTCCCGGCTGGGTTCGAACCAGCGACCTTCCGCGTGTGAGGCGGACGCTCTTCCACTGAGCCACGGGACCGCTGCCGGGCGGCGACGTCGAAGACTAGCACGTGCGGCTATAGCCGGGACACTCCGCGCCAGGGCCGGATCTGGCCGAGAAATTTGTGCCGACACCGCGGGTGGACTATCGTCGTGCTTCGCAACGGGCGACGATCTCGTCCGTAGCTCGCGGATGTAGCGCAGTTGGTAGCGCATCACCTTGCCAAGGTGAGGGTCGCGGGTTCGAATCCCGTCATCCGCTCGAAGGTGTGCTAGCGGCATCAATCCCAGCGGTGGAGTGGCCGAGTGGTGAGGCAACGGCCTGCAAAGCCGTGCACACGGGTTCGATTCCCGTCTCCACCTCCACTTGGTCTCCACTTGGTCGGACCCAGGCGCGGTTAGCTCAGCGGGAGAGCGCTTCCCTGACACGGAAGAGGTCGCTGGTTCAATCCCAGTACCGCGCACAGAAGTTTGTGCAGATCACTGCATATATCTAGCCTAACTTATCAATAAGCATCAGCTATTGCATTCGTATTTATCGGCGGCGGCGTTGGCCTACTGACCTGCGCAGTCCCGGGACGATGAGGTCGCTCATCGCGCCTTGGGCCAACTGTGGGATCAAGAAGAAACGCCTCGCTCGTGAAGGGCGCGTGCAGCAAGACAAGGAGTGGCGGGACAGCATAGTAGCTCGCGATTATTCCGAGCAAAAATACGGACAGCTTGGCTGCCTCCCCGACGAATCGATCAGCAGTGACGTTCGTACAAAGGACTGCTTCATTGATGATGGTGTGCATCCACGCCGCCGGAGGGGGATCTTCTGCCCCGGCCAGGCGATTATCCCGTCATTCGTAGCGTCCAGACCGAAGGCGCGGCAACATCCCTGCAGGTCAAGGCAACAATTTCGGCATCCTTTTTCGGGGCGAAGTGACTAGTATTAGCTTCCGTGCCAATTCCTGACTTCCAGACACTGATGCGTCCAGTCTTAGTTGCCATCGAGGGAGATGAGCCCAAGTCGCACGCACAGATTCGGGACCTTGTAGCGCCAACGCTGAACGTCTCCGACGAAGACCGGCAGGTGATGCTGCCGAGCGGCAAGCAGGCGGTTTTCACCAACAGGGTCGCGTGGGCGATAACGCATATGGCTCAGGCTGGACTCCTCGACCGGCCACAACGGGGACGCTACCTCTTGTCTGATCGCGGTAAAACGGTCCTCAAGGAGCACCCTGACCGGGTTGATATATCGGTCTTGGCTCAGTTCCCCGAATACCAGGAATTCCGAGCCCGCAAGACCGAAAAGCACATTGATGAGAAGTCGCACACGGTTGTGTCTGACGAATTGTCGCCAAGCGAGGCAGTCGGCACGATTGTTGAGGAGTCGTACGACATCCTGGCCGCCGAGTTGCTTGAGCGGATCCTCGCTCAGCCACCCGCGTTCTTAGAGATGCTGTCCCTGAAGCTTCTCCGCTCAATGGGGTATGGCGGTCGGGAGGCGCTGCTGGAACATACCGGCAAATCAGGTGATAGCGGTTTGGACGGGTTGGTTCGGCAAGATGCCCTTGGGCTTGACCTGATCGGGGTCCAAGCGAAGCGGTACGGGAAGGAAAACACCGTGCTGCGTCCTGAGATTCAAGCTTTCGTCGGGGCGCTGCAAGGCGCCCAGACGAATCGGGGTGTTTTTGTAACCACTGGACGATTCTCCGATGGAGCAAGGCATTTCGCCGACAGTGTCGGCATGCAGCTGCGCCTCATTGACGGCAGAGAGTTGACCAAGCTCATGGTTCGATACAACGTCGGCGTGCAGATACGCGAAACCTTCGAGTTGAAGCAGATCGACGAGGAAGAGTTCGAAGGATGATCATCCGGGCGTTTTCGCTGTTTCGCCCGGTTTCTGACACGAAAATAACGGTGACCACAAGCTGGTGAGGGCAGGTAGGGGT
>NZ_VYIK01000105.1 GCF_008709575.1 Mycobacterium sp.
GCACTTCCGAACTCGGCACCGGCGGAGCCGGCGGTGACGGCGGGACCGGGGGCACCGGGGGCACCGGCCCCGCGGCCGGGCTTGCCGGCGGGACCGGGGGTGACGGCGGTGACGGTGGTGCCGGTGCCGCGGTCGGCGGCGCGGGCGGAACTGGCGGTGACGGCGGTGTCGGCGGTGACGCCACCGAGACCAGCGGCATCGGCGGGACTGGCGGGACCGGCGGTGACGGCGGTACCGGCGGCGCCGGTGACGGCGTCGCCGGGCAGGCCGGCCAGCCCGGCGAGCCCGGTGTGACGCCCACTGACGCCACCGGCGGGGCGGGCGGGGCCGGCGGGCCCGGCGGGGCCGGCGGCAACGCGTAGCCGGCGCTCGAAAACCCCGGAGAACACTACGAAACGGGCGATCCCGGCACCGGATACGACGGTTGGCTGACCGGGTTGTTGGGGCACCACGGGTTGCGCGGCACGCCCAGGCACGGATCGGGCAGGGTGGGCTGGGCGGGCAGCGGCATCATCTGGACCACTGTCTGCTCGGGGTACTTGGTGATCGGGGTGGTCGGGCACGGGCCGAACTCCTCCGAGGCGCACAGCAGTCCCAGACCGAGGACGCTGGGCAGCGGTGCGCCGACGTCCGGGATTCCGCAGATGTTGTGCGGGAAGAACTGCAGAAGCGGTGGGGCGGTAGTAACTTGTTTGCTGCCGATCTGGATGCGCTTGGCGTTGACGGTCGCGCCCGAGCCGTCGACGTTGCCGTGAAAGCAATTGCCGGGAAGGTGCAGGTTGGACATCTCGGCGAGGTCGCCGTTGCTGGGGTTGCCGAACGTGCCGTTGTTGCTCAGGGTGTTGTCGGCGACCTCGTTGCCCCAGTCGTCGTAGTAGCAGAAATTCAGCGCCCGCGCACCCAGGCCGCCGTGGCAGTTGGCGGAGTAGGAGACGTAGGCGCGGGTGGAGACATCGGGAGCCAGCAGCACGCCCCACGACCCGTTGTTGTAGATGTTGTTGTCGACGACGGTGTCGAACCGGCCTCCCGAGACCAGGACCCCGGTCCCGATGGGAAGGTGGGCGGGTTCGCCGACGGCGGGCACGTTGGGGTTGTTGTTGTCGTGCACCGTGTTGTGCCAGAACACCCAGCACGAATGGGTCCCGGTCGGACCGGTCCCGTGATTGGGGCATGAGCCGTCCTGGGGCGACGGCGGGTCGGCGTTGTTCTGGCTGTTGGTGGAGAACCCCGCTCTGTTGTTGTCGAACTCCGAGTACTGGATGATCAGGTGCCCACCGGAGTTGGTTCCCGCATATCCCTGGGCCGAGTTCTGGCCGTGGGCGTGATCGAGGATCGAGTTGCAGTTCGGGCAGGCGCCGATATAAAACGCCGAGTCGCTCTGGTTGTTCGCGTAGACCTGCGTGAACAGCCCCGGCCCGTAGGTGTTGTTGGCGAACAGCCCGTAGGTGGCCGACGGCTGGTTGATGCCGTTCCAGTATGTCGAGGTCGCCGACAGATAGGCCCCGCGCCAGCTGCCGATCTGGAATTTGCCGGTCTCGTGGCCGCCGTTGAACCAGATCTCATTGCCGCCGGGGCCGCCGTTGGGTGCCGACAGAAAGTTGCAGACGGTCAGGTTTTCGATGCTGACCCCGTTGACCTCGTAGACCTGGATGCCTTGTCGGCCTTTGTTGCCCGGGCCGATGTCCTGGTCGGCCGCCGCCGGGCTGCACTGCGGCGCCCCGGGTTTGGTGCCGTCGAGCACGACCCTGTTGCGGTCCATGCCGCGGATCCAGATGTTGGGCGTGGTCACCAGCACCGCGCTGCCCGGGGTGGTGTCGGGCAGCCCGGGAGGCACCAGATTGCCGGTCTCGTGGTAGTCGCCGGGCCCGATGAGGATCCAGTCTCCGGGCTGGGCGGCGTTGACCGCGTCCTGGATGCTCGAGAACTGCCCGGGGATGCCCTGATAGGTGCCCACCCGCAGGACCGCGGTGGCCCGGGCCGGGGCGGCACCGGCCACGCCCATGGCCGCGGCGACCAGCGCGCACACCGCCTCGATGACCAGGGCTCGCCGGGCCCACTGTGGCGCCCGCCAACACCGGCCCCGTCGGTCCTTCGGGGCCGGCATCTCCCACCCCGCGCCCGTGTGCAGCGGGCCTGAGCAAGCCACGTCAGCAACGGTGATTACCTTTTGTCACAACCGAACCACGACACGGTCACGGTTTCCGATCGAATCGTGCTAGACGTTGAACCGGAACTCGACCACGTCGCCGTCGGCCATCACGTAGTCCTTACCCTCGATGCGCACCTTGCCGGCGGCCTTGGCGGCGGCCATCGACCCGGCGGCGACCAGGTCGTCGTAGGACACGATTTCGGCCTTGATGAAACCCCTTTCGAAATCGGAATGGATCACCCCGGCCGCCTTGGGGGCGGTGTCGCCCTGGTGGATGACCCAGGCCCGCGCCTCTTTGGGCCCGGCGGTCAGGAAGGTCTGCAGCCTGAGGGTGTGAAAGCCGGCGCGGGCCAGCGCGTCGAGCCCGGGTTCGCTCTGCCCGATGGATTCCAACAGCTCGGCGGTCGACTCGTCGTCGAGTTCGGACAGCTCCGCCTCGATTTTGGCGTCCAAGAAGACCGCATCCGCCGGCGCGACGAGCTCGCGCAGCTCGGCGACGCGCGCGGCGTCGGTCAGCACCGCCTCGTCGGCGTTGAACACGTACAGCAACGGCTTGGTGGTCAGCAGGTTCAACTCCGCCAACGGTGCGACGTCGATGCCCGCACGGACCAGGGTCTGCCCGGCGTCGAGCGCCTGCCGGGCGGCCGTCGCCACCTGGAGGACGGGTTTGCGATCGGGATGGGTCCGGGCTTCTTTCTCCAGCCGGGGCACCGCGCGCTCGAGCGTTTGCAGATCAGCCAGAATCAGCTCGGTCTCGACGACTTCGATGTCGGCTTTGGGGTCCACCCGCCCCGCGACGTGGGCGACGTCGTCGTCGCAGAACACCCGCACCACCTGGCAAATCGCATCGCACTGTCGGATGTTGGCGAGGAACTTGTTGCCCAGCCCGGCTCCCTCGGATGCGCCCGCGACGAGCCCGGCGATGTCGATGAAGGTCACCGGTGCCGGGACGATCCGCGCCGAATGAAACATCTCGGCCAGTCTGGCCAGGCGAGGATCGGGCAGTGCGACGACGCCCTCATTGGGTTCGATCGTGGCGAACGGGTAGTTGGCGGCCACCACGTCGTTGCGGGTCAGAGCATTGAACAGCGTCGACTTGCCGACGTTGGGCAGACCCACGATTCCCAGGCTCAAGCTCACAGGAACCCAAGTCTAGGCGTGTGACGCGACCCGCTTGCGGCGCCGCCCGGGCAGGTCTTTACGGCTTTTCGGGCGCCGAGCCGGTACGGTCAACCTGTGTCAGGACAGCGGGCGAGGCCGGCCGTGACGGCGAGCCACCGTTCGATCCATCCCAACATCCCGGGCGTGCCGTGGTGGGCGGCCGTCGTCATCGCGGTGACGGCTACCGTTGCGGGCTTCGCCGTCGACACCGGATCGGCCGACAAAGAGCTGACCATCGTGTTCTCCGCCTGTTATGTCGCAGGCTGCGTCGCGGCGGTATTGGCGGTGCGCCAGTCCGGCATATTCACCGCGGTCATCCAGCCCCCGCTCATCCTGTTCTGCCTGGTGCCCAGTGCCTATTGGCTGTTGCGCGGCGCCAGGATCAGCGGACTCAAGGATCTGCTGATCAACTGCGGCTATCCGCTGATCGAGCGGTTTCCGCTGATGCTGTTCACGTCCGCCGGCGTACTGCTGCTCGGGATGATCCGCTGGTATCTGGGGATGGCGGCGAGCTCGACAGGTGCCGCCCACGCGGCCTCGGAACGCAACACCGGCGGGCGCATCAACGCCGTCGTCGCCAGGGTCGCGTCGATCATCGGCCGGGCAGGCGGCAGATCGGCCGACACCGGTGCCGGCAAGGTGGCAGCGCG
This sequence comes from Mycobacterium sp., assembly GCF_008709575.1. Taxonomy (GTDB): domain Bacteria; phylum Actinomycetota; class Actinomycetes; order Mycobacteriales; family Mycobacteriaceae; genus Mycobacterium. Next base: position 3,961 of record NZ_VYIK01000105.1, read on the forward strand.
GGCACGTCGCAGCGGGACCGGTAGCCGGGCAAAATCGGCGGCGGCGACCCGCGGGCAGCCGGCCAGGCGCGCGGCCGGTGCCGAGTCCCGGCGATCCCGGCCCGACGCGACCCGGCACCGGCGCTCCACCCGCAGCCGAGACGACGACCCCGCTGCGTCGCGCCGCGGCCGGCCCGCGCGCGACGTCCGCCGCGACCCGGATGTGCCGCGCAGCCGGACACCGACCCGTGGCAGCCGCTTCGACCCGTACGAGCCAATCGAGTTCTACCAGCGCCCCGACCCACGTCGCCGCAGTTCGCCGGCCGAAACTATGGCGACGCATCACCCAATCTCACAGGTTCGCTACCGCGGGGCGACGCCTGCCGACTGGCCCCCACCCCGACCACCGCGCCCGCCCCGGCGGTAGCGGGAGTCCGGGCCGGGACTCAGCTGCGTGAAGGGGGACCCGTTCGGTGGTCCAGTCGCTATGCGGCTTGGAAGTCCACTGTAGGGCGAACCCACGTGAACTGTTACAGCAGCGCGCACCAGCTAATCCACACTCTTGCACTGCGGTTTTAGGTCGACCACCTGGTGCAGCTCGTCGGCACAGGTATCGATGATGTCGGCCAAAAGGGTATCGGTCGTGGTAGGCGTGGTCGAGCGTAGCTTCGCAGCGTTGCGGCGCGCGGACGCGGCATGCGCGGCGGCAAGGGCAGGTAGGTCATCGGCGAGGGCGGCCCCGGCGGTGGCTAGGTCGTCGAGCGCGGCGCGCAGCGGTTCGGCAACGACAGTGCCTGCGTTGTTCGCGGCGGCAACGGTGCGTGTGAGATGCATCACGGAGCCGGCAAGCAAAGCCAATTGTGCGGCAGCGCGATCGGCGGTGCGGGTAGCGCTGCGTAACGCCCACCGGCGTGGGGCGAGCTGCGCTATCTGCCGGGCGGTGGCGCGGGCTTCGATGAGCTGCCCGAGCTGTTGATAGAGTCGGTCTGCCGCCGTCAGTATCCATCCCGTGTCTAACAAGGTTGACGCATCAGTGCCGGGTCGAATCTGGGCAAGGATTTCCCTTTGCGCGGTCAATACACCGTTGCGGCCATCGCGCAGAACGCTGAGCGGGTTCTTCGGGAAGAGCACAATGCTGAAAGCTATGGCCAGACCACCGCCGATTAGCCCCGGTTTTGCACGCAACTTGGCGTGACACGCTGTTGAATTAGCGAAAGT
>NZ_VYIK01000106.1 GCF_008709575.1 Mycobacterium sp.
GCCCCGGTCAGATAGTTGGTCAGCGCGTCGACCCAGACGTACATGACGTGGTCGGGGTGATCGGGCACCGGCACACCCCAGTCGAACGAGGTGCGCGAGATCGACAAATCGCGCAGTCCCCCGGCGACGAAGCTGACCACCTCGTTGCGCCGCACCTCGGGCGCGATGAAATCCGGGTTGGCCTCGTAGTGGGCCAGCAGCTTGTCGGCATAGGCCGAGAGCCGAAAGAAGTACGTGCGCTCCTGCGTCCAGGTCACCGGTGTTCCGGTCTCGGTGGCAATCCGGGTGCCGTCATCGAGCAGCCGGGTCTCCGATTCGACGAAGAACCGCTCGTCGCGCACCGAGTACCAGCCGGCGTAGACGTCGGAGTAGATGTCGCCGGCCGCCGCCATGCGCCGCCAGATCGCTTTGCAGGCCTCGTGGTGGTCGGCATCGGTGGTGCGGATGAACCGGTCGAAGGAGATATTCAGCTGCTCCTGCAGGCGCTGGAACACGTCGGAGTTGCGCCGCGCCAGCTCCGCGGTGGGCACTCCCTCGGCGGCCGCGGCTTGCGCGACCTTGAGGCCGTGCTCGTCGGTCCCGGTCAGAAACCGTACGTCGAAGCCGTCGAGCCGCTTGAACCGGGCGATCGCGTCGGTGGCGATGTACTCGTAGGCGTGCCCCAGGTGCGGCGCGGCATTGGGGTAGGTGATCGCGGTGGTGACGTAGTAGGACTTCATCGAAATTCCAGCCTAATTGTGTGCCTATGGTGTGCTGGTGAGCTCCCGACGGCCCGGTGACCGCCAAGCGCCGCCCGCCCCGGAGCCGTTGAGCCCGCTGGTCGATGCCCACACCCACCTCGACGCGTGCGGCGCCGGGGACGCCGACGAGGTACGCACCATCGTCGACCGCGCCGCGGCCGTCGGTGTCGTCGCGGTGGTCACGATCGCCGACGATCTGAACTCCGCGCGGTGGGTGACCCGCGCCGCGGAGTGGGACCACCGGGTCTACGCCGCGGTCGCGCTGCACCCGACGCGGGCGGACGCGCTGACCGACGACGCCCGTACCGAGATCGAACGCCTGGCCGCCCATCCGCGGGTGGTGGCGATCGGCGAGACGGGGATGGACCTGTACTGGCCCGGCCGGCTCGCCGGCTGCGCGCAGCCCGACGTGCAGCGTGCGGCGTTCGCCTGGCACATCGACCTGGCCAAACGAACCGGCAAGCCGCTGATGATCCACAACCGCGAGGCCGACGCGGAGGTGCTCGACGTGCTGCGCGCCGAGGGCGCACCTGACACCGTCATTTTCCACTGCTTCTCCTCGGATGCCGCGATGGCGCGCACCTGCGTCGATGCCGGCGCGCTGATCAGCCTCTCCGGGACGGTGACCTTCCGCAACGCGCGCGACCTGCGCGACGCGGTCCCGCTGATCCCGGCCGAGCAGCTGCTGGTGGAAACCGATGCGCCGTTTCTGACCCCCCACCCCTACCGCGGCGCACCCAACGAGCCCTACTGCCTGCCCTACACCGTCCGGGCGTTGGCCGAGCTCGTCGACCGCCCCGCCGCGGAACTCGCCCGCATCACCACCGCCAACGCCTTCCGGGTGTACGGACTGAGTAATTAAGAGTTCACTAAAAGCGGCGCGGCGGAGTTGCTCGATCTAGACCGGTTCGTTACCGTCTTGTGATCGAACGGCTGGGCGTTTCCCGGCCTTTTTGTGTGTGGCAGTTAATTGGTGCGGAAGTTATTGCTGAGGTCGGGGTTAGCGCGCAGTGAACGTACTCACCAGGCTGGACCGGTCCCGTTCGCCGTTGCTGCGTGGTCTGGTGGCCGCCCTGCTGCTGATGCTGGCCGTGGCCGGGGGATGGGCGGTGGCCGCCTACAAGACCGTGACCCTGAGCGTCGACGGAACGGCGATGAGGGTGACCACGATGAAGTCGCGCGTCGTCGACATCCTGGCCGAGAACGGCTTCGAGGTGGGCGAGCGCGACGACCTCTACCCGGCTGCGCGGGCGCGCGTGCGCGACGCCGATGCCATCGTGCTGCGTCGTAGCCGGCCGCTGCAGATCTCGTTCGACGGTCACAATCCCACCCAGGTGTGGACGACGGCGTCCACCGTCGACGAGGCGCTCGCCCAGCTCGCGATGACCGATACCGCCCCGGCTGCGGCGTCGCGCGGCAGCCGCGTTCCGCTGGCCGGGATGGCCCTGCCGGTCGTCAGCGGCAAGACCGTGCTGCTCGACGACGCCGGGGCGCTGCGCGAGGTGCATGTGGCCGCACCCAATGTCGGCGAGCTGTTAGCCGCCGCCGGCGCCCCGCTGGAGCAGGGTGACCAGGTGACTCCGGGCGCGTCGGCACCGGTGGTCGACGGGATGCGCATCCAGGTGACCCGCAACCGTATCGAGAAAGTCACCGAGCGAGTGCCGCTGGCCCCGCCCGTGCGGCGCATCGAAGACCCGGAGATGAACATGAGCCGCCAGGTCGTCGAAGACCCCGGTACCCCGGGAACCCAGGACGTGACGTTCGCGGTGGCCAAGGTCAACGGCGTCGAGGCGGGGCGCCTGCCGATCGCCAACACCGTGCTGACACCGGCGCGCGAGGCGGTGGTGCGGGTCGGGGCCAAACCGGGCACCGAGGTTCCCGACGTCGCCAACGGATCCCTGTGGGACGCCATCGCGCGGTGCGAATCCGGCGGTAACTGGGCGATCAACACCGGCAACGGGTATTACGGCGGTGTGCAATTCGATCAGCGCACCTGGGAGAACAACGGCGGGCTGCGGTACGCCCCGCGGGCCGACCTCGCCACGCGGGAAGAACAAATCGCCATCGCCGAGGCGATCAGGGCGGCCCGCGGTTTGGGGCCGTGGCCCGTGTGCGGTGGCCGGCGCTGACTGTTCGGCTACTCGGGCGAACCGAGATCAGGCGGTTGGCCAAAGAACTCGAATTTCGGCCACGAAAATCGCTGGGGCAGAACTTTGTCCACGATGCCAACACGGTGCGCCGGATAGCCTCGATGTCGGGGGTACAGCGCAACGACCACGTCGTGGAGGTCGGGCCCGGGCTTGGCTCGCTGACCCTGGCGCTGTTGAACCGGGGCGCGACGGTCAGTGCCGTGGAGATCGACTCGGTGCTGGCCGAACGGTTGCCGATAACTGTGGCCGAGCATGCGAGCAACGGGATCGACCGGTTGCGGGTGCTCCACCGCGACGTGTTGACCGTCGGCCGCGCCGACATCGATGAGCCGACCGCGCTGGTGGCCAACCTGCCGTACAACGTGGCCGTTCCCGCGTTATTGCATCTGCTGGCCGAATTCCCCTCCATCCGGACCACGTTGGTGATGGTGCAGGCCGAGGTCGCCGAACGGCTCGCCGCCGAACCCGGAGGGAAGGAATACGGGGCACCCAGCGTCAAGGCGCGCTTCTTCGGACGGGTCCAGCGCCAGGGCACGGTGTCGCCGACGGTGTTTTGGCCGACCCCGCGCGTGCACTCCGGGTTGGTGCGCATCGACCGTTACGAAACCCCGCCCTGGCCCACCGACGACACTTTCCGCCGGCGCGTCTTCGAGCTGATCGACATCGCCTTCGCCCAGCGCCGAAAGACCTGCCGAAACGCGTTCGTGCAATGGGCGGGCTCGGGCAACGAATCCGCGAGCCGACTGCTCGCGGCCAGCATCGACCCGGCGCGCCGCGGTGAGACCCTGCGGATCGAGGACTTCGTGCGGCTGTATCAGCGTGCTGCGACCTCGGTCAACGCACCGCCCGGGTGAGCTGCGCGCGGGACCGGTGAGGACCCCGTGCCGGCGGCAAGAATCCGCGGTCTCGGCGTGGGCGGCCGATCCTCGTCGATGACCGCTGGTGCCCGCCCGGCGGTTCGTCAGGGTGTCCCGGTGGTGCCGTTTGACCCGTGTGACCCGTTGGTACCGCCGGGCCCGGCAAGACCGCCGGGGCCGCCATCCCCTCCGGCGGCATTGGATGCGAAGGCGTTACCGCCGTTACCGCCGTCGCCGCCGTTGGCTTGGTCAATGCCGGTGCCGCCGGTGCCGCCGCCGTAACCGTTGCCGCCGTGGCCGCCGATAGCCAGTCCGAGGCCGAAGTTGGTCGCGCTGCCGCCCACGCCGCCGTCCCCGCCTTGACCGACAGTGGGAGGGCCGCCGTTGCCGCCGTCGCCGCCGAAAGCGTTATGCGTGGAGGTGGGGCTGTCGATTGTCGCGTTGCCGCCGGACCCGCCAAGCCCGCAGCCGGCACACCAGTTGCTGACGCCCTGGCCACCTTGGCCGCCCAGGCCGCCGACAGCGGTATGCGTGTTGGCGGCGTTGTCGATTGTCGCGCTGCCGCCCGGGCCGCCCTCGCCGCCGCCGTCGGTGCTGGTGCCGCCGGTCCCGCCGTTGCCGGGGGTGACGTTTCCGGTTCCGGCGGTGTAGGCGTCACCGCCGGCCCCACCGCTGCCGCCGCACGGAAGCGCCGGTTCTCCGCAGAAGCCGCCGGTGCCGCCGGCCCCGCCGTCGCCGCCGTTGCCGCTGTAGCCGGCGAAGCCGCCCCCGCCGAGGTGACCGATGGGTACCCCGGCGCCGTAAGCCCCGCCGTTACCGCCGGCCCCGCTGGTCCCGGCGTCTCCGCCGGCGCCACCGATGCCACCCTGACCGGCGCTGATGCCGGTGCCGCCGTCACCGCCGGTGCCGCCGGGCCCGCCGTTGGCCCCATCGCCGCCGTGACCACCGTGGCCGCCGGCTCCACCGACCCCGGTGTTGCCGAACACC
>NZ_VYIK01000107.1 GCF_008709575.1 Mycobacterium sp.
CCGCAACCGGCACAACACACGACCTGCCGCGTGACGTTGACAGAGGATGTCTCATCTGACCATCATCCACCCGCGTATCAGCGCGTGACCGGATACGTGCGGTCCAGTTCGGAGTTGAGCGTCAGCACGTTGACCCGGGGTTGACCGAGGATCCGGAGTGCCCGTCGGCTCGTGTGCCGCGCGACGACGGCGCGGATCTGGTCGGGGGTGACCCGGCGGGCCCGGGCGACCCGGTTTACCTGGATGTCGGCGTAGGCGGTCGAGATATCCGGGTCCAGGCCGCTGCCGCTGGCGCTGACGGCGTCGGCCGGTACCGCCGGGTCGGCGGGGGCGGTGCCGCGCACCGGCACGATCTGGCCGATCGCGTAGTCCCGGCCGGGCTGTGCGCACTGGACGCGCACGCCCTCGTAGGTATCCAGAAATGGCCTGCGAACCCTCGGGCACGGCTCGTTGACGCTGATCACGCGGGTCGGGTGCACTACGGTACCGTGTGCGTCGCGCGGGCCGATCACCGACAGCACGGCCCCGACGCCGCCCGGGGTGCAAAACGGCCGCGACCCGTCGACTCCCTCGAGCGCGCCGATCGCCTTGCTGCGCGAGCACACCAGGGTGAGCAGGCTCGGCCGGGTCGGGGTATCCACGATGCTTTCCGGTCCGAGGTTGCTGCCGCCGGTCGCCAGCGGGTCGTATCCGCCGCCGGCCGCCGACGGCCGGGACTGGAAGTACTGCGGCAGCGGGCGGCCGGCGGCGTCGGTGAACAGCTGTCCGATCAGTGCACTGCCGACCGGTTTGCCGTCGACCCGGATGATCGAACCCTCGGCCTTTTCGCGCAGCCCCGGCAGCTGTGCGAGCAGCCAGATGAACAGCGGGTAGGCGACACCGAGGACGACGGTGAGGACCGTCAGTGCGCGCAGGGCGGCCCAGTGCTGGCGAACGAGGTTGGCGAAGGACATCTCAGCCGATCCCGGGAAGTAGGGCAACCACCACGTCGATGAGCTTGATTCCGATGAACGGGGCCACGATCCCGCCCAGCCCGTAGATGCCCAGGTTGCGGGTCAGCAGTTTCGACGCGTGGCTGGGCGTGTAGCGGACACCGCGCAACGCCAGCGGGATCAGCGCCACGATGATCAGCGCGTTGAAGATCACCGCCGAGGCGATCGCCGACTGCGGACTGTGCAGCCGCATGACATTGAGCAGGCCCAGCCCGGGGAACAGCGACACGAACAAGGCCGGGATGATCGCGAAATACTTGGCGATGTCGTTGGCGATCGAGAACGTGGTCAGCGCCCCCCGGGTGATCAGCAACTGCTTGCCGATCTCGACGATCTCGATGAGCTTGGTGGGATCGGAGTCCAGGTCCACCATGTTGCCGGCCTCTTTGGCGGCGCTGGTGCCGGTGTTCATCGCCACCCCGACATCGGCCTGGGCGAGCGCGGGTGCGTCGTTGGTGCCGTCCCCGGTCATCGCGACCAGCCGGCCGCCCTGCTGTTCGCGCTTGATCAGCGCCAGCTTGTCCTCGGGGGTGGCCTCGGCCAGGAAGTCGTCGACCCCGGCCTCGTCGGCGATCGCTTTGGCCGTCAACGGATTGTCGCCGGTGATCATCACCGTCCGGATCCCCATTCGGCGCATCGCCTCGAACCGGGCCGCCATGCCCTGCTTGACCACGTCCTTGAGGTAGATCACGCCGAGCACCCGGGCTTTGCCGGCGCCGGTTTCACCGTCGGTGTCGTCGGTCACCTCGCCCACCACCAACGGGGTCCCGCCCGCGGCGGAGATGCCGTCGACTATCGACCCGAGTTGGCGCGAAACGGTGCCGCCGTGGCCGCGGACCCACTCCGTTACCGAGTGGGCCGCGCCTTTGCGCAGCTGCCGGCCGTCGATGTCGACGCCGGACATCCTGTTCAGCGCGGTGAATTCGACCCAGTGCGCGTTGGCCAGTTCTCCCGGTGTGCGAGCGCGCAGACCGTAGGCCGCTTTGGCGTAGACGACGACGGAGCGGCCCTCCGGGGTTTCGTCGGCGAGGCTGGACAGCTGGGCGGCGTCGGCCAGCTCGCCCGGCGTGACCCCGTTGACCGGAATAAATTGCGCTGCTTCCCGATTGCCCAGCGTGATTGTTCCGGTCTTGTCCAGCAGCAAGGTGTTGACGTCGCCGGCCGCCTCGACCGCGCGGCCCGACATCGCCAGCACGTTGCGCTGGACCAGCCGGTCCATGCCGGCGATACCGATCGCCGACAGCAGCGCCCCGATGGTGGTGGGGATCAGGCAGACCAACAGAGCCACCAGGACGATTCCGGTGACGCCGTTTCCGTCGAGCGCCGCGGTGTCGGGCACGCCGGGGTTGTCGGCCTTGGAGTAGATCGCCAGCGGCTGCAGCGTCGCCACGGCGAACACGAAGATCAGGGTCAACGCCGCCAGCAGAATGTTGAGCGCGATCTCGTTGGGGGTTTTCTGCCGGTTGGCCCCCTCGACCAGGGCGATCATCTTGTCGACGAAGCTCTGGCCCGGCTTTTGGGTGATTTTGACGACGATGTGATCCGAGAGCACGATCGTCCCGCCGGTCACCGCGCAGCGGTCGCCGCCGGATTCCCTTATCACCGGCGCTGATTCGCCGGTGATCGCCGATTCATCGACGGAGGCAATGCCTTCCACGACATCGCCGTCGCCGGGAATGACCTGACCGGCCTCGACCACCACGATGTCGCCTTGCTGCAGCATCGGGGCGGGGACCTGTTCCTCGATACCCGGGGTCCCGGGCGTCCAGTCGCGAAGACGCCGGGCGATGGTGTCGGCCTTGGACTTCCGCAGGGCGTCGGCCTGCGCTTTGCCGCGCCCTTCGGCGACGGCCTCGGCGAGGTTGGCGAAGATCACCGTCAACCAGAGCCAGAACACCACCAGCGTGCCGAACCAGCTCGGCTTGCCGATCGTCAGAATGGTGGACCACGCGGCGCCGATTTCGACGACGAACATCACCGGGTTGCGCCACAGGGTGCGGGGGTCGAGCTTGCGCAGCGCCCCGGGCAGCGACGTGCGCAGCATCGCGGAGTCGAGCAGGCCGCCCGGAATCGGGTGGGCCGGCGAACCGCCCGCCAGCACAGCCATCTCAGTGGATCCCTTCTGCCAGCGGCCCCAGTGCCAGAGCGGGCAGGAAGGTGAGGCTGACCAGGATGAGCGTCACCCCTGCGACCAGACCGACGAACTGGGGCTTGTGGGTGGGCAGGGTCCCGACGGATTGCGGCGTCGTACCTTGTCGGGCCAGGGCGCCGGCCAGTGCGAGCACCACGATGATCGGCAGGAATCTGCCGAAGACCATCGCCAGGCCCAGGGCGGTGTTGTACCACACGGTGTCGGCACCCAGGCCCATGAACGCGGAGCCGTTGTTGTTGGCCGCCGAGGTGAACGCGTAGAGCACCTCCGATAGGCCGTGCGGGCCGGTATTGAGCATCCGGGCGCGTTCGCCGGGCAGCCCCATCGCGATCGCGGTGCCCGCCAGCACGATGAGCGGGGTGATGAGGAAATAACCGGCCGCGAGCTTGATTTCACGCGGGGTGATCTTCTTGCCGAGGTACTCCGGGGTGCGGCCGACCATCAGTCCGGCGACGAACACAGTGATGATTGCCAGCACGAGCAGCCCGTAGAGACCCGAGCCGACACCGCCGGGGGCGACTTCGCCGAGCTGCATGTCGAACATGGTGATCAGGCCGCCCAGGCTGGTGTAGGAGTCGTGCATCGAGTCGACGGCACCGGTCGAGGTCAGGGTGGTCGCGTCGGCGAACACTGCGGAGTCGGCGACCCCGAACCGCGTTTCGATGCCTTCCATCGCGGCGCCCGCTGCGGTGGGCACGGTGCCGTGATGCCGGACCTGGAACACCATGATCAGGGTGAGGCTGAGGGCGGCCAGGACACCCATGACGGCGACGATCGCATAACCCTGTCGGGTGTCACCGACCATGCGGCCGAACGTGCGGGGCAGCGAGACTCCGATGACGAGCAACAGGAAGATCTCCAGCCAGTTCGTCCATGCGGTCGGGTTCTCGAAGGGGTGGGCGGAGTTGGCGTTGTAGAAGCCGCCGCCGTTGGTGCCGAGCAGCTTGATCACCTCTTGGCTGGCAACGGGACCGCCGGTGATGGTCTGCCCCGCGCCGGCCAGTGTGGTGACCACCTGATCGTCGAGGTGGAAGTTTTGGATCGCGCCGCCGGCGATCAGCAGGACGGCACCGACGATGGCGATCGGCAGCAGGATGCGCAGCACGCCGCGGACCAGATCGACCCAGAAGTTGCCCAGCTCAGTGCTGTTGCGGCGGGCGAATCCGCGCACCACGGCGATCCCGACCGCCATGCCGACCGCTGCGGAGACGAAGTTCTGCACCGCCAAACCGGCCATCTGCACCACATACCCCTGCGTGGATTCGCCGGAATAGGCCTGCCAGTTGGTGTTGGTGACGAAGCTGATCGCGGTGTTGAAGGCCAGCGCCGCCGTCATCGCCGGATCGTGCAGGTGCAGTGGGAGGTGTTGCTGCAGCAGCTGCAGGGCGAACAGCGCCACGACGCTGACCGCGGCTAAGCCTGAATCCGTGGACCGGTAATTTCGTGCCATCGGTGGGCCGATTCTGC
>NZ_VYIK01000108.1 GCF_008709575.1 Mycobacterium sp.
CGGTGCCGGGGCCGGCGGTGCCGATAGCTCCGCCCCCGGTGGCGCCCGTGCCGGTGCCGATAGCCCCGGCCCCGGTGCCCGTGCCGCCGATAGCTCCGCCGCCCTTGCCCGCGCCCGGGCCGGGGATGCCGGGCCCCGGGATTTTCGGGCCGGGCCCCGGCATTCCCGGGCCCGGCATTCCGGGCCCACGGATTCCGGGGCCGGGCATTCCGGGCCTGCCCGGCATCATCCACGGCGGTGGTCCGCATCTGCCGGGGCTGCCTGGTTTCCCGCGTCTGTGATGCCGGTTGCCTGATTCGGCCCAACCGGGTGCTCGGCGCGGTTTAAATGGGCAGATGGAGCTGATAACACCCGCCGACTCGATATTCCTGCTGGCCGAGTCCCGCGAGCACCCCATGCACGTGGGTGGTCTGCAGCTGTTCGAGCCGCCCGCGGGCGCCGGTCCCCACTTCGTCCGGGAGGCCTATGCGGCGCTGATCGCCAACGCCGACTTTCAGCCTACTTTCCGCAAACGCCCCGCCCAGCTGCTCGGCGGCATCGCCAATATCGGCTGGGCCTACGACGACCAGGACGACATCGACGTCGACTACCACGTGCGCCGTTCGGCGCTGCCCTCGCCGGGGCGGATCCGCGAGCTGCTCGAGCTCACGTCGCGCCTGCACAGCAGCCTGCTCGACCGCCACCGCCCGCTGTGGGAAGCCCATTTCGTGGAGGGGCTGACCGACGGTCGGTTCGCGCTGTACGTCAAGTTTCACCACGCCCTGATCGACGGCGTCTCGGCGCTGCAACTGATGCAGCGCACCTTGTCCACCGATCCCCACAATGCCGAGCTGCGGGCGATCTGGAGTCTGCCCCGGCGACCTGACGCATCCGCCCGGTCTCGTTGGCAGGTACTCACCCAAACCGCGGGATCTCTTGTCGCCCTGGCTCCTTCGACAGTGCGGTTGGCTCGCGCCGCGTTGCTTCAACAGCAGTTGACGCTGCCGTTCGCCGCACCGCGCACCATGCTCAACGTCCGGGTCGGCGGCGCGCGCCGGGTGGCGGCGCAGTCCTATGCGCTGGACCGGGTCACCCGCATCAAGCGCGCGGCCGGGGTGACCGTCAACGACGTCGTGCTGGCGATGTGCGCCGGCGCGTTGCGGTACTACCTGGCCGACCAGCACGCGCTGCCCGACACACCGCTGATCGCGATGGTCCCGGTGAGCCTGCGCAACGCCGACGAGGCCGACAGCGGCGGCAACATGGTCGGCGCCATCCTGTGCAACCTGGCCACCGACGTCGACGATCCGGCGGTCCGGCTCCAGGTCATCAACGAGTCGATGTGCCGCAACAAAAAGGTCTTCTCCGAACTGCCGCGGATGCAGGCACTGGCGTTGTCGGCGCTGCTCATCGCGCCGCTGGCACTCGGAGCGGTGCCGGGCTACGCCGCGTCGGCGCCGCCGCCGTTCAACATCGTCATCTCCAACGTGCCCGGGCCCGCCGTGCCGATGTATTGGGGAGGCGCCCGGCTCGACGGCAACTATCCGCTGTCGATCGCACTGGACGGGCAGGCGTTGAACATGACCGTGGTCAACAACGCCGACAACCTCGACTTCGGGGTCGTCGGCTGCCGGCGCAGTGTGCCGCATCTGCAGCGATTGCTCGGGGATCTGGAAACCTCGCTGAAGGACTTGGAACGCGCGGTCGGGGTCTAGCCTGGTGCCCAAGCGAAGTGCCGGGCTGCTGCTGTACCGGGTGAGCGACGGCGTCGTCGAGGTCCTGATCGCGCATCCGGGCGGCCCGTTCTGGGCCGGTAAAGAGGACGGGGTGTGGTCGATCCCCAAGGGCGAGTATGCCGATGCAGAAGACCCGTGGGCGGCGGCACAGCGCGAATTCGTCGAAGAGGTGGGGCTGGCGGTGCCGGACGGGCCGCGCATCGACCTCGGGTCCCTCAAACAGCCGGGCGGCAAGATCGTCACGGCGTTCGCGGTGCGGGCCGATCTCGACATCACCGGCGCGCACAGCAACACCGTCGAGGTGGAATGGCCCCGAGGCTCGGGACAAATCAAGGTGTTCCCGGAGATCGACCGCGTCGGCTGGTTTCCGCTGCCACAGGCCAGAGTCAAGCTGCTCGCCGGCCAGCGTCCGTTTCTGGACCGGTTGATGGCTCACCTGGCCGTCCCGGGCGAGAGCAGCTGACCCACCGGTATGTTCAGTGGTATGCAGACACTGCGAACCCCTGACGAGCGGTTTGCCGATCTTCCCGAATTCCCCTACGTCGCGCGGTATTGCGACGTTCCCGACGACGAAGGCGGCGCGCTGCGGATGGCCTGGGTGCAAGACGGCCCGGACGACGCCGACCCGGTGCTCATGCTGCACGGTGAGCCGTCGTGGTCGTTTCTGTACCGCAAGATGATTCCGGTTCTGGTCGAGGCGGGGTATCGGGTCGTCTGCCCGGACCTCGTCGGTTTCGGCCGCTCCGACAAGCCGACCCGACGCGAGGATCACACCTACGCCCGCCACGTCGAGTGGGTGCGCACGCTCGCGTTCGACGTCCTCGATCTGCAGCGGGTCACCCTGGTCGGTCAGGACTGGGGCGGGTTGATCGGGTTGCGGCTGGCTGCGGAGAACCCGGAGCGTTTCAGCCGGATCGTCGTCGCCAACACCGGGCTGCCGACCGGGGATTTCGATATGCCGGAAATCTGGTGGCGGTTCCGTGAGGCGATCCAGACCCGGCCGACGATCGAGGTCAGCTGGTTCGTGCAAGCCGGGTGTCGCCGGCCGGTGAGCGAGGCCGTCCGCAAGGCCTACGACGCGCCGTTCCCCGACGACAGCTTCTGCGCCGGGCCGCGCGCCATGCCGGGCCTGGTCCCCACCGCACCCGACGACCCCGCCAGTGCGGCCAACCGGTCCGCGTGGGCGAGGCTGTGTCAAAGCCCGACTCCGATGCTGGTCGCCTTCAGCGACGGCGACCCGATTACCGGGGCGATGGCGCCGATCTTTCAGCGCCAGATGCGCGGCGCGCAGGGCATCGAGCATCCGGTGGTGCGCGACGCCGGGCATTTCCTGCAGGAAGATGCCGGTGAGGAGCTGGCGGGCTACATCGTCGATTTCCTGCGGTCCTGAACCGCCGCGATGACGCACGTCGACGAAGCGCAGGCGTTGTTGCTGGCTCTGCTGGCGCCGGCGAATAGAGCCGATCCCTACCCGCTCTGCGCGCAGCTTCGCGACTACGGACCGGTGGTGTTACCGGACGCCAATCTTGTTGTGTTTTCGTCGTATCGGGATTGCGACGAGGTGCTGCGGCACCCGTCGTCGGCCAATGACCGGGACAAGTCCACCATCGTGCAACGCCAGCTCCGAAAAGACCCGGCGCGGGTGGCAGAGCGGATGCCGGGATTCTTGTTCCTCGATCCGCCCGACCACACCCGGCTGCGCAGCCTGGTCAGCAAGGCGTTCGTACCCAAAGTGGCGGGCGCGCTGCAGCCCGAAATCACCACGCTGGTCGCTGCATTGCTCGACCGGATCGCCGAGCGGGGCCGGTTCGACGTTGTCGCGGACCTCGCCTATCCGCTGCCGGTGGCGGTGATCTGCCGGCTGCTGGGCGTGCCGCTGGACGACGAGCCGAAATTCAGCCACGCGTCGGCGTCGTTGGTGCAGATGCTCGACCCGTTCGTATCGCTGCGCGGCGAACTGCCCGACGGCTTCGAGGAACGGATGCGCGCTGGACGGTGGTTGCGGGAATACTTGACGGCCCTGGTCGAGGAACGCCGCTCGCACCCGGGTGAAGACCTGATGTCGCGGTTGATCGCGGTGGAGGAATCTGGAGATCAGCTGACTCAGGACGAAATCGTGGCCATCTGCAGTTTGTTGCTGATCGCCGGACACGAGACCACGGTCAACCTCATCGCCAATGCCGTGCTGGCGATGCTGCGCGATCCCGGCCAGTGGGCCGCCTTGAGCGTCAATGCCGATCACGCCGCGGCGGTTGTCGAGGAGACCCTGCGCTACGACCCGCCGGTCCAGCTCGTCGCCCGAATCGCTGCCGAGGATATGGCGATTGGCGAAGTCTGCGTTCCGCACGGCGACACCATGCTGTTGCTGCTGGCCGCGGCCCACCGTGACCCCGCTGAGTTCGAACGACCCGAAGTCTTCGATCCCAATCGAAAACCATTTCGTCACCTAGGATTTGGTCGAGGCTTGCACTTCTGTATCGGCGCTCCGCTGGCGCGGCTGGAGGCCGCGGTGGCGCTTTCGGCCCTGACGGCGCGGTTTCCCAACGCACGGCTGATCGGCGAACCGCAATACAAGCCGAATTTCACGCTGCGGGGGTTGTCGTCACTGCCCGTACAGATCTAGTGTGCCGCGCCATTAATTCGTTACATAATTGTAACGAATGAGCACCGGCGG
>NZ_VYIK01000109.1 GCF_008709575.1 Mycobacterium sp.
AAGCTCGCCAGCAAATCAGGCCCTACGCTCGACCAGTGCGGAAAACGGGCCTAGCCACGCTTCCTGCGGCGGTGGTCGCCGGGTGGCTAGAAGGTGACCGCACACTCTTCGGGCAGCACCTGGAAGTCGGTGTGGGTCATTTCGCTGAGCCGGCCGTAGTAGATGCCCCGGGCATCCGGCGCGATGATGCCCTGATGGATGGGCACCGCGCGGGCGGGCGCCACCGCGCGCAGGTAGTCTACCGCCTCGGAAATCTTCATCCACGGTGCCGCTGCCGGGGCGGCCAAGATGTCGACTGGCTCGCCGGGAACAAACAGCGCATCTCCTGGATGCATGAGCCGCGCCGGGTGGTCGCCGTCGCCGACCAGATACGAGATGTTATCGACAACTGGGATTTCCGGGTGGATGACCGCATGCCGGCCTCCGACTGCCCGGATGGTCAGCTCCCCGACCCGGAGCTGGTCGCCGACATGCACAGCTTGGCACGGCTCACCGAGCTGGGCGGCGGTTTGTGGGTCGGCATACAGCGCGGCGGCCGGATTGCCCTGACACAGCCCGGGCAAACGGGCCCCGTCCACATGGTCGGGGTGTTGATGGGTGATCACTATCGCCGACAGGCCGGTGATTCCCTCGAATCCGTGCGAGAAATTGCCCGGGTCGAACAACACTTTGGTGTGGCCGAAGTCGGCCAGCAGACACGAATGCCCGAAATGGATGAGTTCCATGCCCACCAGTGTGCCCGCACCGGATGCCGGGCGCCGGTTCATGCCAGTGCGGCGGGCCGGCGGTGGACCGGTAGAGTTGGCGCCGATCGACGCAAGGAGGAGACGCCGGTGGCCCGGGTGGTCGTGCACGTGATGCCCAAGGCTGAGATTCTCGACCCGCAGGGTCAGGCGATCCTCGGTGCGTTAGGGCGGCTGGGACACAGCGGTATCTCAGATGTTCGGCAGGGCAAGCGGTTCGAGCTGGAGATCGATGACACTGTCGGGGATGCGGAGTTGGCCGAGATTGCCGAGTCACTGTTGGCCAACACCGTGATCGAGGACTGGACACTGAGCCGGGAAAACTCGTGACGGCCCGGATCGGTGTCATCACCTTTCCCGGGACGCTCGACGACGTCGACGCCGCCCGGGCGGTGCGCTTGGCCGGCGCCGAGGCGGTCGGTCTGTGGCACGCCGATGCCGATCTCAAGGGTGTCGACGCGGTGGTGGTCCCGGGTGGGTTCTCCTACGGAGACTATCTGCGGGCCGGAGCCATCGCCCGGTTCGCGCCGGTGATGGGTGAAGTCATCGCTGCTGTCGGCCGCGGTCTACCGGTTTTGGGCATTTGCAACGGCTTTCAGGTGTTGTGTGAGGCCGGGCTGTTGCCCGGTGCGCTCACCCGCAATGCGGGTTTGCATTTCGTGTGCCGCGATGTGTGGCTGCGGGTCGAGTCGGTGACGACGGGATGGACGTCGAGGTTCGAGCCCGGCGCCGACCTGCTGGTGCCGCTGAAGTCCGGCGAGGGCCGTTACGTGGCCTCCGAGCGGGTGCTCGACGAGCTCGAAGGCGATGGGCGGGTGGTGTTCCGCTATCACGACGACATCAACGGCTCGTTACGCAAGATCGCCGGAATCAGTTCTGCCAACGGTCGCGTCGTCGGACTGATGCCGCATCCCGAGCATGCGGTTGAAGCGCTGACCGGGCCGTCCGAGGACGGGCTGGGCCTGTTCTGCTCGGTGCTGGATTCCGTTCTGGCTGCCTGAACCGCCGGCCCGGCCAGACAGTACGTCGACTGCGGCTCAGCAGCCCAGGCAGACTGACGCCTCGGCGGTGTGGCACAAAAACGTCATCGTCTCCTGCGGGTACAACTGCACGGTTTCGGCATCGTGGCCGAGGTAACCGATCGACACGTCGGTGCCCAGTTGTAGGTCGAAATCGCCGCCGCGAGTGGTCAGCACGATGGCGTCGTCGATGGCCGGCGCCCAGATGATATCTCCGTCGACGAGCCGGTTGAGGTGCTCGCGGATCGGGTAGCCGTGTTCGGTGGTCTCGCTGACTTTGGTGTAGAAATCGGCCGACAGCACAACGCAGTACGGTCCGTCGACACCGGCCAGCCGCAGCGCGGACAGCGCCTGGCTGACGCCGATCTGCGTGGAGCTGGCCGCCAGCGGTCCGTCCGGATTTTCGGTTCCGTCGACGAATCCGAGCAGGTCCCGGTTGTCGAAGAACTGGAATCCGTGCACCTCGTCGACGACGGTCACAGCACCGGCCAGGGCGTCCATCAGCCGGGTGGCCAACTCGAAGCACACGTCCAAGGTTTCAGCGCGGATGTGAAACAAAAGGTCGCCGGGGTTCTGAGCGGTTGGCGGATTACGGAGTGATAGTGAGCGTATGAACGTTCTAGTGAGTGTGCTGGTGGTGTGAATTTGACGGAGTGGGCGCGGGCTCAGGGCGTGCATCCGCAAACGGCGTACCGGTGGTTTCGGGAGGGGATGTTGCCGATGCCGGCGGTGCGGGTCAATGAGTGCACGGTGTTGGTGTCAGCGGATGCGCCCACAGGATCGGCGTCGGCGGGCGGGTTCGGGTTGTACGCGCGGGTGTCGTCTCATGATCAAAAGCCGGACTTGGATCGCCAGGTCGTGCGGCTGAGTAGTTGGGCCGCGGCGGCGGGCGGGACGGTGGTTGGGGTGGAGGCCGAGGTCGGGTCCGGGGTGAACGGGTCACGGGCGAAGCTGCGCCGGCTGCTGGCCGATCCGAAGGTGACCGCGGTGGTGGTCGAGCATCGGGATCGGTTGGGGCGGATGACCACCGAGCTGGTCCAGGCGGCGCTCTCGGCGCATGGCCGCCGGCTGGTGGTGCTCGATTCCGTTGAGGTCACCGATGATCTGGTGCGCGACATGGTGGAGGTGCTCACAAGTTTCTGTGCCCGACTCGACGGGCGGCGCAGTGCCCGCAACCGTGCGCTCAAAGCGGTCGGGTGCGCACAGCGCGATATCGGCCCGCAGGCGGTTGTCGGTGGCCGGGTGGATGATGGCGGCCATGAGTAAGACTGCGCAGCGGTGGGCGGTCAACTATCTGCGCCACGTCGAGACCGACTACGACTGGCGGCGGGACTGCGTGGCCGGCCGGGTCGGCGTCGTCGAAGCCCGACTGCTCATTGGTGAACAGGTGCTCAACGCTATCGCCGACCAGTACCGGTGTCTGGCAGCTGAGTGCGCCCGCCAGAAGGCGGCCCGCCTATGAAACTGCGGGTGATCGCGGCGCCGTTCGTGGCCGATCCGGCGAGCGGTGTGGGCATCCGGACCCGGTTGACGGGACTCACCGACACTGATGTGCAGGTGTTGCGTGTGGTGGGTGCCCACCTGGGGCGGCTCGCCGCGGCGGATTGGGTCGAGCGGGTCCGTGACGGCCTGGCCCACGACAAAGGGGCGTGGGCGGACCGCAAACGCGTCATCACCGCCTCGGCGACCGCGCGGTGGGCGGGTGCGATCACCAAAGCCACCCATGATCAGTGGGCGCTGGCGCGGCGGGGCCAGCTCGCCCACATTTCGTCGTTGCGGGATGCGGTGGCGATGATCGAACACCGGCTGGCCCAAAGGCTCGGCGCCAAGGGCACGCACGGGATGCCGGGCGGCTACCGGTCGGCGCACGAGTGGTTCGTCAAGTCTCGTCGCCTGGCGACCCTGCAAGCCCGGCTGGCCCGTGTTGAGGCCGACTACGCGGCCGGGCGGGTGAGCGTGGTGCGCGGCGGACAACGGTTGCTGCACACGCGCCACCACCTCGATGATGCCGGTATCACCGAGACGCAGTGGCGCGCGCAGTGGGAGGCGTCACGCTGGTTTTTGTCCGCTGACGGCGAGGCCGGCAAAAAGCACGGCAATGAAACCATCCGCATCCCACCTGATGGGCAGGTGTCGATCCGGCTGCCCGCACCGCTGGCCCATCTCGCCAACGCCCCCCACCAGCGCTACATCCTCACCGGCTTGGCCACTTTCGCCCACCGCGGCGATGAATGGGCCGACCGGGTCGCCGCCCATCAGGCTGTCGCCTACCGCATTCACCACAATCCGGGCACCGGACGCTGGTATGTGGACGCGTCCTGGCAACGCGCATCTATCCCGGCGGTTGCGCTCGACACGCTACGCGCCGGGCAGGTGATCGGGGTGGATATGAACGCCGATCACCTCGCCGCGTGGCGACTGGACCCACACGGCAACCCGATCGGCGCGCCGCGCACGTTCAGCTACCAACTCGACGGCGCCGCCGATCACCGTGACGCCCAACTGCGTCACGCGCTCACCCGGCTGCTGCACTGGGCGCAGCGCACCGGGGTCAAAGCGATCGCGGTCGAAGATCTCGACTTCACCGACTCCACGACACGGGAAAAGCATGGCCGCCGGCGCCGGT
>NZ_VYIK01000010.1 GCF_008709575.1 Mycobacterium sp.
GGTCCATGCCGCGGATCCAGATGTTGGGCGTGGTCACCAGCACCGCGCTGCCCGGCGTGGTGTCGGGCAGCCCGGGGGCAACGCGGTTGCCGGTCTCGTGGTAGTCGCCGGGCCCGATGAGTATCCAGTCCCCGGGCTGGGCGGCGTCGACCGCGGCCTGGATGCTGGTGTACTGCCCGGGAATGCCTTGATAGGTGCCCACGCGCAGGACCGCGCTGGCCCGGGCCGGGGCGGCACCGGCCACACCCATGCCCGCAGCGACCAGCACGCACACCGCCTCGACGACCAATGCGCGTCGCCACCAGCGCAGCGGCGCACGCGAAATCCAGCCACGACGGTTCTGCAAGATCGGCATCCTCGACTCCTCAGCTGTACGGAGCGTGCCCACGGCAGTCAAGTAACTTAAGAAACGCTGATTGACTTTCGTCACATTCGGAACACGGCACAGTCACCGTTACAGCTCGAATCGCGGCCCCAGCCGCCCAGCCCGATTAGTCGATGACCACCGCGATTTCCCGGCCCAGCTGGTAACCCGGCGCCAGAGGAAGTTTGTCACCGCTCCAAAACGAGCCTGGATCAAACCAGTTGGGGTATTTTTCGGTGGCGAGCAGCCCCATCTCCTCGTAGGTGATCGCGACCGTTTCGGCGCAGTAGGTGGTTTCCAGGCCGACCTGTCGTTGCCGCGCCTTGCGGCGCTGGGTCGATTCACGAACCTTTTTACCCACCAGAGGTATTCCGCGCATCCAATCGTAGGTGGTCGGCATGCGGCCGCGCAGCCAGTGCGCGGTGAGCCGGGTCGCGGTGGGGAACGGGGTTCCGTCCAGCCGGGCGATCACACGCAGCAGCCGGTCCTCCTGCTCGCGGTTGGCATACGGGGTGAGCTGACGCAGCCAGCATCGCTGCCTGTAGTGGCGCATCCACCGCTCAACGGCTTGCCGTGCGTCGTGCAGCTGTACGCCGCGATGGTTGGTGCCGGTCCACACGTCGGTGAGCTTGTCGCCGAGCTCGGCATGCCAGATCAACGGCGCCAGGTCATCGATCGCCACCGTCATTCCGACGTGGTTGACCGGGCTGTTCGACAGGGTCTGGATGGCACGGTCCGGTCCGGAGCGGCCACGGAACAGCCAGATGTCGCCGGTCCGGGTCTCGTCCAGCGCACGCTCCAGGCTGACGGTACTGGTGTCCACCACAGCACCATAGGCACACTGTCGGCATGCGCAACGTGTGGAAGTGGCTGGGGCTGGCCAGTCTTGTCGGTGTCGCCGCCGGGGGAGTGCTGGTGGTCCGCGATCAGCGTCGGCGCAATACCTACACCGCCGACGAGGTCCGGGCCCGTCTGCATCAGCGTCTGGCCGAATCTAGCTGACCGCGTACAGCCGGTGGCTGCCGGTGAACCCTTTCAACTCGACATCGCGACCCGCGTCGAACTCGATGCCGTCGCAGTCGCCGACCGCGTCACGCACCGCTTCGCTGACCAGGATCTCCCCGCCGGCGGCCTGACCGGCGACCCGCGCCGCCATGGCGACGTTGCGGCCGAACAAGTCGTCACCGCGGCGCACCGACCGGCCTTGGTGAATGCCGATCCGCACCCGAATTCCCTCGCGTGGCTTTCTCTTCGCGTCTCGCGCCAAAGCTCGCTGGATATCGACCGCACACCGCACCGCATCCTGGGCGTGGGCGAAGGCGATCATGAACCCGTCGCCCTGGCTTTTGACGATGTGCCCGGAGTAGTTCGCGACCAGCCGGCGGACCAGTTTGTCGTGCGCCTCGATCAGCTTGACCCAGGCGCGGTCGCCGATCCGCTCGTTGAGGGCGGTGGACTCCTCGATGTCGGAGAACAGGATGGCCACGCGACCGTCCGGGGTGACCCGGGCCAGATCGGGCCGTTCCACCTCGGCCCACTCGGCGAGGTCCTCGATCGAGCTGCGTACCGCGGCCCCCAATCCCTCTTTGCGCACCAGGTTCGCGGTCTGCCACACCGTCTTGACCGCCTCCCGCCCACCGGCAAGCAGCCAGTTTCGGCGGTCGGAGCGGCTGCGCAGTTCGTCGAGTTCGCGGCGACTTCGGCGCCACAGCACCCACAGGGCAGTCAGCGCGGCGGCTTCGAGCGCAGTCATGCCGGCCAGCGCGTAGACCACGACCATCATCGGGTCACCCATGCCAGGCATCTTGCCCCACCGTGAGTCCGCGAAAGTGCAGCTGCCGACGTATTTGTCGAGTTAATCCGGCGTGCAATGCACTTTCGCGGCCCCGGTTGTCGGTTCAGCTTCGGATGTCTAGGGTTGAAGCTGGCTGCCGCTGGGGCGAGGTGCTGGATAGCTGAATTGCGTGGTCGATCGCTGGTGGAGGTTCGGTTTGGCTGAAAGCGGTGCTAGCGCCTCAGATGTGCTGGTGATCTTCGGGATAACCGGGGACCTGGCCCGCAAAATGACCTTCCAAGCTCTCTACCGGCTCGAGCGCCGGGGGTTGCTGCACTGCCCGATCGTGGGCGTGGCCAGCGACGACATCTCGGTCGAGGACTTGGTCGGGCGGGCCCGTCGGGCCATCCTCGACACCGGCGAGTTACTCGATGACAAGGTGTTCGACCGGTTTGCGGCCCGGTTGTCGTACCTGCACGGCGATGTCACCGATCCCGCACTCTACGACCGCCTTGCCGAGCGGATCGGATCGGACCGAAGGTGCCTTTTCTACCTGGAAATGCCGCCGTCGTTGTTCGCGCCGATCGTCGAGCAGTTGGGCAAGGCCAAGCTGCTGGAGCGCTCCCGTGTCGCGGTGGAGAAGCCGTTCGGGCATGACCTGGACTCCGCCCGCGAACTCAACACCCGGTTGCGTTCGGTGCTGGCCGAGGAGCAGATCTTGCGGGTGGACCATTTCTTGGGCAAACAACCTGTCGTCGAGCTGGAGTATCTGAGGTTCGCCAACCAGGCACTGGTGCAGTTGTGGGACCGCCAGAGCGTGTCGGAGATCCATATCACGATGGCCGAAGACTTCGGGGTCGAAGACCGCGGCGCCTTCTACGACGAGGTGGGCGCGTTGCGGGACGTCGTGCAAAACCACTTGCTGCAGGTGCTTGCCCTGGTGGCGATGGAGCCCCCGGTGGGACCGACTGCAGACGACCTCAACGACAAGAAGGTCGAGGTGTTCCGCGCGATGCCCGCGGTGGAGCCGATCCATTACGTGCGTGGCCAGTACCGGGGCTACACCGACGTCCCGGGGGTGGCCAAGAATTCGCAGACCGAGACCTACGTGGCGCTGCGGCTCGAGATCGACAACTGGCGCTGGGTGGGGGTGCCGATTTATCTGCGGGCCGGAAAGTTCTTGCCCGCAAAGGTGACTGAGGTCCGGCTGTTTTTGCACCGCGCTCCCGGGTTGAGTTTTTTGCCCAGTCCCACGCGGGTGGCGCCCAACCAGATCGTGCTGCGGATCGAGCCGGATCCCGGGATGCGCCTGCAGGTGGCCGCCCGAGGACACGGCCAGTCCTGGCGAGATGTGCACCTGGACTCGTTGTTCGCCCAGGATCTGGGTGACCCGATCCTGCCCTACGAGCGTTTGCTGTACGCAGGATTGGTCGACGACCATCAACTCTTCGCCCGGGCCGACGGCATCGAAGAGACCTGGCGGATCTTGCAAGCCCTGCTCGAAAATCCCGGCGAGGTCCACCCCTACGAACCCGGATGCTGGGGACCGGATGCAGCGCAGTCGCTGTTGCGTGGTCACCACCGCTGGCAGCAGCCATGGCTGCCGAAGGACACCCGGTCGGCACAGTGAGGAGAGCACGAAAAGATGCAACTAGGGATGATCGGCCTCGGCCGGATGGGCGCGAACATCGTCCGTCGCCTGGTCCTTGCCGGGCACGAATGCGTGGTCTACGACCACAACCCGGACGCGGTCAAGGCGATGGCCGGCGTGGCCAACACCACCGGAGTGACGTCGTTGTCGGCGCTGGCCGAGGCGCTCCGCGCACCGCGGGTGGTGTGGGTGATGGTCCCGGCGGGCGACATCACCACCGGCGTGATCAACGATCTGGCCGACACGCTGGAGGCCGGCGACATCGTGATCGACGGCGGGAACTCCTACTACCGTGACGACATCAAGCATGCAAAAACCCTATCGGACAAAGGGATTCGGCTACTCGACTGCGGAACCAGTGGCGGTGTGTGGGGCCTGCAACGCGGCTACTGCCTGATGATCGGCGGCGACGCCGACGCGGTGGCGCACGCCGAGCCGATCTTCGCCAGTGTCGCGCCCGGCGTGGACGCGGCGCCACGGACCCCGGGCCGAGAGGGTCGCCCCGGGCAAGCCGAGAAGGGCTACCTGCACTGCGGGCCGTCCGGAGCCGGGCACTTCGTCAAGATGGTGCACAACGGCATCGAGTACGGGATGATGGCCGCACTCGCCGAGGGGCTCAACATCTTGCGCAACGCCAACGTCGGCACCCGCAGCGACAACCGCGGGGGTGACGCGGAGACCGCGCCGCTGACCCACCCGGAGTTCTACCGCTATGACATCGACATCCCCGAGGTCGCCGAACTGTGGCGCCGCGGCAGCGTGATCGAGTCATGGCTGCTCGACCTGACCGCGGCCGCGCTGCACGAATCGCCCGACCTGGACAATTTCGCCGGCCGGGTCTCCGACTCCGGGGAGGGCCGCTGGACTTCGATCGCCGCGATCGATGAGGGCGTACCCGCGCCGGTGCTGACGGCGGCGCTGTACTCCCGGTTCGCCTCGCGCAATCTCGACGAATTCGCCGACAAGGCACTCTCGGCGATGCGTAAGCAGTTCGGCGGACACGACGAGCAGCCGGCCACCTAGCGCCGAGCCGTCAACGCGTGACAAACCCCACGACGACCTCGGTGAAGGCGTCGTTGTCGTCGCCGGCCGCGGTGTGCCCGGCCGCGGGTAACTCGACGAACTCGGCGTGGGGCACCGTCGCCAGGAAGTGGCGGACACCGTCCGGGCTGACGACATCGGAGAGTTTTCCGCGGATCAACAGCACCGGGATTCGCAGGTTCGTGGCCGCCCGCTCGAATTTCTCGGTGCGCAAGCCCGGATCATCGCCGGGCTTGGTCATGAACGCCGGATCCCAGTGCCAGTACCAGCGGCCGTCGCGCAGCCGCAGGTTCTTCGTCAACCCCTCGGGGCTGCGCGGCTTGGTGCGGTGCGGCAAATACGCGGCGACGGCCTCTGCGGCCTCCTCAAGCGAGTCGAACCCGTTGAGGTGGCCGACCATGAAGTCGCGAATGCGGGCGCTACCGCCCTTCTCGAACCGCGGCACGACGTCGACGAGCACCAGGCGGGTGACCCGCTGGGGGCCGGCACGGTCGGCGACCAGGATAGCGGTCAGTCCGCCCATGCTCGCCCCGATCAGCGCGACCGGGCGGGCGATCGCGTCGAGCACATGCATGACGTCGGTGGTCAGGGTCTCGACGGCGTAGTCGGCGCCCGGCGCCCGATCGCTGTCGCCGTGGCCGCGGGCGTCGAGCGCGACGACGTGGAAGCCCTCGTCGGCCAGCACCTGGCCGGTGTTTTTCCAGGAGTGCCGGTTCTGGCCGCCGCCGTGCAGCAGCACCACGCTCGGCCGTCCGGCGGCGTCGATGCCGCGATTCCATTCGTCAGCGACCAGTGTGATGCCATCGACGCCGCAATACTCAACGGTCTGCGGGGTGCTGTTCACCGGGCTGACATTAACCCATGGCCGCACCGGTCGATGGAAAGGTCGGAGGATGGTCGGATGAGGAGTGAACCACCGCGCTGGCTGGCGGTCCGCGCCCCCAACGTCGAGCTCGAGGCGTTGACCTGGGGGCCGGACCGCGGCCCGGTTGCGCTGTGTCTGCACGGTTTCCCTGACACCGCCTACGGTTGGCGCGAGTTCGCTCCGCGACTGGCCGCGGCAGGGTGGCGGGTGGTGGCGCCGTTCATGCGCGGCTACGCGCCGTCGTCGATTCCCTCCGACGGCAGTTACCACATCGGGGCGCTGATGGACGACGCGCTGCGGACCCGCTCGGCCGCCGGCGGCACCGCGCACGACGTGGTGATCGGCCATGACTGGGGAGCGCTCGCGGCGACCGGGTTAGCCGCAATGCCGGGCAGCCCGTTCGCCAAGGCGGTGATCATGTCGGTGCCGCCGGCCGCCACATTCACATCGCCGGCGAACGTGGCCGAGCGGGCCTGGCTGCTTGGCCGGCTTCCGCGCCAGCTGCTGCGCAGCTGGTACATCATCTACTTCCAGTTGCCCTGGCTGCCGGAGCGGTCCGCGCCGTGGGTGGTGCCGTTGCTGTGGCGGCGCTGGTCGCCCGGCTACAACGCCGCCCGGGACCTGGGCCACGTCGAGGCCGCGATCGGCACGCCGGAACGCTGGCGCGCGGCGTTGGGGCCATACCGGGCCACGATCCGCGCCGGCCGGCCGCCGGCGCAGTACGCCGATCTGCACCGGTACTGGACGTCGGCGCCGGTGTTGCCGAGCCTGTACCTACATGGTCGCGACGACGGTTGCATGACACCGGCTTTCGTGCGCTGGACGACCAACGTGCTTCCCGCCGGCAGCGACGTCGCCGTCATCGAGCACGCTGGGCATTTCCTGCAGCTCGAGCGACCGGAGCGGGTAGCGGAGTTGGTGTTGCGGTTCATCGGGCCAGCGGACTAGCTGCCGGACACCGAACAGTGGCGTCATCCGACGATCGTTTTCGGCATCACGGTGGGTCGGAATCCGTATCGGGGCATCCCGAAACCGAAGCCGGCGCTGCGTTCGGCTGCACTGGCCACCGGGATCGCGGGCATGCCGGGCATACCGGTCGAGGCGGCCTGGGGAGCGGCGCCCGCAACGGCGCCGGGCATGGCGGCGGTGAACGGGCTCGCCGCGCTCGCCGGGGTGATCGCGGGCCAGCCCGACGGCACCGACAATCCCCCGATCGGGCGGGCATCACCGAGCCCCACCGACACCGCGGGCCCCGCAAGACCGCCCACCGGCGCGGGCGCAGCCGCGGATACCAGCACCGATGCGGGACCCGCGGCGGACCCGCCGCTCACCGCACCGGCCAGGCCGGCACTTTTGCTCACCCCACTGACGACGGCTGCTCCGATCGGACCGACGAGCCCGGTGTCCCCGACCGCCAAGCCTCCCGTCAAGAACGAGGCCGGGAATCCGGTGTCGCCGGCGTCGACCAGGAAGGTTCCCGCGGCGTCACGGGTCGTCCCGTCGAGGGTGTTCAGCAGCCCGGCAAGCCCCGATGTCGCGGTGTCGGATCCGGGCGTGAAAATGCTCGACGATGCCGGAACCGCCGACGACGAGGCCCGCAGCGGCGAAGTGAGCTGATGTAATGCCCCGGTCAGCCGGGACAGCAGGTGACCCGCCCCGGCAGTGGCCGTGGCGGCCGCGCGGGTGGCCGCGGCGGTTTGGTCGGCCTGCCCGGCCGGGTTGGTGGTCTGCGGCGGCTCGGTGAACAGCACCGGCTGCGAGGCCGACGCCGACGACCCGGCGTAGCGGTACATGGCAGCGGCGTCTTGGGCCCACATTTCGCCGTA
This sequence comes from Mycobacterium sp., assembly GCF_008709575.1. GTDB lineage: Bacteria > Actinomycetota > Actinomycetes > Mycobacteriales > Mycobacteriaceae > Mycobacterium. The sequence continues at coordinate 7,522 of NZ_VYIK01000010.1, forward strand.
GTGGGCCTCGGTGGCCGCGATGGCCGCGGTGTTTTGGCCCAGCACGTTGGTGGCGATCAGCGATGCCAGCCGGGCGCGGTTGGCCGCGATCACCGCTGGTGGCACGTGCTCGGCGAACGCGGTCCCGTAGGCGGCCGCGGCAGACCTGGCCCGGGCGGCGACCCGCTGCGCCCGCACCGCCGTGGCGGACAACCACTCGATGTACGGGCGGGCAGCGGTGGCCATGGACCTCGACGCCGAGTCCAGCCATTCTTCGCCGGTCAGGTCGGAAATGACGCCCTGATACGACGTCGCTGCCGACTCCAGGTCAGCGGCCAGCCCATCCCACGCCGACGCGGCGGCCAGCATCGGTCCCGACCCGGGACCGGCGTAGATGCGCGCGGAATTGACCTCCGGCGGCAGTGCCCCGAAGTCCATGGTGACAGTCATCACTCTCCTTCTCGTTGGGTCCCCGGTGAGCCTGCTCCGGCGCAGTTTTCCGGGTGTCAGACGCTCGCGTGATAGGTGTTGCCGACGCGTCGTAGCCTCTAAACGCCCAAGCCCCTCGACGTGGGGCCCGTGCCTGGCCCGACATCGGCGCCGGCTCGGGCGCTACCGCGCCTCGGCGTCTTCGCGAGTTAGCCCGGCGGCCAGGAGCAGCTCTTCGTGCAGCTCGAACCACACGGTGTGGTAGGAGTCGATGATCGGCCTGGACAACCAGTCGAGATCACCGGCCCGGAGTTTGCGCAAGGCCGACTCCAACCTGACCGCATATCGGCCCAGCCGCGGCAGCTGGGTCGCAGCCGCTGCCACGATCGGCAACACGTGCTGATGCACCTCGTCGAGTCTGGCCAGGACAGCGGCATCGTAGGAGTGGTCCTCGTGGGTGTTGGGCCGGCCGTCTTTGACCTGCCAGTCGGTCACCAGCGCCATGAACTCGGCGTTCACCGGGCGAAAGTCGGCGTAGACCGCTGCCAGCGCACTCGCGTCGGCGCGCTCGCGCTCCCCGGCCAGCAACTCGGCAAGGCGTGCTCGCCCGTCGGGACTGATCCGCAGCGCCGCGCCGTCGACCAGCAGACCCGACCGGGTCAGCTGCGCCACAGTCGCGGCGACCTCGCCAGCATCCTCGCCCAACGTCGCCGTCAGATCGGCCAGGCCGACCCGGCCCTTCAGCCTGACCGCCTGCAGTACGGTCAATTCGCTCATGTCTTCTCCGACAGCCGTAGCGCCGTCAGCATGGTGATCAGCGGGCTGTCAGACACGACGTCGGTAGCGCCCCGGGTCAAGCCGGTGCGCCCGTGTCGCGAACCGAGCCGCAGGGCGATCTCGGAAAGCTCGCGCAGCTCCGGCGAATCCTGCTCTGACCAGGCGGACAGCGGCAATATCCCGTCACGCACCTCACCGACGTCGCCGTCGACGGTGATGAGCCTACCGGCCAGCGATTCGACGATCCCGGGGCCGCAGCCGACGACGGCCACCCGTCCGAGCTCACGGCTGACCACCGCCGCGTGGCTGGTAGCGCCGCCGGTTTCGGTGACGACGCCGCGGGCGACCAACATGCCGTGGATGTCCTCGGGGCTGGTGTGGTGGCGCACCAGGATGACGTCGTCTCCGTTGTCGGCGGCGGCGACCGCAGCCTGGACGTCGGTATATGCCCGCCCCGATGCGACGCCCGGGGCGGCAGCCAGTCCCTTGGCCAAAAGCTTTGCACCTAATCGTGTTTCGGGCTGCAGCGTCGGCCGCAACAGTGCCTCGACGTCGGTGGGGCTCACCCGCCGCAGGACTTCGGTGTCATCGATCAGTCCTTCGCGGCGCAGGCGCAGCGCCACCCGCACCGTCGCCTGCGGGGAGCGCTGTGCCGTGCGGGTCTGCAGCAGCCACAGCGTGCCGTCTTCGACGGTGAACTCGACTTCCTGCGCCTCGCGGTGGATCTGTTCCAACGTGCGCGCGGCGGCCGTCAGTTCCCCGTACACCTTCGGTTGCTGATCACGCAGCCCGGTGATCGGTTCGACGTCGGCGGTGCCGGACACTACCTCGTCGCCCTGGCCGCCCGGTCGCCACTCACCGAACTCGTCGTCGGCGCCGGTCATCGGGTTCCGCGAAAAGATGACGCCGGCACCGGATTTGGTGCCCATATTGCCGAATACCATCGCCTGCACCACTGCTGCGGTGCCGAGCCGGTCGTCGAGGTCGTGGTGCGCACGGTAGGCGACGGCCCGCGGTGAACGCCATGACATGAAGACCGCCTCGATCGCGGCCCGCAGCTGCAGGGAGGGATCGTCGGGTACGGCGTCGGCGACGATTCGCCGATAACAGCGGGTGAACCGCTGGCGGGTGTCGTGGGCGAAGGTGGTGCCGGCCTGCGCAGCCAGAGCCTGTTCGACGGCGTCGCACATGCCCAGGTTCAGCACCGTGTCCATCATGCCCGGCATCGACATCGCCGCCCCGGAGCGCACACTGAGCAGCAACGGAGCCGGTCCGGCTCCGAACGTGCGCGAGGTTTCCGCTTCCAGCCGGGCCAGCGCGTCGAGCACGTCCGGCCAAATGGCGTCCATTGTCGCTCGCGGTTGGGCCAGGTAGCGGGCGCCCACCGCGGTGGTGATGCAGAACGCCGGCGGCACCGGCAGGCCGTGGCGGCGCATGGTGGCGATGCCGTGCCCTTTGTGGCCCACGAGCTCCGGTGGGGGGCTCGCCCGGCCGTCCAGGCACAGGACGCCGCCGGAGATCTCGGTAGGCCTGTGGCCACGCTTAGGCATGGCCGGCCCCGGCAGTGGTCGCGGACGTGATGACGACTCCTTAGCTGTTGCGTTAGCCGTTTGCGCAGGTGGCGTCCAGGTTACGGGGTCAACGGGGCTGCGAACACAGGCCCGCGACCCCACGCTCGAATTTCATCGAGCCGATCTTCGAGAAGCAAAGAGACGGACCATGGTTATCGGCCGATTCCCCGGCGAGACCAGTGCCGTCAGCCCGGTCTGGGCCGTCCTGCACCGCGCCTCGGCCGGCTGGTGCGGCCTGACCATGACACCGGCCGGCATCCGGTTGCTGCACGATCTGCTCCGTGCTCGACCCACCCCGGGAACTGCGGCCAGCTGCCCGCACAGGTGGCGACACCGACGAGTCGGACCCCGTTCCCGCCACCGCGTCGCGACACCCCTGGCCGTCTCAGTAGGGGATCGCTGCCTGTTCCACCCCGGGCCGCCGTCTCAGGACGGAACCGGTGTGAACCCCGCCCTCGGGCCGCCGTTGCTGTTGACGTCGTCGAGGATCGCACTGAACTTAATCAAACTCGTGGCGGACAATCCGGGTTAGCTTTCCCCAGCAGCGGATGCTCCGTCGCAGCGGTCGCCGGTTCTGCGCGGTGATCAGTAGGCGGTGCTCAAAAGAGGGCGGCAGCTCCGATGATGGGCAAGGAAGCCAGATAGTCGCCAATGAGCTGCAGGCTTGGGACTTCCAGCCCGATATCGAGTCCGCCGCCGCTCGCTGCGGCCAATTCTTGGGCGCCGCGCAGCGCAGTATCGCTGGCCTCGATCCAGCCCTGGTCGAGGGGAACGAAAAACAGCTGATCAAACAGGCCCGACAAATCGCCAGCATGCGCGGAAATGGTCTCTTGCGCGTGCAGCAACGGATCCAGGAGCTGCAGTGCGTCGCTGTTGAAATTCAACGGCTGCGTCGCCTCAACGCTCGTGGTTGCGGTCAGCAGTGCGTTCGCGTCAGTGAAGTTCGAGATGGCGGTGGTCAACAAATCATCTGGAGTCGTACTCGACGGCGCATCGGCCGTAGCCGCCCCTGCCCCCGCAACTGCGTTCGTGCTTGGGTCTGCCGGGCCGGTCGCACCTGCCGAATTGGCGCCGAGCAGGTCGTCGAACAATGTGGTCGCCTTGCCGAAGTCGGCGGCGTCGCCGTTGGACACCGCGCCGACGAGGTCGTGAAACAGCGCCCCGTCTTGCGATGACGCCGGCTGCACCCCTCCCACGTCGACCGGACCGGTCTGCTGGACGAAATCGCTGGCGGTGGTGGCCGCCGCGGAGGTGCTGGACGACGGCACGATGTCGGTGACCCCGAAGCCCCGGGCGGTCGCGGTCAGACCGTTGGCCAGCGCCTCGGCTTTGTCGACAACTCCGGGCCCGGCGATGGCGGTCGCGTCGTCGGCCTTGACCGTCGCGGCGGTGAACAAGGGGCCAGCAGCGGCGGCGAAGTCATCGTTGCCCGTTGCACCGGCGGCGGCATCAAAGAGGCCGGCGGCGTTGGCGGTGCTGTCGTTGCCCTGAACCACGGCGGCGCCGAATAACAGATCCGTGCTGTTGGCGGTGCTGCCGGTGCCCTCAACCCCGGCGGCGCTGAACACCAGACCCGTGGCGTTGGCGGAGCTGTCCTCGCCGACAGCCGCAGCCAGATCGAACACCAGGCCGCTGGCGCTGGCGAAGGTGTGCGGACCGTCGGCCACCGCGACGTTGAACAGGCCCGGTGAGGAGGTGGCGGTGGCCGTGCCGGTCTGAAACGACAGCCCGTCCAACGAGACGGCGATGTCGTTGAGATCGACCGGCGGAACCGAGTCGCTGGCCGCACTGCCTGCCGAATCCAGTGTGCCGGGGTCGGCCAGTGTTGCCACGGCACCCGAGGGGTCGGTGCCCAGCAGATCAGCCAACAGCGTGGCCGCCTTGCTCCAGTCCGCGGGCTCACCCTGAACCAGCGCGCCGGCGAGGTCGTTGAGCAGCGCCCCGTCGTGCGGTGAGGCCAGCTGCACCCCGCCCACCTCGACCGGGCCGGTCGCATCCGGGTTGACCAGCGGCGCGGCGCCGAAGCCGACGTTGACCAGATCAACAACCTCATGACCCCCGTCGACGGGCACCAGGAAGCCCACAACAGCGTTGTGGGTGCCGACCTGAACCGAGGTCAGCTCGAATCCCGGCCCCCACAGATCTTGGATAAGGAGAGTACTGCTAGAACCCAGAGCATCTGGTGTGGTGAATGACTCGTTGGACCCGATGCTGCTCAACGGGGTCGCGGGTTCGCTGAGCCACTCACCGGCGATCGGCGAGGTGCCCAGCCCCAGCGTATCGCCGGGGTCCGACAGGGTGGCGTTGTTGGTCAACAGTTCCACGGTGTCGCTGGTCGGTGTCACCGTCCAGCCGTTGATCTCGTCGACACCCTCGGCATGCGCGGAACCGACCCCCAGCACTGAGACAGCCACTGCGGCTCCGCCGGCAAACGCGCTGCTGGCGCCCAACTTCCGGACAAACATCAACAAGCCCTAGTCACTGACGGCGATACAGATGCGCGTGCGCGATCGTACAGGAATCATGTCGCCGGAGATCAGCTCAGCTTCCGATAGGGGTGAACCCGGCACCCGGGCCGCCGTTGCTGTTGACGTCGTCGAGGATCGCGCTGAATAACGTTAATGTGACATGCGTGATCACCTTGGGCACAACCCCGGCGACGATGGTGAATCCCTCGCGAGTCATGCCGACTAGCTGGTCGTCAACGGTGAGCGGCGCCCCGTCATCGCCTGGTTGCCACGCGGGCATGTCCGTCGCGACGATAGCGGGTTTCACGCCCCCAAACTTGATGAAACCGCAGCCGAAACCAGTGGCGCCGCCCCGTGTGCAGACCGGCTGTAAATAGCCGGGGTCTGGGCCGATGCCGTTGATGACGAAGCCGTCGAAGTCAGCGACCGGAACAACCTTGCTCGAGTCGAACGTGATCACCGCGTAGTCCAGGTCGTCATCGACGGTGGCCACAGTACCCAGCGACCCGTGATCTTCGGCGCCCTCGGCGACGACTTGAGCACCGGAGCCCCCACAGCTAGCAGCGGTGAAGCCGACCAGCTCACCCGCTCGGTCGTGGCCGATGGTGGTCAGGGTGCAATAGCTGCCGTCAACGATGATGCCGGCGCCACCGCCGAATGGAAGCTTGTCCTCCGCGGCGGCAGGCGGGTCGGCCAGCACTGGGGCAAGCATCAACACGGCCGCCACATGCCGCAGCCACCACTGCGCGACGAGCACCCCAACACCTCCGCTTCCGCGTGTCGGCCACCACAACATGTACCAGAGGGAGCATGGTCGATCTCCGGGCTGTTGACCGCGCTCAGTGTCCGGAAAAGCCGATAGCGTGCCGTCTACCGGCTACATCGCTGACGAGCACCGGTGCCAGCAAATCGTTGTCGTTATCGAATGTCGGTAGGCGACCGCACCGCTGAGCGCCACCACCGGGGCGGCGGGGCTCCGGTGATTGCGGTGAGGGCGCGGCCGGTGGTGTTTCGCGGGCAGGTTCGGTGAGTCCCGCTGCGTCTTTGCGGTGCTGGGGTACTGGTGGGTAACCTTCGGTGATCACCGCTGATCGGAGAGTCTCGTGACGATAGGCAGCGACCGCGGCGTGGCAAACCAGGCCCGCCGGTGGGGGGTGGGTGTCGGCTCGGCGGCCGGAGCCGGGATGGCAGCCGCCGTGATCGCACTAACCGGTGCACCTGCCGCCCGGGCCGATGATGGTTCGGTCCCAGCAGACATCGGGCTGTTGACGACAGCAGAAACCGATATCAACGAAGCCACCAGCGTGGCGGGCCAAACCCTCCCATCATCGAGCTTAGAATTTTTCAGTAAATTAGAGGCAGTTCAAACGCCCCTGCTGTCATCTGACAACAGCTTTTTCTCGAGCGTGGGCGATTTTTTGTTCAGCGGCCCGGATCAGCATCTTGCCCACGCCAGTGAGGCCTTCCTGGCTGCGTCCGAGGCCTTTTCCTCGGACCCAACAAGTACCACAGCGGTCGGCGATTCTGCTTCGGCGGTGTTGCAAACCATCGGCGCGGCGTTCGACGAAATCCCGTCCACTGTCATCGGCAAGAGCATCGATGAGATCTTCGACGTCGGCGGCTATGACTCCACCAGCGCCAGCGCGGCCGCTTCGGATGCAGCGATCGGCGCCTTTAGCGTGTCCGCTACCCCTAACGGCGTGATCGACCAAGCAATCACCGACCTGAACCAAGGAACAACGGTGCTGGACACGGCGTCCACGGCTGATCTCAGCACCCGGCAAGCGGACGTTCTCACCGTTCAAGAGGGCTTGGTGCCTCAGCTGGAATCGGCTCTTACTGGCTTGGCAACCGAGCAAGACATGCTGTCCGCGAGTGACCAGACTTTGGTGGCCGGTGTCGACCAGCAGTTGGTTTCGGCCGCCCAGAACATTCTTTCGGCCGACCAAGGGTTCGTCGCCGCTGACCAAGCCGGTGACCTCAGCGGCAACAGCCTCAACCTCACGGACCTCACGGTCCTCGGCGCTGATCTGAATCTGTTCGGCGCCGACTGGGATGCCAGTGGTGCGACCATCCTGGCCGCCTTGACGGGTGGCCTGGACACCACGTCAGCCGCCGATATTGCCTCGAGTCTGGACCCAGCCGCGGCAATAGACCCCACCATGTTCGCTGACCTGCTTTCGTCAATCGGGTTATAACACCCTGATCGATAGGACGTTGCCGGGCGCGGTCAGCTGCAGCGTCCCCGACCCGAGTAGGCACCTGCAAGAGCACGGTCAACCGCCGCAAATACCGCGACGACGAATTGGCCTGCGCCGCAGCCGCCGCATAACTGCTCAACTCGAGAGATCAGAAAGCTAAAAAAATTGGCCCGAAGAACTCAGTGATCGGGGCAGTTAATAAATTCGCTACGTTAAGTACGGTGCTATCCCAGTTTATTGCATTCTCGGCGGCAAGTATAGCCGCCGTGTCAGGGGATGTGCTTGTGACTGCAGTGGCGAAAGCTTGATCAGCGTGCAGTAGCATGTTGCTTTCAGAAAGAATGACTTCATCCACCGGATCGAAGTACAGGCCGTCGACCACACCAGACAAGACACCAAGATGGGAGCCGATCGTGTTCTCATCGGCCAACAAGGTAGAGACGTCACTAATGAAAATATCTTGCTGGATCAGCTGAGAACCAGTTAACGCAGAGGTGCCATAGTAGGGAAACGTCGTGGGAAGATCCGTGGGGATATCGTTGATGACGGTATTAGCGGCGGTCAGCGTCGTGTCAGCGTTTCCCAGCAGCGTGGCCGGATCGCTGGTGTCGTCAATGCCAAAGAATGGCAGAGCTTCCTGGACATCTAAATTCACCGTGTCCGCGAAGGTTTTTCCCAGGATTCCCAGCTGCTGCTCCAGCAGCTCGTCGATGGTGATCGCCGACGTGGCGGCACTGGAAGCGGCATCGAGAAGATCAGGATCGGCGTGAGCGGGCGCGCCGACCAGCACGCTAACCACCCCGGCGCCAACAACCCACCAGCGAACACCGCCAGCGCGAAACCGTATTGTCCGTAGTGCCGACATCAGGTTCCCTCTTTAAGTCCGTCGTTGTCATCATCGCTTTTACATCATAATACGGGATGCTCTTGCAGGGCGCGGTGTTGTCAGTCTTCAGTGCCCGCCACAGTTGCATCGACGCCAGTGGTGACGGCGTGTGCGACATTCGCCGTCGCATCACCGATAGGAAATTCTGCCATGGCATCGGACAACATCGCACCAGACAGGCCAACTAACGTTTTGTACTCACTGATGCCGTAGGCTCATTGCTGCGCTATGACCGGATATTCCTGCTTTTCATAATCAAGATTACAGTGTGTATAGTAAAAATCCCCGGCATTTTCCCGCAGTGCCTCGTCTGAATTCAGCACCGATTCGGCCTGGGCAAGCGCGCCGGCGATCACTGCGGCTGCCCACCGGTCCGTGGACCCAAGGTATGCTGGCATACGTGAAGCGGACGACAGTCAAGATCGCTGACGCACTGGATGCGCGCCTGCGGCACGAGGCCGCGCGACGGAATGTGACCATCTCGCAGGTCAGCCGTGAAGCGCTCGAGGCATACCTGGGAATGCCCGACGGCCGCCGGCGCCTGAACGCGGCGGCCGCCGGCCGCAGCGGCCGCAGCGATGTCTCCGAGCGCATCGAGGAGATTCTGGCTGGCGAGGTCGCACGATAGGGGCAATCATTGTCGACGCGGGTCCCCTCTACGCCTACGTCGACGCCGACGACGCTCACCATGTGTCGTCACTGGAGCTGCTGCAGACCCATCCGGGTCCGTTGATCGTCCCGACACTCGTCATCACCGAGGTGGTCTACCTACTGAACACCCGGCTGGGCGCCGAACCTGAGGTGCGATTCCTCGGCGACGTGGCCGAGGGCGCGTTCGTCGTCGAGCCGGTAGCAGCGGGAGATTGGCTGCGGATCGCCGAACTTGTTGCGCGGTACCGAGACCTGGCATTCGGTACTGTGGACGCCTCCGTGGTGGCCACCGCAGAACGATTGGGTATCAGTGAGATCGCGACCGTCGACCGCCGTCATTTCACCATCGTCCGGCCGTGCCATACCGAGGCCTTCACTCTGCTTCCGTGAGCCCGGTCCCAGCGCGGCCGTTGCACGCCGGCGCCTGGTCAGATCATGAACGGATATTCGTCGACACTTCAGCACCCGCGAGGATTGAGGTCCCCGGACGTGGTGTAGATGGCGGCGGTCGAGCCTGGGGTCAGCGGGTTGGACCGTAGGTTGTATGCGCGCTGCGACCAACTCCGGGTGGTCTCTAGTCAATGCCTGGCCTCGTGCTCGATTTGTGACGGTGTTCGCCCACCCCGGCACCGCCGGCCCCGATACCAACGCCACGACTAGCCAAGCCGCTGAGCAGGGAATTCTCACATATCTGGTCCGAATGGTCGTGCGAGTGCCACCGCTCGTATGCTGGCTGTGAAGCGACGGAACCGTGTTTTACATTTCGGACGCGGCCTTTGCGCAAGGCGAGATACTTCTGCCTACCCGATGATCTAGGTTGACGTCTATGACTGCCTATGATGTCGGTTTACTGATCCTGCGGGTTGTCGCGGGGCTGACGCTTGCCGCGCACGGCTACAACAAGTTCTTCGGCGGCGGCCGCATCCCGGGCACCGCGCGCTGGTTCGAGAGCATCGGCATGAAGCCGGGCACGTTCCACGCGACGGTGGCGGCCACCACCGAGGTGACTGCCGGGCTGGGGCTGGCCGCCGGTCTGCTCACGCCGATTCCCGCCGCCGGTTTCGTCGCGCTGATGTTCGTCGCCGGGTGGACCGTGCACCGCCCGCACGGCTTCTTCATCGTCAACGAAGGTTGGGAATACGTCATGGTGCTGGCGGTGACCGCCGTCACCGTGGCCATGGTGGGTCCCGGCCGACTCAGCCTGGACTGGCTGATCTTCGGCCACAACTGGCTCGACGGCTGGAACGGTCTGCTGCTCTCGGTGATACTGGGCCTGGCCGGCGGCATCGGTCAGCTGCTGATCTTCTACCGACCGCCCGCCCAGCAGGCCAAATAGCTCAGAACCTACCGGACCCACAGGGACAGCAGCTTCTTGCCCAAGGACCCCAACGACCTTGGTGCCGAGCTGTTCTCACACGAAACGGTGACCGTGTCGCCGGCCCGGCGACGCAATTCGCGCTGCAACCTGTCATGCAGCGTCGAGGCGGCCGCCGGGCACCCGTCGCAGGCGCCGGACAGCCGAACGCTCACGTGGTCGCCGGTCACCGAGACCAATTCGATTGATCCGCCGTGGGACTGGGCTAGTGCGCCGATCTGCCCGGCGAGTAACTCGGTAGTGATGTCGGTCAACTGCGCGGCTCTGTCGTCTGACGGCTCGACCTGCCAGCCCGTCGGGTCCGTCAGCGCCGCGGCGAGCGCGTCGCGGATTTCGTCGCCGAGCTCGCGCCAGCTGTGCGACGCGCTGAGCGTGATCAGCACATCGGTGCCGCGCACCACCAGCTCATCGATCACGCCGCGGTCGAGCCAGGCGCCCAGGGGATCCGGGGCGTGCCGCACCCTGCCCGCCGGTGGCCGGTTGGCCGCCGGCACCACCCAGCGCAGCTGCTGAGGGTCGGCGGTCGCCGTGGCGTGCAGCGGAATCATGCCCCGAATCCCAGGGCAACGGACCGCGCGGCGAATGCCATCAGCCATGCCAGCGCGAACAGGTAGGTGAACGCCAGCGCCGGCCACCGCCAGGAGTTGGTTTCGCGATGCATCACGACGATCGTCGACATGCATTGCAACGCGAACATGAAATACGCCAGCAGGGCGATCACCGTCGGGGCGGTGAACACTTTGTGGCCGCGGTCGTCGGTCATGGCGGCCAGCGCATCGCCGGGTTTTTCGGGGTCGGTAGCCGCTGAGATCTGACCGAGGGTAGACACGAACACCTCGCGCGCCGACAACGATCCGACCAACGCGACGTCGATCCGCCAGTCGAACCCCAGCGGTCTGAATACCGGCTCGACCGCCCTTCCGACGTGGGCGGCGTAACTGTGGTCCATCACGTACGCGGTGGCATCGGGGGCCGGCATGCCCGCGGTCTCGGCACTGCGCGCGGGCAAGTTGAGCAGCGCCCACAGCGCCAGCGAAACGGCCAGGATGATGGTTCCGGCCTTGCGCAGGAACATCTTCGCCGCGCTCCAGACCGCCACCAGCACCGCTTTGGCGGTAGGGAACCGGTACGGGGGAAGCTCCATGGTGAACGGCAGCAGGTCGCTGCGCAGAATCGTCGATTTGAACAACCATGCGGCGATCAGCGCGGAGCTGCCGCCGCCCAGATACAGCAAGAACATCGTGAGGCCCTGCGCGCTGAGGCCCCACCAGCGCGTCTGTGGCGCCACGAGCAGACCGACCAGCAAGGTGTACACCGGAAGCCGCGCCGAGCAGGTCATCAACGGCGCGCTCAGGATGGTGGCGATCCGGTCCCGCGACGACGGGAGCGTGCGGGTCGCCATCATTCCCGGGATCGCGCAGGCGAACGACGACAGCATGGCGACGAAGGCGCGTCCTTCCAGGCCGGTCAAGGCCATCACCCGGTCCATCAGAAACGCTGCCCGGGACATGTAGCCGACATTCTCCAACAGCGCGATCAGCAAGAACAGCAACACGATCTGCGGGATGAACTTCACGACGGTGCCGACCCCGCCGATAACACCCTGGCCGAGCAGGCCCGCCAGCACCGAGTTGCCGAGATAGGTAATGACCTGACCACCGAGCCAGCCGAGTCCCTGGTCGATCCAGTCTTGCAGTGGCGCGGCGACGGTGAACACGAGCTGGAAGAACACGAACATCACCGCGAAGAAGATCACGGTGCCCCACAACGGATGCAGGATCAGCCGGTCGATCCGGTGGGTGCGCTGATCGGGCTGCGGGGCAACGTAGTCGGCCGCCTCGAGCACCGAGCGGCCCCAGGCCTCGATCGCGTCGGGATCCGACGGGGGCAGAAGTGGCGGTCGTTGCCAGCGGTCGAAGGAACCCAACTGGGCGCGCAGCCCGTCGATACCGGAGCCACGGTGTCCGACGACCACGCTGACCGGGATGCCCAGTGCCGTCGATAATGCGTCGACATCCACCCGTCCGCCCCGGGCGGTCAATTCGTCGACCATCGTGAGCACCAGCAGGCAGGGCAGGTCGAGCCGCAGCACCTGCGCCAGCAGGACCAGCGAGCGGCGCAGCGTGGTCGCATCGGCGACCAGCATGATCGCATCGGGCCTGGGGACGTTGTCCAACCCGCCGGCCAGCAACTCGGTGGCGACCCGCTCGTCCGGGCTGATCGGGTCGAGGCTGTAGATGCCGGGCAGGTCTTCGACGGCGATCGCCGTGTTGTTCACCGTCGTCACGCCGACACTGCGCCCGACCGTGACGCCGGGGTAGTTGCCGACTTTGGCACGCAGCCCGGTCAGCTGGTTGAACACACTGGTTTTGCCCGCGTTGGGGCTGCCGACCAGGGCCACCCGGCGCAGATCCGCGACGGCGACCGCGCCGCCGGCATCGACGTGACACGACGTCATCGGTCCGCGTCCGGAACGACTTCGATCAGCAGGGCTTCCCGCTGGCGGATACACAGGTCGGTGTCCTGGACCCGATAGACGGTCGGGTCGCTCAACGGTGCCCGGCGCAGCACGACCACGCGGACGTCTGGCCGAAAGCCGAGTTGCCAGAGCCGGCGCGCGACCGCCGGGCTCGCGTTCGACGTCACGCCGACGACAGTCGCCTGCTGGCCGGGTGTGAGCTCGGCAAGCACGACCGGCGACGCGGAGCGCCGCGACTGCCGAGTTCGACCATGCATCCGGTGCCTCGCTGTTGGGTGGGGTCAACTGCCGAAGTTACACCCGCACCGGCGCCCGGCACTGCGCTACGGGCCGACAACGGACCGTCGGGCATCAGCTGACAGCCCCCGGGAGGCAGGCGGAGGCGTGGTGAAGACGACTAGGTGTTGATATCGCGGGCGACGAATTCCTCGAGGTCGAACAGGTTGTCTCCGGCACGCTCGGCGGCGCGCAGCAGAGTGGTCATCACCGCCTCTTCTTCGCGTTGTTCGGCGAGGAACCACCACATGAACTGCTCGCCCAAGTAGTCGCCGTCCTGACGAGCCGCGGCCACCAGCGCCCCGATCTGCTCGGTCACCTTGCGCTCCAGCTCGAGCGCCAGTTCGATCGCGTGACGAGGACCCTCGAACTGATTCTGTACGGGATCAGCCCCCGGGATCTCCACGCGGAAATCGCGATCGATGAAGTATTGCACCATCTTCATCGCGTGGTCGCGTTCCTCGTCGGCCTGCCGGTAAAAGAATTTTGCGAGCTGCGGCAGGTCGTCGTTATCCAAATACGCCGCGATTGCAAGATATTGCTGGGTCGCGGTGAATTCGGCGTGAATCTGCTCTTGCAGCAGTGACAAAAATTTACTGTCCAGAGTCTTGTGTTGGCTCATGAAGAGCACGCTATCGCAGTTCAAAGGGCCTTTGCAACGAAGGTAACGCTTATTCAGGTCAGCATTCCCTAACTAACCCGATGCTAAATTAGGATCGCCTCCGACAAGAATTCCTCGACCCTATACAAGGCTAGCTTTACCTAAACAAAGATTAGTTCTGGGCCCGGCGCGCACGAAAAATGCGTCAGGACGACGGCGGTCAGGGCGCCGCCGCGGTGTCGACGTGGAGGTGACCGCCGGTGTAGGTGATGGTGCCGTGCTGAAACCGTGACTGCCATCCGCCGGCGAGGGGATGTTCGTCGTCGACCGGGTAGCCCAGCGGGCCGGCGGCTCCGCCGTATTCGTACTCCCAGCTGGTGCGGATGGCGCCGCGAACGATGTGGGCGCCGGTCTGCGGCGACCAGTAGACGGCGCCGCCGGCAAAGATCTGTCGCCAGCCACCATGGGGGGCCGGCTCCGCGTCACCGATCGGCAACCCGAGAGGTCCGTCCGGGCCGCCGAGGGACTGGTATTTCTTGAGGATCTCACCTTGCACGAGCACCATGCCGGCGGCGGTGGCGATCCTGGCAGTGGTCGGGATGCCGGTCGGATTCCTGGCCCAGTCCTGGGCGTGTGAGCACGCCGCGGTAAGGCCGGTGGCGATGGCCACGGTAGCAAGAAGAATGCGGCGACGGCTGAAAGGCATTGGTGCTGTTTCTCTGGAATCGAAGAATATGCGTAGCGGTGAGCGCACCGTCGCGACCTACCGGGGAGCTGAACCCGGCCTCCCCACTGTAACAGCCGCGGGCCGTGCATTGGCACAGCCGCCGACCAGAACACGTTCTAATCTGTCGGCCATGGGATTTCTCAAACAGGACACGCCGCAGATCGACTTCGCGGAGTGGAGCAAGGGCACCCGTGCTGAGAAGATCATCCCGATGGCCCGGCACTGGGCCGAAGTCGGTTTCGGCACCCCGGTGTTGCTGCACCTGTTCTACGTCGTCAAGATCGGCCTCTACATCCTCGGGGCCTGGTTGATCGCGCTGAGCACCAAGGGCATCGGGGGCTTCACCGACGTTGCGCACTGGTACGCCGAGCCGATCGTGTTCGAGAAGGTCGTGCTCTACACCATGCTGTTCGAGGTGGTGGGCCTGGGCTGCGGGTTCGGGCCGCTGAACAACCGGTTCTTCCCACCGATGGGCTCGATCTTGTACTGGTTGCGCCCGGGTACCATCCGGTTGCCGCCGTGGCCGGGGCGCATCCCGTTGACCCGGGGCGACGAACGCACTCCGGTCGACGCGCTGCTCTACGGCGCGCTGCTGGTGCTGCTGGTCATCGCGCTCTTCTCCGACGGCACCGGGCCCGTCCGGGCACTGGGCACGACCATCGGGGTGTTGCCGGCCTGGCAGATCTGGGCGGTGCTGGGCGTGCTGGCGGTGCTGGGTCTGCGGGACAAGGTCATCTTCCTGGCCGCTCGCGGAGAGGTTTACGCCTCGCTCACGGTCGCCTTCCTGTTCACCGGCTCCGGCGTGGACATGATCGTGGGTGACAAACTGGTGTGCCTGGTCATCTGGCTGGGCGCGGCGACCTCCAAACTCAACAAGCACTTCCCGTTCGTGATCTCGACGATGATGAGCAACAATCCGGTGCTGCGGCCGCGGTTCATCAAACGGAAGTTCTTCGAACACTTCCCCGACGACCTGCGTCCGGGCCGCCCGTCGCGCTGGCTTGCCCATTTCAGCACCGCGATCGAGGGGTTGGTACCGCTGGTGCTGTTCTTCAGCCGCGGCGGCTGGCCCACGGCGATCGCCGCGTTCGTCATGCTGTGCTTCCACTTCGGCATCCTGTCGGCGATTCCGATGGGGGTGCCACTGGAGTGGAATGTCTTCATGATGTTTGCCGTGCTGGCGCTGTTCGTCGGCCACGCCGCGGTCGGGCTGGACGACGTGACCACGCCGCTGCCGATAGTGCTGTTCGGCGTCCTCGTGGGCACCGTCGTACTCGGCAACCTGTTCCCGCGCAAGATCTCGTTCCTGCCCGGCATGCGCTACTACGCGGGCAACTGGGACACCACGCTGTGGTGTGTCAAGCCGTCTGCCGAAGAGAAGATCGCCCACGGAATCGTGGCGATCGCCAGCATGCCGGCCGCCCAGCTGGAGAAGTTCTACGGCAGCAAGGAAGCCGCGCAGATCCCGATGTATATGGGATATGCGTTCCGCGCCTTCAACACTCACGGCCGGGCGCTGTTCACGTTGGCGCACCGCGCGATGGCGGGCCACAACGAAGACGACTATGTCCTTACCGACGGCGAGCGCCTCTGCAGCACCGCGATCGGGTGGAATTTCGGCGACGGGCACTTTTCCAACGAGCAGTTGGTCGCGGCTTTGCACAAGCGCTGCCACTTCGAGCCGGGAGAGGTGCGCATCGTGATGCTCGACGCCCAGCCCATTCACCGCCAAACCCAGCAATATCGCCTGGTCGACGCGGCGACCGGCGAGTTCGAGCGCGGCTATGTGCGCGTCGCGGACATGGTGACCCGCCAGCCGTGGGACGACACCGTGCCGGTGCACGTCTGCCACCACACCGACTCAGCGGGCAAGACGATCGCCTGAGCCCATCGCTCGCCGAAGGTGAAACTGTGGCGAGATTCGGCGCGATTTTTCGCAGCAATTTCACGGCGGTGAGGTGCGATCAGGCGACGTCCGATCGCACCTGGGCGGCCGCGGCGACCATGTTCTGCAGCGACGCGGTCACCTCGTCGACGGTGCGCGTCTTGAGGCCGCAGTCCGGGTTGACCCAGACGCGCTCAGCCGGAACCGCGCGCAGCGCCGTGCGCAACGCGTCGGCGATCTCGGCTGTGCTCGGCACTCGCGGTGAGTGGATGTCGTAGACCCCGGGACCCACGCTGTTGGCGAAGCCGGCGTCGTTGAGGTCATCGAGCACCTCCATGCGCGAGCGTGCGGCCTCGATCGACGTGACGTCGGCGTCCAAGTCGGCGATGGCGCCGATGACGTCACCGAATTCCGAGTAGCACAGATGGGTGTGGATCTGCGTCGAGTCGGAGACCCCCGAGGTGGCCAACCGGAACGCGCCGACCGCCCATTGCAGGTACGCCTGCTTGTCGGCGTTGCGCAGCGGTAGCTTCTCCCGCAGTGCGGGCTCGTCGACCTGGATGATCCTGATACCGGCCGACTCCAGGTCGACCGTCTCGTCCCGGATCGCCAGCGCGATCTGATACGCCGTGTCGGCCAGTGGTTGATCGTCTCGCACGAACGACCACGCCAGAATGGTGACGGGCCCGGTCAGCATGCCTTTGACGGGCTTGTCGGTCAGCGATTGCGCGTAGGTGATCCAGTCGACCGTCATCGGGTGTGTCCGGATCACGTCGCCGTAGAGGATTGGCGGACGCACGCAGCGGGTGCCGTAGGACTGCACCCAGCCGTTCTGGGTGGCGAAGAACCCTTCCAGCTGCTCGGCGAAGTACTGCACCATGTCGTTGCGTTCCGGCTCGCCGTGCACCAGCACGTCCAGGCCGAGCTGTTCCTGCAGCGCGATGACCTTGGCGATCTCGGCCTTCATCCGGCGCACGTACTCGTCGTGGTCGATTGCTCCGGAGCGCAGCGCCGCGCGGGCCCGGCGGATCTCGGGCGTTTGCGGAAACGAGCCGATCGTCGTGGTCGGCAGTGGCGGCAGCTGCAGGCGCGCGTTCTGGGCCTCGCGCCGGTCGGCCGCGTTGCCGCGTTTGGTGCCGGCGGCCATGATCTCGGCGATGCGGGCACGGAGCTGTTCGTTGTGCAGCCGCGGGTCCGAGCGGCGGGAATGCACTGCGGCCGCCGACGCCGCGATCTCCTCGGCCACCGCGTCACGTCCGTCGCGCAGTGCGCGCGCAAGCGTGACCACCTCGTGAACCTTCTCCGCGCCGAAGGCCAGCCAGCTGCGCAGGGTGTCGTCTGACAGATCGGTCTCCATGGCCAGCGAGTACGGCACGTGCAGCGTGGAGCATGACGTGGAAACCGCCACGGCCCCCGCGCTGCCCAGCAGCGTGGCCAGTCGGCTCAGCGCCGCCTCCAGATCGGTACGCCAGACGTTGCGGCCGTCGACAATTCCGGCCACCAGCGTCTTATGTGCCAGTTCGGGCACCGAGGCTATCGCGGCGTTCGGGCCTGCTACCAGGTCCACGCCGATCGCTTCCACGGGCGTGCGGGCCAGCGCGGCCAGGGCTTCGCCGGGATCGCCGAAGTAGGTGGCGACGTGGATGGCCGGCCGCCTGGTCAGTGAGCCCAGCACGGTGTACACCCGTTCGGCCAGCGCCGGCGCGTCGGCGCACATGTCGGTCACCAGCACCGGTTCGTCGAACTGCACCCACTGCGCGCCGTCGTCGACCAGCAGCGACAGCAGTTCGCAGTAGAGCGGCACCAATTCGTCCAGCCGCTCGATCGGCGCGCCGGCGCCGTCGACCGCCTTGCTCAACAGCAGGAAGGTGATGGGGCCGATGATCACTGGTCGCGCCGGAATCCCTTGATCGCGTGCTTCTTTCAGCTCGGAGAGCACCTTGCCGGGATCGAGCGTGAACCGGGTATCCGGCGAGATCTCCGGGACCAGGTAGTGGTAGTTGGTGTCGAACCACTTGGTCATCTCCAGCGGCGCGACGTCGTCGGTGCCGCGGGCGGCCGCAAAGTAGCGGTCCAGGTCGTCGGCGATACCGTGCACGCGGGCCGGCAGCGCGCCGAGCATCATTGCGGTGTCCAGCATCTGGTCGTAGTAGGAGAACGTGTTCACCGGCACCGAGTCCAGGCCCGCCTGCTTCAGTTCCGAGCAGGTGTCGCGGCGCAGGCTCGCGGCGACGGACTCCAGCTCGGATCGGCCGATTCTTCCTGCCCAGTAGCTCTCGGTCGCGCGCTTGAGTTCGC
This sequence comes from Mycobacterium sp., assembly GCF_008709575.1. GTDB lineage: Bacteria > Actinomycetota > Actinomycetes > Mycobacteriales > Mycobacteriaceae > Mycobacterium. The sequence continues at coordinate 26,125 of NZ_VYIK01000010.1, forward strand.
GGCGCGGGCCGATGCGGGGGGAGCCGGTGACGGTGGCGGTAAACGGTTGAGCAGTCACGGGTTCGTCCTTCGCTCGATGGGGGCTCACCGCCGCCGGACGCAGCACCGATCCGGTCACGACATGCCGCTTACGACATGACCATCTCGGCGTGACGCCCATTCCACGAGGCGATAAGCCGCCGGACGCGGCGCGCCCGGCACAGCCGGCAGGTCTTCGGACTCGCAGGCGCGCACCGTGTGGTGCTCCTACCCCGTTGCGGGGCTCCTCTTCGGGCGCTGTACGGCCCGCATCGTCGCCCCGCGGTGGCCGTCGCTTCCCAGTCTGTGACCAGTGCTGATGACGGCGGTCGTTCCTGCATACCGCTGCGGGACAGTCCCGGACTCGCACCGGGTTCCCTCTTGCGAGACGCGACTGACGTGCCTCGCTCGATGCCGGCGCATGCGCCGGCAGACCAGCTGCGCCGTCGAGTTTACTCGGCGGCCAAGGCCTCGGCGATGGGGACATCGCCGTTGTTGAAGTCGATGGTGCGGCCTATCGTCGAGTCGTCGGCCAGCACCGCCGCGACAACCATCGCCACGTCATCTCTGGACACCTGGTGGTCTCGCGCCGTCGGGCCCACGGTGATCCGCCCGGTCCCCGGCTCGAGGGTGAGGCGGCCGGGGCCGAGCACGGTCCAGTCAAGACTGCTGGCGCGAAGGTGCGCATCGGCGGCGGCTTTGGCCTCGGCGTACGGGAAGAACGGATCGTCGTGTGGGACGCCGTGGTCAGGCCCAGCGCCGAAGTAGGAGATCATCACGAACCGTTTGACGCCGGCCCGTTCGGCCGCGTCGATCACCCGGATCGCGGCGTCGCGGTCGACGGCGTAGGTGCGGGCCGGGTCGCCGCCGCCCGCGCCGGCGGAGAACACCACGGCGTCCTGCCCGGCGAGCAGAACGGTGAGGGCATCGGTGTCGAGCTGTTCGACGTCGACGACGACGGGGTGGGCTCCGGTGCCGGCAACGTCGGCGGTGTGGGCGGGATTGCGGAAGACCGATGTGACCCGCTCGCCGCGCTCGGAGAGGATGCGGGCCAGGCGTAACGCGACTTTGCCGTGGCCGCCGATGATGATGACGCGTGGCATGCCTGCCGACGCTACCGTCGACCCCCCGCTGCGGGCCGTCCGACCCGTTGGTCGACAATCGAAGCACACCCCAGCGGCGCAAGGAGGCGCAAGGAGATGAGTCATGGCTGAGGCGGTCGTCGTCGAGGCGGTGCGCTCACCGATCGGCAAGCGCAACGGCGGCCTGTCCGGCGTGCACCCCGCCGAGTTGTCGGCGCAGGTGCTCAACGCGCTCGTGCACCGGGCCGGTGTCGACCCCGAGATCGTCGACGACGTGATCTGGGGCTGCGTGATGCAGGCCGGTGAGCAGGCCCTCGACATCGCCCGCACCGCACTGCTGAGCGCAGGCTGGCCGGAAACCGTGCCCGGCGTCACCGTCGACCGCCAGTGTGGGTCCAGCCAGCAGTCGGTGCACTTCGCGGCCGCCGGGGTGATCGCCGGCCACTACGACGTCGTCGTGGCCGGTGGTGTGGAATCCATGTCGCGGACACCGATGGGCGCATCGCTGGCCAACGGCGGCCGCCCGTACCCGCAGCAGTTCCTGGACCGCTACGACCACGTGATTCCCAACCAGGGCATCGGCGCGGAGATGATCGCCGAGCAGTGGGGCTTCGACCGCAAAATGCTCGATGAGTTCTCCCTCAACTCGCACGAAAAAGCGGCCGCAGCCCAAGATTGCGGTGCTTTCGACGATGAGATCGTCGCGATCAAAGACCCCGACGGCAACACGGTGCGCGCCGACGAGGGCATCCGCCGGGGTACCACGATCGAGAAGATGGGCGAGCTGAAGCCGGCGTTCAAAGAGGACGGCGTGATCCACGCCGGCAATTCCAGCCAGATCTCCGACGGTTCGGCGGCGCTGCTGTTGATGTCGTCGGAGAAAGCGAAGTCGCTGGGCCTCAAGCCGATCGCCAGGGTGCACTCGGTGGCCCTGGCCGGGACCAACCCGGTGATCATGCTGACCGGGCCGATACCGGCGACACGGAAAGTGCTCGCCCGCTCCGGCCTGAGCCTCGACGATATCGGTGCCTTCGAGGTCAACGAGGCGTTCGCGCCGGTGCCGCTGGCCTGGTTGAAGGACATCGGCGCCGACGAGAAGAAGCTCAACCCCAAGGGTGGGGCGATAGCGCTGGGCCATCCGCTCGGCGGGTCGGGTGCCCGGCTGATGACCACATTGCTCTATCACATGCGGGACAAGGGAATCCGTTACGGGCTGCAGACCATGTGCGAAGGCGGCGGTCAGGCCAACGCCACTATCCTGGAACTGTTGTGACGGCGGCAGTCACCGAACGCCGCGGCAACGTCCTGGTCATCACCATCAACCGCCCGGAGGCGCGCAACGCCGTCAACGGCGCGGTGAGCACCGCCGTCGGCGACGCGCTCGAGCAGGCCCGTAACGACCCTGAGGTGCGGGTGGTGGTGATCACCGGGGCCGGTGACAAATCTTTTTGCGCTGGAGCAGATCTCAAGGCTATCGCTCGCCGGGAGAACCTCTATCACCCGGAACACCCTGAGTGGGGCTTCGCCGGCTACGTGCGCCACTTCATCGACAAGCCGACCATTGCCGCGGTCAACGGGACAGCGCTGGGCGGCGGAACCGAGTTGGCGCTGGCCAGTGATCTGGTGGTCGCCGAGGAACGGGCGATGTTCGGGCTTCCCGAGGTCAAGCGCGGGCTGATCGCCGGCGCCGGCGGGGTGTTCCGCATCGTGGCGCAGCTGCCGCGCAAGATCGCGCTGGAGATGTTGTTCACCGGTGACCCGATCAGCGCGGCCGACGCCGCGAAGTGGGGCCTGATCAACCAGGTCGTCGGGGACGGAACCGTGGTCGAGGCCGCGCTGGCGCTGGCCGAGCGGGTCAGCGTGAACGCGCCGCTGTCGGTTCAGGCGAGCAAGCGCATCGCCTACGGCGTCGACGAAGGCGTCGTGACCGACGAGCAGCCCGGCTGGCAACGGAGCGAACGCGAATTCGGCACCCTGCTGAAATCCGAAGACGCCAGGGAAGGACCGTTGGCGTTCGCCGAAAAGCGTCAACCGGTCTGGAAGGCCCGCTAGATCGCCCGGCCCGGCTCCTCCTCGGGCCTTTCGGCCCGCATCGTCGCCGGGCTAGGTTAGGGGGCGTGCGGATTCTTGTGACAGGCGCCGCAGGTTATGTGGGATCCCGCCTGGTCGCAGCGTTACTCGACGGCGGTCAGCAGGTGGTGGCGACCAGTCGCGACCCGGCGCGGCTGGCTCGGCTGGGCTTCGGCGGCGACATCACGGCGGTCGCCTTGGATGCCGCGGATCCCGCGTCGGTGCGGGCGGCGTTCGACGCCGTCGGCCCCGTCGATGTCGTCTACTACCTGATTCATTCGATCGGTCAACCCGGCTTCCGCGACACCGACCGGGCCGCGGCCGCTCACGTCGCGGCCGCCGCCAAGGACGCCGGGGTGGGCCGCATCGTCTACCTGGGTGGCTTCGTGCCTGACACCGGCACGCTCTCCGAGCACCTGGCCAGCCGGGCTGAAGTGGCCGACGCTCTCGGTGTCGAGGGCGGCCCGGACGTGGTGTGGCTGGGCGCGGCGTTGATCATCGGCGCCGGATCGACGTCATTTGAGATGCTGCGCTACGTCGGGGATCGCTTCCCGTTGATGCCGACCCCGCGCTGGATGGACAATCCGATCGACCCCATATCGATCCGCGATGTGCTGTATTACCTGCTCGCGGCCGCCGACATCGACCGGGTACCGGCCGGCGCCTACGACATCGCCGGCCCGGATACCACCTCCTACCGGCGGCTGCTGACAACGTACGCGCGTATTGCCGGCACATGGCACGCTTGTGTGCCGGTGCGCGGTGTGGACACCGCGATGGCTTCGCGGGTCACCGCCGCCGCGCTGCCGCTGCCCGACAGGCTGGCGGCCGACCTCGTCGAGTCCCTGGATTACCCGATGCTGGCGGCCGGCACCGGTCTGCGGGGCCTTGTGCCCGACCCACCCGGCGGTCTGCTCGGTGTAGCGGATGCCGTGGCGCGGGCGTTGTCGAGCCGCCGTCCCCAGCCCGTCGGGGCCCTCGCCGACCCGCATCACCTGGCCGTCAGTGACCCGTTGTGGGCCGGCGGCGACGCGCTGCGCCTCCGTCGGCTTGCGGCGGGGCTGACCCCGGCCGTCGCGCGGCCCGGACTTAGGCTGGTAGACGTTGTCCCGGGACCGCTTGCCGGCGCCTTGCGGAGCGGCCTGGACATGCTGATCGCTTCGATCCCGAAGGGGCGTCTCGCTTGAGAGAACCCGGCACCCGCCCGCAGACCCTTGCGCTGCGGGAGATTCGCCATGCCATCAGCACTGTCGCGGTGCCACATCATGAACCGCCCCGGGTGGTGCGGCGCCGGCGGGTCGTCGTCGCCATCGTGCTGGTGCTCGGTGCGGTACTGCTGGGTCAGGCTTTGACCCGGCACCCCGGTGAGCCGAGCTTCTACTGGTTGGCGTCGGCGCTGGCACTGGTGTGGATGATCGGGGCATTCGCCTCCGGCCCGCTGCACCTGGGCGGCCTGCGCTGGCGCGGCCGCAATCAGCGTCCGGTCATCACCGGCACCACCGTCGGACTGCTGTTGGCCGGCATCTTCGTGGCCGGTGGGGCGATTGCCAAGGAGATCCCGGTAATCCGCGACTTGATCGTCCGCGTCCTGCAATTCGCCGACCGCGGATCCTGGCGGCTCACCCTGGCCGTCGCGTTGCTGGGTGCCGTTGCCGAAGAGCTGTTCTACCGCGGCGCGCTGTACTCCGCGTTGGGCCGGCACTATCCAGCGCTGGTTTCGACCGTCCTCTACGTCGCCGCCACAATGGCCAGCGGAAACCCGATACTGGGATTTGCCGCCCTCGTCCTGGGCACGGTGTGTGCGGTGGAGCGTCGCGCCACCGGCGGAGTGCTGGCTCCGGTGTTGACCCACTTCGTGTGGAGCCTGGTGCTCGTGCTGGCGCTGCCACCGGTGTTCGGTTTTTGACCCGGCTTGGCTTTCCGGCGTTAACCGGCCGCGGCGACGATCCGACGGAGCAGCGCGGACAGCCTAACGGTGTGCACCGGCCGCAGGGCCCACCAGTACAGCCGGCCCGGTATCCCGCGGGGAAAGAAGATGGCCCGCTGCCGGCAGTTGCTGGCGCCGTCGTCGCGGGGCGTGACCGTGATCTCCAGCCAGGCCTGGCCCGGTGCGCGCCGCTCGGCACGCGCCCGCAACGTGCGGCCGGGCTGGCGCTGCACAATGCGCCACGGGGTCACGTGGCGATTCAGCCGCGGCGCGACCGGAACCCAGAGCCAGCGAGCGCTTTCCAGGGCCTCCTCAGCGATGCGCACGATGTGGTCGGGCTTTGCCGTGCTGACCGCAACCCGCTCGTCGATGCGGACGACCGCGCCGGCCCAGGCCGGGTCGCAGGGCAATGGCTCGGCCGGCGCCGATTCCGCCGAGGCCCAGGTCGCGTCGACGAGTCCGCATGCCGAGCGCCGCAGCGCCAACTCGACCGCACGGCGATACGGGGTCAGGCCGTCGGGCGGCCGCGCGATGATCGTGTCGACCTCGGCGTTGCGCATCACCGCGTCGCATTCCAGTGACTCGATCAGCGGCCGCGCCAGGCCGGGCGGGATGGGAGTGACTGTGCCAACCCACAGGCTGGCGATCCTCGGCGTGAGGAACGGCAACACGATGAGGTAGCGCTTGCCCAACCGGGCGACGTCGGCGTAGATCCGCATCATGTCCCCGTACTCGAGCACGTCGGGTCCACCGATGTCCCAGGTACGCGACATCGGCACCGGCGCCGTGGCCGCGGCGACGAGGTAGTGCAGCACGTCAGCGATCGCGATCGGCTGGATCTTGTTGTGCACCCACTTGGGTGTGGTCATCACCGGCAGCCGGTCGGTCAGGTGGCGGATCATCTCGAAGGACCCCGAGCCCGATCCGACGACCACCCCCGCCTGCAGCACCACCGTCTCGATGCCGGAGCGGATGAGGATGTCGCCGACCACTCTGCGGGAGTCCAGGTGGGGCGAAAGCTTGCGGCCTTCGGTGTGTAAGCCCCCCAGATAGACCACCCGTCGGACTCCGGCATCGCGGGCAGCGTTGACCGTGTTGTGGACAGCACGGGCTTCCTCCGCGGCGAAATCCCGGGCCATGCCCATGGAATGGACCAGGTAGTAGACGACGTCGATGCCTTCGAAAGCGCCAGCCAGCGAATCCATCTCACCCAGATCGCCGCGCACCACCTCCGCGCGGGTGCGCCAGGGCACGTCGGCGAGCCGCGCCGGGTTACGGGCCAGGGCGCGCACGTGGTGGCCCTCCCCGAGCAGTCGGGGCACCAGCCGGCTGCCGATGTAGCCGGTCGATCCGGTCACCAGCGCGCGAATCCGTCCGGCCGACATCAGCTCTCCTCGTCATGCCGCGGTATCGGCTTCACCTTAAGTGACCGGGCTGTCGGGCCGACGGCTGCGGCTGCGAAGATGCCTACAACGTCGACGAGGAGGTCGGCGAGGAGGAGATCGAGAAAATGGCGGGACCGCTGACAGGATTGCGTGTTGTCGAGCTTGCCGGGATCGGGCCGGGACCGCACGCGGCCATGATCCTGGGCGACTTGGGTGCCGATGTCGTGCGCATCGAACGGCCCGGTGCGACAGGTGGCGCGGCCCGGGACGCCATGTTGCGCAACCGGCGCCTGGTTGCCGCCGACCTCAAGTCCGAGCAGGGACGTGACCTGGTGTTGCGGCTAGTCGCCAAGGCCGACGTCCTGATCGAGGGCTTCCGCCCGGGTGTCACCGAACGGTTGGGGTTGGGCCCCGACGACTGCGCCCGGGTCAACGACCGGTTGGTCTACGCGCGGATGACGGGCTGGGGTCAGAGCGGCCCGCGCAGCCAGCAGGCCGGCCACGATATCAACTACATCTCCCTCAACGGCGTGCTGCATGCGATCGGCCGCCAAGGGGAGCGGCCGGTGCCGCCGCTGAACCTGGTCGGCGACTTCGGCGGCGGTTCGATGTTCCTGCTGGTCGGCATCCTGGCTGCGCTGTGGGAGCGGCACCGGTCGGGTAAGGGCCAGGTCGTCGACGCGGCAATGATCGACGGGTCGTCGGTGCTGGTCCAGATGATGTGGTCGATGCGGGCGGTGGGCCTGTGGTCCGACGAGCGGGGCACCAATCTGCTCGACGGCGGCGCGCCGTACTACGACACCTACGCCTGCGCCGACGGCCGGTATGTCGCGGTCGGGGCGATCGAGCCGCAGTTCTACGCCGAGTTGCTGAAAGGCCTCGGCCTCGACAATGCCGACCTGCCCGGGCAAAACGACCGCGCCCGTTGGCCGGAGTTGCGGGCCCGGATCGCCGCCGTGATCGGCTCGAAGGACCGCGACCATTGGGCGAAGGTGTTCGCCGACTCAGACGCATGCGTCACACCGGTGCTGGCGTTCGGCGAGGTCCACACCGAGCCGCACGTCGCCGAACGCAACACCTTCTACCAGGCCAACGGCGGGCTGCAGCCGATGCCGGCGCCTCGGTTTTCTCGCACCGTCCCCGATCAGCCCCGGCCGCCGGGTGAGCCGGGAGCCGACACCGAAGCCGTGCTGCACGACTGGGTATAGTCCCGACCGGCTGGCAGGTCGACGGGATCGAAATGGGATCGAAATGGGATCGAAAGGAATGCGCCAGTGGAGATCAATGACGCCGTCGCGCTCGTGACCGGTGGTGCGTCGGGCCTGGGCCTGGCTACCACCAGGCGGCTGCTCGACGCGGGCGCGCACGTGGTCGTGCTCGACCTCAAGGGCGAGGACGTAGTCCGCGAGCTGGGGGAGCGCGCGCGTTTCGCCCCGGGCGACGTCACCGACGAGAAGACGGTGACGTCGGCTTTCGACATCGCCGAGTCGCTGGGTCCGGTGCGCATCGTGGTGAACTGCGCCGGCACCGGCAACGCGATCCGAGTGCTGGGCAAGGACGGCGTTTTTCCGCTCGACGCGTTCCGTAAGGTCGTCGACGTCAACCTGATCGGGACGTTCAACGTGTTGCGGCTGGGTGCCGAACGGATCGCCAAGACCGAACCGGCCGGCCCGAACGGCGAAGAGCGCGGCGTCATCATCAACACCGCCTCGGTCGCGGCCTTCGACGGGCAGATCGGCCAGGCCGCCTACTCGGCCTCCAAGGGCGGCGTGGTCGGTATGACGCTGCCGGTCGCGCGGGACCTGGCCGGCAAGCTTATCCGGGTGATGACGATCGCTCCGGGCCTCTTCGACACCCCGCTGCTGGCCAGCCTGCCCGAACCGGCCAAGGAATCACTGGGCAAGCAGGTGCCGCACCCCAGTCGGCTGGGAAAACCCGATGAGTACGGCGCATTGGTGATCCACATTATCGAGAACCCGATGCTCAACGGCGAGGTGATCCGTCTGGACGGCGCGATCCGTATGGCACCCAGATAACCCAACTGTCGGGTCGGGAACCCTCCGCACGTGTCGATAATCCTGTCAGGTGGCCAGCAGCGGAAACAGCAACCAACGACTAACACACGGCCGGGTGCAGGGCGACTGCCGCAGTGGCTGTGCCCGGCGCGAAGATCAGCTCGCGCTGGGAAGCGGGTGCCAGTCCTCGAACTGCTCCGAGGTCTCGCCTTCTACCAGCATGTCGCCGTGGTAGAGAGCCTCGAAGTCAGCCTTGATGACGTCGGCACTCGAGTCGTCGATCCACATGGAAGCGAGCCTATGGGCCACTTTTAAGGAATCGGTGAGTCACCTTTCGGAAAATTGTGGCAATTGTTACCACCGGGTAGAGTGCCGCGCGATTCCCCCTTGCGCGAACGGTGTTTCCGTGGTCCGACCGAGCTGTCAACCCCACGCCGGCTGAAAGATCGGATTCAGACCGTGATTCGGGTGGGCCGCGCCGCGAGGCGAGGCATCAGACACGGTCTACCGGTCGCGAGCACCGGCAGCTGCGCACCCAACGTCAGTTGCCGACGATTTTACGCGTTAATTACGCTACCGACTCGGCATGCGAAGAGGACGCAAAGGAAAGCCAAGAGAACACGAAGGATACGCGAAGGGAAAGGAGTTTCGATGCAATCCCGTGTCCTGCTGGCGGGATCGGCCAGCGTCGGGATGATCACCGCGGCGCTGATGCAGGCTGGCGTGGCGCTGGCCGACGCCCTCGGTGCCGACGCCTTCGCCATCGGCAGCACCACCTTCGATCCCTACTAGATCACCAGTAGCGGTGCGGAAGTTCAGGGTTGGGCTCCGCTGACACCGGTCAGTGTCGGGTCGCCCCTGTGGCAGCTCGGTGAGCCGGCCGCCACTCAGTACCTCGACGTCTACAACGCCGCAGGCACCGACATCGGAACCCTCACCGTCAACGACTACGGGGCCACTCTGCTGGGCGACACCGACACCGGTTTCACCGTCGCCGCCGTCACGCCCGCCGGCACGGACACCAGTGCGCAAGCCGCGGAGCTGCCGATGCTCAACGCTGCTTACGACGTGCTCAACCTGGGACACGGCGTGGAAAACGTCTACACCGCCACCCCGGGAGCCGACGGCACCGTCACCGACACCCTGGTGACTCCGTTGGGCGACATCAACCTAAGCCCTCTGGTCAGCGGGGTCGACGCCGCCGAGCCGCTGCAGCCCGCGGATGCGGTCACTCCGCTGCTCGGCCACACCAGCGCAGGTAATTCCGAGGCGTTCGCGATCGGTAACCTCACCTTCGACCCGTTCACCGTCACCAGCAACGGCGCCGAGGTGCCCGGCTTCGCCGCGGTCCCGTTATCGGTCACCACGCCGCCGATGTTGATGACCGCCGGCGGATCGGCGGGCAATCCGGCCAGCCCCACTTCCTTCGTCCTTGCCACGCAGAACTTCGATGTCTACCAGGGCACCAGTCCCGGTGCGGTCGATATCGGGACGGTCACGACCGCCGTGGACGTGTCCAACGTGTTCGGCATGACCAGCACCGAGCTGGTAGTCCGGGGAGTCACCGCCGCCGGCGGGGACACCAGTGCACAGGCCGCGGAGCTGCCGGCCGTGGGCACGCTCTATAGCCTGTCGAACCTGGGTCACGGCGTGGAGAACGTCTACATCGCCACCCCGGGCACCGGCGGCACGGTCACCGACACCCTGATGACCCCGCTGGGCGACATCAACCTGAGCCCCCTGGTCAGCGGGATCGACGCCGCCGAGCCACTGCAGCCCGCCGAGGCCTTCACCGGCCTGGTCGGCCACACCAGCGCCGGCAATTCGGATGCGTTCGCGATCGGTAACCTCACCTTCGACCCGTTCACCGTGACCAGCAGCGGCACCGACGTGCCCGGCTTCGCCACCGTCTACCAGCTGATCGGGATTCTGCTGCCGGTGCTGAATCTCGGCGGCGGTTCCTATACCGACTGGATTCCCCCGCTGGCGACCCAGAGCTTCGACGTCTACAACGGCACCAGCTCCGGCGCCGTCGACATCGGAACCATCAGCACCAGCGAATATGTGGCCGACCTGCTGGGTATGGCCAACACCGCGTTCACTGTCACCGGGGCCACCGCCGCCGGCGGGGACACTGCCGCGCAGGCCGCGCAGCTGCCAGTCGCGGGCACGGTCTATGACGTGCTCAACCTGGGACGCGGCGTGGACAACGTCTACACCGCCACCCCCGGTGCCGACGGCACCGTGACCGACACCCTGATGACACCGCTGGGCGACGTCAACCTGAGCTCGCTGGTCAGCGGGATCAACGCGACGACGCTCGATCCAGGGGCGGCCTTCGACGCGGCCTCGACAACGGCCGGTGCTATCGACCCGGTCTCGTTGCTGGGTCTGTAAAGACTCAGACCACGTCGATCCGCGCCGCCGCTGCCAAGCGCAGTAGTGTCCCGGTCAACGGTGGCATCACAGGGCACCAGTCCGACGGCGTACCGTGGCGGGGTCAGCCTGCCCCGGACCGGAGAGCGAAAGGGCGCGCATGCTGCAGCGAATCGGGCGACTGGCCATCGCGGCCCCGCGACGAGTTGTCGCGGTAGCGGTTCTCGTCCTGGCCGGGGCTGCGGTATTCGGCATCCCGGTCGCCAAAAGCCTTTCTGCCGGCGGCTTCCAGGATCCGACCTCGGAGTCCGCCCGGGCCACCCGGCTGCTGACCGACAAATTCGGGCAAAGCGACCAGCAGCTGCTTCTGACGGTATCGGCTCCGACCGGTGTCACCGGCGGCCGAGCCCGCCGGGTCGGCCTCGACATCGTCGAGCGGCTCAACAGGTCCCCGCACGTTTTCACGGTGTCATCGCCGTGGACGTCGCCGCCGCCGATCGCTGCCGCGCTGGTGAGTGTCGACGGCAAGTCGGGCTTGATCGTGGCCAACGTGAAGGGCGGCGAGAACCACGCCCAGAAATACGCCACGGAGCTGGCCGCCGAGGCCCGCAGCGTCGCCGGTGACGACGGGGTCAGCGTGCACGCCGGGGGTATGGCGATGGTCTACGCCCAGATCACCGAGCTCAACGAACGTGACCTGATGCTAATGGAGTCGATCGCGATCCCGCTGAGCTTTGTGGTGCTGGTCTGGGTTTTCGGTGGCCTGCTGGCGGCGGCGTTACCGATCGCGCTGGGCGCAATGGCCATCGTCGGCTCGATGTCGGTGCTGCGCTTGATCACGTTCGTCACCGACGTGTCGGTGTTTGCGCTCAACCTCAGCATCGCCATGGGCCTGGCTTTGGCCGTCGACTACACGCTGCTGATCATCAGCCGTTACCGTGACGAGCTGGCCGACGGCACGGAGCGCGACGAGGCGCTGGTCCGCACCATGGCCACCGCAGGACGCACGGTGTTGTTCTCGGCCACCACTGTGGCGTTGTCGATGGCGTCGATGGTGCTGTTCCCGACGTATTTCCTCAAGTCGTTCGCCTACGCCGGCGTGGCCACCGTCGCGTTCGTGGCTGCCGCGGCCGTCGTGGTGACTCCCGCGGCGATCGTGCTGCTGGGATCGCGGCTGGACGCACTCGACGTGCGTCGGCTGGCGCGCCGGGCACTGCCGTGGATCAAGAGCAGCCCTGACCCTGCGCCCAAACCGGTGGAGCAGTTGTTCTGGTACCGCTCGGCCAGCTTCGTTACCGCGCGCGCCGTCCCGATCGGCGTGGTGGTCGCCGCGTTGCTGGCGCTGCTGGGCGTTCCGTTCTTCGGGGTCAAGTGGGGTTTTCCCGACGATCGGGTGTTGCCGCGGTCGGCGCAGGCTCATCAGGTCGGAGACCGGTTGCGCACCGGTTTCGCCGACGACTCCGCGACGGCTGTCTTTGTCGTCGTCCCGGATGCCCGCGGTCTGACCGCGGTCGACTTCGACGGCTACGCCGCCCGGCTGTCACAGGTGCCCGGCATTTCGGCGGTCACCGCGCCAACCGGGACTTTCGTGGCCGGCCGGCGGGTGGGTCCGCCACGGGCTGCCACCGGACTGGCTGACGGCAGTGCGTTTTTGACCGCCGAAAGCAGCGCGCCGCTGTTCTCGCAGGCCTCCGCTACGCAGCTGCAGCGGCTGCACAGGGTGGCCGGTCCGCGTGGGCGCGACGTCGCAATGGGCGGGTTGGCGCAGATCAACCGCGATAGCGTGAATGCGATCACGAACCGGTTGCCCCTGGTGCTGGGTTTGATCGCTGCCGTCACCGTCGTGTTGCTGTTTCTGCTCACCGGCAGCGTGGTGCTTCCGCTCAAGGCGCTGGTGCTGAACGTGTTGTCGTTGTCGGCGGCGTTCGGAGCGCTGGTGTGGATTTTTCAGGACGGCCATCTCGGTGCGCTGGGCACGACACCCAGCGGAACGTTGGAGGCCAATATGCCGGTGTTGCTGTTCTGCATTGCGTTCGGGTTGTCGACGGATTACGAGGTGTTCCTGGTCTCTCGCATCCGCGAGTACTGGCTGGGGTCGGGAGCCGCCCGACCGGCGCGGCCCAGCGCTGCACAGGCGCGGGCTGCCAACGACACCAGCGTGGCGCTCGGGTTGGCCCGCACCGGGCGGGTGATCACCGCTGCCGCGTTGGTGATGTCGATCTCGTTCGCCGCGCTGATCCCCGCTCACGTGTCGTTCATGCGGATGTTCGGTATCGGGCTGACCTTGGCCGTGCTGGTCGACGCCACTGTGGTGCGGATGGTGCTGGTTCCGGCCTTCATGCACATGCTGGGCCGGTGGTGCTGGTGGGCGCCCGCACCGCTGGCGCGGCTGCACGAGCGGTTCGGGATCAGCGAGGCAGCCGTGCGGGCCGGCCGGCATAGGGTGAGCGTATGACTTCGCCGACAACCGTCGACCATCCATTCTTCGCGCGGATCTGGCCGACCATCGCAGCCCACGAGACAGAGCAGATCCGTGCACTGCGGCGAGAGAATTTAGCCGGATTGTCCGGCCGAGTGCTCGAAGTCGGCGCGGGCATCGGGACCAACTTCGGTTACTACCCGGGATCGGTCGAGCAGGTTGTCGCCGTCGAACCCGAACCCCGACTGGCCGAGCGGGCCTGCGCGGCGGCCGTCGACGCCCCGGTTCCGGTCCAGGTGACCGGCACGACGGTGGAGGAGTTCGTCGCCGACGAACCGTTCGACGCGGTGGTGTGCTCGCTGGTGCTGTGCTCGGTGAGCGATCCCGGGGCGGTGTTGCGACAGCTGTCTGCAGAACTACGCCCGGGCGGTGAGCTGCGCTACCTCGAACACGTAGCCAGCGGCGGATTCCGCGGCCGGCTGCAGTTGCTGGCCGACGCGACTGTGTGGCCGCGGCTGTTCGGCAACTGCCACACCCACCGCGACACCGAACGGCTGATGATCGACGCCGGATTCCAGCTCGATGGTGCCCGCCGGGAGTTGACGCTGCCGGGATGGCTGCCGGTGCCGGTGTCGGAGTTTGCGCTGGGCCGGGCCCGCAAAGTGGCGTAACGCCGACACTGCGTTCACGGCGCGCGTTTATGAGGTGCCGCGCCCCTTTGCAGTGTCGATGCCACTAGCGCAGTTTCGATCCCGGGTCGCGGTTCAAGCGAGCAGCGCGGGCAGCCGTTGCAGCAGCGTCGGCAGCGCCTTGCTGGCGGTTTCACGCACCGTCAGCGTGGCACCGGCGGACAGCGGCGTCGGCTCCGGATTGACCTCGATGACGACCGCGCCGCGGGCCAGCGCCAGGTCGGGCAGCCCGGCGGCCGGGTACACCAGGCCGGAAGTTCCCACAACGACCAGCACGTCGGCGGCTGCGGTGGCCTCGACCGCGGCCTGCCATGGTTCCTGGGGGAGGGGTTCGCCGAACCACACGATATCGGGGCGGATCAGCCCGCCACACGCGCATGTCGGGGGCTCTACCTCCAGCGCCGGCTCGGACATCTCCGGCAGCTCGCCGGTGTAGGGTATACCGCAAGTGGCGCAACGGAAGTCGAACAAACTGCCGTGCACGTGGTGCACCGGTGAGCTGCCGGCGCGCTCATGGAGGTCATCGACATTCTGAGTGACGACGCTGACCTCGGCATGCTGCTGCCAGGCGGCGACGGCGCGATGGCCCGCATTGGGTTCGACACGACTCACCAGGTAGTGGCGCCACAGATACCACCCCCACACGCGTTCGGGGTTTTGCAGCCAACCGCGCGTGCTGGACAGCTCGTAGGGGTCGAACTTGGCCCACAGCCCGTTCTTGTCGTCGCGAAACGTCGGAACCCCACTCTCGGCCGAGATTCCCGCTCCACTGAGCACCGTTACCCGCACCACACCACGATAGCCGCACTGCGCAATACTGAGCACGTGCGGTTGGCGCAGTGGCGACCGATCGGGCGGCAACCGGACCGCCCGCTGTTCGACCAACTCCGGATGCACATCATCGGGGCGATCCGGGACGGCACGCTAGCGCCCGGCGCCCGGCTGCCGACCGTGCGCGAGCTGGCCGGCGAGCTTGGGCTGGCCGTCAATACCGTGGCCCGCGCCTACCGCGAGCTGGAAGCCGCCCGCATAGTCGAAACCCGTGGCCGCCGAGGCACATTCGTCGCCCACCAGGACCCGTCGGATGCCGCGATGGCCGCTGCGGCCCGGGCATACCTCGACGTGGCCCGTGGGTTGGGACTGGGCAAGGCCGACGCGCTGCGCTATCTCGACGGCGCCGAGGATTAGCCGAACTCGATCAGCGGCGCTCAGGGTGATCCAAAGCGATTTTAAATCGATTGTCGTCTAACGGAATTCGCTGACATTGACGATGCGCAGGAACGCCGCACGGCGGACCCCGAGAAGCGCACCGGACTAAAGACCGCCGACGTGGCCGATAGCCGCCACGCCGTCGTGGCAGCCGAGCCGGGCCAGAGCCGACTCCGCGACGTAGGCTTTCGGCATGGGACGCCAAGTGTTCGACGACAAGCTGCTCGCCGTCATCAGCGGGAACTCCCTCGGGGTGCTGGCCACCATCAAACGCGACGGACGTCCACAGTTGTCCAATGTGCGGTATTACTTCGACGCCCGGCGCAACGCCGTGCAGGTGTCGGTCACCGAGCCGCGGGCCAAGACGCGCAACCTGCGCCGGGACCCGCGGGCGTCGCTTTTGGTGAGCTCCGATGACGGCTGGGCGTATGCGGTCGCCGAGGGCACGGCGGAGCTCACACCGCCGGCTATGGCGCCGGACGACGACACAGTCGAGGCGTTGATCACCTTGTACCGCAATATCGCCGGTGAGCACCCGGACTGGGACGAATACCGCCGGGCGATGGTCACCGATCGTCGGGTATTGCTGAATATGCCGATTGCGCACGTCTACGGTCTGCCGCCGGGCTTGCGGTAACGGCGCTAGGCTGCTGTTATGGCTGCATCCCACTCCGGGCCGGAGGACGAGATCAAGCGCAAGTTCCGCGAAGCCCTGGACCGCAAGAATGCGCGGTCGGAGGGTGGGGCCGACCACAAGGACGGCGGCGCCAAACCGCCCCGGACGCACGGGCCGGTGGAGAGCCGCCGGGAATTCCGCCGCAAAAGTGGTTAGTCCCGGGGCGGACCACGGCGGGCCGTAGGGCCGGTCTTACACTGAGCGGGTGGCGAAGCTGCAGCTCGCGCAAGAACCCGACGCCGACGCCTTGCTGGCGGCCAACCCCTTCGCACTGCTGGTGGGCATGCTGCTGGACCAGCAGGTACCGATGGAAACCGCGTTCGCGGGTCCGAAGAAGATCGCCGACCGCATGGGCGGTTTCGACGCTGCCGAGATCGCCGCCCACGATCCGCAGAAATTCGCCGCCTTGTGCTCGGAAAAGCCTGCGGTACATCGGTTTCCGAGCTCAATGGCCAGGAGGATTCAGGAGCTGGCGCAGATCATTGTCGACAAGTACAACGGTGATGCGGCCGGGTTGTGGACGGTCGGCGAGCCGGACGGGCCGGAGCTGCTGCGGCGGCTCAAGGAGCTACCGGGTTTCGGCGAACAGAAAGCACGCATTTTGCTGGCGTTGCTGGGCAAGCAGTACGGAGTGACGCCGCGAGGCTGGCGGTCGGCGGCCGGAGAATACGGCAAGGCCGGAACCCACCTCTCCGTTGCCGATATCGTCGACGCCGGCTCGCTGGAGAAGGTGCGGTCCTACAAGAAGCAGATGAAGGGAAGGGCGGCGCGGTGAAGACCCACCTGAACTGTCCGTGCGGCGAGGCCATCGTCGGCAAGGACGAAGACGAATTGGTCCAACTTGCCCAGGCGCACCTGGCCAGTGCGCATCCCGGGCGGGATTACGACCGCGACGCGATCCTGTTCATGGCCTACTGAACGTCCGGGTTGCTGCCGCTCGTTTGCGAAAGCGCGCGGCGGGAGGTCGACGCGCCGCTACGGCACCACCGTCGAGCCGATGGTGGGCATGAACTGGCACTGCTTGTCCTTGGTGGTGACCTGCCCGAAGATCGTCGACAAAATACTGCCCGACCCGGTGTCGACGATCGCGGTCAGCGTGGTCGGCCCGTCGGGGTTGATGTCGGGTTGCGGCTGGAGCCTCGCGGTGCCCGACTTGCCGTTGGTCAGGTTGACCCACGTGACGTTCAACGGCAGCCGCTGCACGTCGGCAGGGCCGGGGGTGCCGATCGCGGTGAACACATAGGCGGTCTGGCCGGCGCCGGGACCGGGGGTCGGAATCGTGGCCGGACCCGCCACCGACAGCGCGGTGGCGATGGAATTGCCGCCGTCCGCCAGGCAACCGGTGCCGATAGACGGGTAGAGGAACTCCTGCGTAGGCGGGGTGTCGGGGCTGGCTGCCGCACTCGCCGGGGCCGCGGCGGGTGCGGCGGGCTCCGCGGCCGCCGGGGCGGGAACCAGTGCCGGGGCGGCCGCCGGTTCGATCGTCAGGGCAGGTGCCGGCGCCGACGCCGGTGCGGGCCCGGCCGCATGCGCGGGGTCGATGCCGGGGGGCAAGTGCGCTTGGGCACCCGGAACCACACCGACCGGCGGGATGTGCGCGTTCGGATCCTGGACGAACCGATTCAACGTCGAGGCAACGTTTCTGGATTCTTCGGGGGCTGTCGGGTTGTGGGTAAAAGCCGATGCCGCCGCCATTAGCAGCTGCGACGCCTGCTGGGGATCGGCGGTGAACTGCTGAATGATCGGACTCAGCTGGGTCAGTGCCGGCAGTCCGGGCACCTGCAGCGACGGCAGCGGCTGGGGTGTCGCCGGATCACCGACGGCTGTCGGGCACAGCGCCAGGGCAGCGGTTGACGCGGCGGTCAGGGCGGCCAAACCGTTGACCATCTTCGATGTGCGAATCACGATGTTCTCCCGGTCCGTTGGTGGGGACTTGCCGGCCGACAAAGTTGGCCGGCAAGTGTCAGGGCAGCGCGGAAAGCAGCGGTGCCATCAGCACGTTGCCGGTCGCGGGTGCCATGCCCGGAGCCGAGGCCGGGGTCGTGCCCGGTTGGGCACCTCTCGGCAGCGGGATACCGCCGGTGGCAAGTGATGCCAGGTCGCCGGGCAGCGATACCTGTTGCGGCAGCGGCACCGGCAGGAAGGGCACCTGCGGCAGGCCCAGTTGCGCCGACGGCACCAATTGCGCAGGTCCGGCCGCCGGAGTCGGGGCGCCGGGTAGCAGCGAGGTCGCGCCCGGAAGGGCGCCAGGGACGGCCGAGGTGGCGCCCGGGGCGGCTGCGGATTGCGGCAGCTGCGGCATCTGGATCGCGGCACTGGCCAGCGGGGGCGGTGTGGCCGGCGCCGGCGGCGTCGCGCCCAGGGCGGTCGCGAGGCTTTGCAGCATCTGGGGCGCGCTGGCCGCCGTGTTGAGCAATTGCTGGCCGATGTTGGGGGCAGGGATCGGCGGCGCCGGGTCGGCGTGGGCTGTGCCCAACAAACCACCCGCCAATAGCGCTGCCGACCCTCCGAGCACGACGGCGGTGGCGCGTAACAACGTCCAAATCGTTGGCATGACTCTCCCAAGATCGCGGTAACAGGTCGGACCCGATAGTTCGCCTGATGTCAAAGTGACTCAAGTGACACGTGTGGCGGTTATGCGATCGTTACGCAGCCGAGCGGTCGCGGTGACAGGCACGCGGCCCGCGGCCTCGCCCGCGCATCCCGTGCGCGGATCGCTTTCTCGCTCGACATGGCCGCGCCGGGTCGCCGCTAAAGTCGAGCAGATAGACACGATCGCGGCCGCCCCGGCGGCACCTGGCACCCGTCGGCGGGCGGTTCGGCTGACCGCTGCCGGCCCGGTGTTGTTGGCCCTGAGCATCACGGCGCGGCTGGCCTGGACCTACCTGGCACGCAACGGCGCCAACTTCGTCGATCTGCACGTCTACCTCGGCGGTGCTGCCGCCATCAGCCATCCGGGCACCCTCTACAGCTACGTTTACGCCGACCAGACGCCGGATTTCCCGCTGCCGTTCACCTATCCACCGTTCGCAGCGGTGGTGTTCTACCCCCTGCATCTGCTGCCCTTCGGCCTGGTCGCGTTCTGCTGGCAGGTCGCGACTATGGCCGCGCTCTACGGCGTGGCTCGGGTCAGCCAGCGCCTGCTCGGCGTGCCGGCCGGTGCGGGCCGCCGGGTCGCGGCGGCGTGGACCGCGGTCGCGATCTGGCTTGAGCCGTTGCGCAGCACCCTCGACTACGGACAGATCAACGTCCTGTTGGTGTTGGCCGGCCTATGGGCGGTCTACACCACCCGGTGGTGGTTGTCGGGCCTGTTGGTCGGCGTGGCCGCCGGTGTGAAGCTGACCCCGGCGATCACCGGCCTGTATTTCGTCGGTGCCCGGCGCTGGACCGCCGCGCTGTTCGCGGCCGTCGTCTTCGGCGCCACCGTTGCGCTCTCGGCAGTCGTCGTCGGTGACCAGACCCGCTACTACTTCACCAGGCTGATAGGTGACCCGCACCGGGTCGGTCCGATCAGCACCTCGTTCAACCAATCCGTGCGCGGCGGAATCTCGCGGATCGTCGGTCACGATGCCGGCTACGGCCCGCCGGTCCTGGCCACGATCGCGGTTGCCGCGATACTGGCACTCCTGGCGTGGCGGGCATTGGGCGGCGGGACGCCGGACCGGCTGGGCCAGCTGCTGGTGGTCGAATTGTTCGGCCTTCTGCTATCGCCGATTTCGTGGACGCATCACTGGGTGTGGTTGGTGCCGTTGATGATGTGGTTGATTCACGGGCCGCTGCGCCATCGCCGCGGCGCACAGGTCCTCGGCGGGGGCTGGCTGGCGTTGACCCTCGTCGGCGTTCCGTGGTTGCTCAGTTTCGCGCAGCCGACAATCTGGCAAAGCGATCGTCCGTGGTATCTGGCCTGGGGCGGGCTGGTCTACATCGTGGCCACGCTGGCGACCCTGGCCTGGATCGCGGCGTCGGGGAAACGCCCGGCCGGTGTCGTTAGTCCCCGATGATCCTGTCGATATCGCGCGCCATCGCCACATCCTTGTCCGTGATGCCGCCTTCGGAGTGGGTCACCAACGCGAAGGTCACCGTTCGCCAACGGATGTCGATGTCTGGGTGGTGGTCCTTGGATTCGGCGTGCTCGGCTACTCGGCGTACCGCATCGATGCCGGCGAGAAATGACGGAAACTTGATCGAGCGGCGCAATGCGCCGTCGGCACGCTGCCACCCGTTGAGTTCGGGCAGTGCGGCGTCGACTTGCTCATCGGTTAACACAGCCATACTCCGACGGTATAGCGTCTCGTCGTGCCGAACCAGATCGTCGTTGCCGGAGCGGTCATCGCCGATGCCATGGTGCTGGTGGCGCAGCGCCGGCGGCCCTCGGAGCTGGCGGGGCGCTGGGAGTTGCCCGGCGGCAAGGTCGCACCCGGTGAATCCGAGCCCGCTGCGCTGGCCCGCGAGCTGGCCGAGGAACTGGGCGTCGTCGTCGCCGTCGGCGAGCGCCTCGGCGACGACATCGAGCTGAACACCACGACCACGCTGCGGGCCTACCACGCCCGGTTGCTGCTCGGCGAACCCCGCCCGCACGACCACCGTGAGCTGCGCTGGGTGACGGCGGCCGAGCTGGCCGAACTGGACTGGGTGCCGGCCGACCGGGGCTGGGTGCCCGCACTGACCCGGGCGCTGAACACCCGCTGAACCCCCGTCGGCCGGTCGTTTTCGCGATCACGGGCCGGCGCTGGCAGAATCGCCGGGTGGATTTTCGTAACGTCGCCATCGTCGCGCATGTCGACCACGGCAAGACCACGCTGGTCGACGCCATGCTGCGGCAGTCGGGCGCGCTGCGGGAGCGCGGCGAGGCCGCCGAGCGGGTGCTCGACACCGGGGATCTGGAGCGCGAAAAGGGCATCACGATCCTGGCCAAAAATACCGCCGTGCACCGCCGCCACCCCGATGGCACCGTCACGGTGATCAACGTCGTCGACACCCCGGGCCACGCCGACTTCGGTGGTGAGGTGGAACGTGGGTTGTCGATGGTCGACGGGGTGCTGCTCTTGGTCGATGCCTCCGAGGGTCCGCTGCCGCAGACCCGGTTCGTACTGCGCAAGGCGCTGGCCGCGCACCTGCCGGTGATCCTCGTCGTCAACAAAACCGACCGGCCCGACGCCCGCATCGCCGAGGTCGTCGAGGCCAGCCACGACTTGTTGCTCGACATCGCCGGCGATCTCGACGACGAGGCGGCCAGGGCCGCCGAAGCAGCCCTCGGCCTGCCGACCCTGTACGCGTCCGGGCGAGCCGGGGTCGCCAGCACCGTGGCGCCCCAGAACGGCCAGGTGCCCGCCGGCGACAACCTCGACCCGCTGTTCGACGCTCTGCTGCACCACATTCCGCCTCCCGGCGGCGATCCGGATGCGGCGCTGCAGGCGTTGGTGACCAACCTGGACGCGTCGGCGTTCTTGGGCCGGCTCGCGCTGGTCCGCATCTACAACGGCCGGCTGCACAAAGGCCAGCAGGTGGCCTGGCTGCGTGAGGTCGACGGCCAGGAGACCGTCGTCACCGCCAGGATCACCGAACTGCTGGCGACCGAGGGAGTCGGGCGCTCACCGACCGAGGAGGCCGTCGCCGGCGACATCGTCGTGGTCGCCGGCATCGGCGAGATCATGATCGGCGACACGCTCGCCGATCTTGCCAATCCGCAAGCGCTGCCGAGGATCCGCGTCGACGAGCCGGCGATCTCGGTGACGATCGGCACCAATACCTCGCCGCTGGCGGGCAAGGTGCCCGGCCACAAACTGACCGCGCGGATGGTCAAGGCGCGGTTGGACGCCGAGCTGGTCGGCAACGTGTCGATCCGGGTGCTCGACCTCGGCCGCCCCGATGCCTGGGAGGTCCAGGGCCGCGGCGAGCTGGCACTGGCGGTGCTGGTCGAGCAGATGCGCCGGGAAGGATTCGAGCTGACGGTCGGCAAGCCGCAGGTGGTCACCAAGACCATCGACGGCACGCTGCACGAGCCGTTCGAGGCGCTGACCATAGACTGCCCCGAGGACTACGTCGGCACGATCACCCAGCTGATGGCCGCCCGCAAGGGACGCATGGTCGAGATGGCCAACCACGCCGCCGGCTGGGTGCGGATGGAGTTCTCGGTGCCCAGCCGGGGGCTGATCGGCTGGCGCACCGACTTTTTGACCGAGACGCGCGGCACCGGCATCGGTCATGCGGTGTTCGACGGGTATGCGCCGTGGGCCGGAGCGATCCGGGCGCGTCACACCGGGTCGCTGGTATCCGACCGGTCGGGCACCGTCACGGCGTTTGCGCTGATCGCGCTGGCCGACCGTGGGCAGTTCTTCGTCGAGCCGGGACAGGACACCTACGAGGGCATGGTGGTCGGAGTCAACCCGCGTCCGGAGGACCTCGACGTCAACGTGACCCGGGAGAAGAAGCTGACCAACATGCGCTCGTCGACCGCCGACGTCCTCGAGACGCTGGCCAAGCCGATCCGACTGGACCTCGAGCAGGCGATGGAGTTCTGCGCGCCCGATGAGTGTGTCGAGGTGACCCCGGAGGTGGTGCGGGTTCGCAAGGTGGAACTGCAGGCCACGGCCCGGGCGCGCAGTCGCGCGCGGGCCAAGGTCCGCGGCGGGCCAACGGGTTAGCGTGAAGCCAGGTTGGATAGCCGAGCGAAGGAGCGCAATGGTGGAACCGGGTTTGTGGGGGGTGCTGACGATAATCGCTTTTTGCCTGGTATTGCTGTGCGCCGCCATTGCATCGTTCTACATCCAGCGGTTGCTCAATCGGGCGCCTCTCCCGATCAGTGAGGAGCTTGACAGCGCCTTTGTCATCATCAAGAAATTACGCAAGCGCCAACCACTCTCAGGAGATGAACTGGCCTATGCGCAGCAGATCATTGCCGATCGCAGTGCTCCGATGGCATTGTGCGCCCCCGGCACGTTGTTCATGCTGGGATTTTTTTATGTGTGTGGCAGCCTCTACCATTTGCACGGGGCAACGCCGTCCGAGCGGACATTTCTCGGGGTCATTCCCATGCTGGCGTCGGTGAACCTGGCCTTTCGCCTGATCAGCAGTGCGGGGCTGAAAAAGCGCCTTCGGGACCTATTGAGGGCCTATTGAGGTCCTAGTGGAGCAAGGACCGTGTCGGTTACTTCTCAAGAGAGTTGATATATAGTCGGGAGTCCGGGCCGCGCGGCAAGACGCGATGCCCGAGAACGGATTCGAAGAAGGTGATCGAGTGAGCCCTCGTTCGGTCGGCAGGACTCTGCTGGCGCGAACCTGGATGCCGCTGGTGACCGTCGTTGCAATCGGCCTCGGCCTGCTGGGGATGTGGAAGGTGCATCAGTTCTCCGCTCCGGCGCCGGTCATCACTGTCAATGGTCCGCAGGCACCCGAGGAGTTCAATCCCAAACGGCTCACCTACGAGGTGTTCGGCTCCGCGGGAACCGGCGGCAAGCTGGTCTACATCGACATCGACGGCCATCCACACCAGGTTGATGTCACGACGTTGCCGTGGTCCCACACGGAGACGACCACGCTCACGGTGGTTTCCGGCAGCGTGTCGGTGCACGTCCACGGTGGACAGGTGGGTTGCCGGATGTTGGTGGACGGTGTAGTCCGCGATGAACATTGGACTACCCACGAGGACGCCGACGTCGAGTGCAGAGTGAAGTCGGCATGAGCGAGCATCGGGCAGAGCAGGTGAAACGCCCCGTCATTCCCAGAATGGTCCGTGTCCTCGCGATCCCGATCATCGTCTTCTGGGGCCTGCTCGCCGTAACGACGAACACCTTCATGCCGAAAGTGGAAGACGTCGCGGCGGAGCTGGCCGGGCCGATGGTGCCGCATTACGCGCCCTCACAGCGGTCGATGTTGGCTATCGGCGCGAAGTTCCGCGAGTCCGACTCAACCAGCCTGGCCATGATCGTGTTGGAGGCCAACCGCCTGTTGGTCGTCGCCGACCACGAGTATTACGACGGTCTGATCCGCCGGCTCGAGCACGACACCCAGCACGTGCAATACGTGATGGATCTGTGGGGCAAACCGTTCACCGCGGCCGGGGCGCAGAGCCTCGACGGTCGATCGGCCTATGTGCTGCTTCGTCTGGCCGGCGACATCGGTCAGATCAAAGCCAACGAATCCGTGGCCGCCGTCCGCGCGATTGTCGCCGCAGACACCCCGCCACCCGGGTTGAAGGTCTACGTCAGCGGCGCGGCCCCGCTGGCTTCCGACACCCTCGCCATCGCCAATTCCAGCCTGAACAACGTCACGATCGTCACGATCGGGCTCATCATCGTGATGCTGCTGCTGGTCTACCGCCGCCCGTCGACCCTGTTGGTGCCCCTGCTCGGCGTCCTCATCGAGCTGCAAGTTGCCCGGGGGGTTGTCGCGACCCTCGGGCATTTCGGCTACATCGAGCTGTCGTCGTTCGCGGTGAACATCGTGACCGCGCTGACGCTGGGGGCGGGCACGGATTACGGCATCTTTTTGATGGGCCGCTATCACGAGGCGCGCCAGGCCGGCGACAGCCGGGAGGACGCCTTCTACACCGCCTACCGGGGGATAGCCCCCATCGTCGTGGGCTCGGGCCTGACGATCGCCGGGGCCGCCTTCTGCCTGACTTTCGCGCGGCTCAACTACTTCCACACCATGGGTCCGGCCGTTGCCATCAGCATGCTGTTCACCATCGCCGCAGCGATGACGCTGGGCCCGGCGATCTTGACCGTGGGCAGCCTGTTCGGGATGTTCGAACCGCGACAGGCCGCCAAGGCCCACCTCTACCGGCGCATCGGTGCGAGTGTGGTGCGGTGGCCGGTGCCGATCCTGGCCGCCAGCTCGGCCGTCGTGATGCTCGGGGCGATCTTCGTGCCGACCTACCGGCAGAACTACGACGATCGCCAATATCAGCCGCGCGACGCCCCGGCCAATCTGGGCTTCGCCGCAGCCGACCGACATTTCTCCAGGAGCAAACTCTTCTCCGAGATGCTGATGGTCGAAACCGATCACGACATGCGCAACTCGGCCGATTTCATCACGCTGGACCGGGTCGCCAAAGCTCTCATTCGCCTGCCCGGCGTGGCGATGGTGCAAAGCATCACCAGGCCTTTGGGTCACGCACTCGAGCACGCCAGCATTCCCTATTTGTTCACCACACAAGGCAGCGGCAACGGCCAGCAGCTTCCGTTTAACGTCGAGCAAAATTTGAATACCGACCAACAGGCGGAGATCCAGGCGCATTCCGTCGAAGTGTTGCGGAAAGAGGTTTTCTTCTTCCAGAGGATGTCCGATGAATTGCACCAAACCGTACTCACCGTTGAGGACCTGCAGCGAGTCACCGAGTCCATCAACGAGGAAGTCTCAAACCTCGACGATTTCTTCCGGCCGATCAAGAGTTACTTTTACTGGGAGAAGCACTGCTTCGATATTCCTATCTGCTGGACGTTCAGATCGGTCTTCGACACGGTCGACAACATCGACAAGTTGGCGGAAGATATCAACCACGCCAAACTGTCCCTCGAGGAGATCGACAAGATATTGCCGCAGATCATTGCGCAGCTGAAAGCCACGGCCGATGATACCGAGGCCCTCCAGTCGAAGTTGGTCAACAGCTACGGCTCCGCGGACCTTCAGTCCATCCAGACCGAGCAGACCTTCGACGATCAGATCAACGTCGGCAACGACTTCGACAAGTCGCGCAGCGACGACTACTTCTACATTCCCCACGAGGCTTTCGACAACGAAGACCTCAAGACCGGCATGAAATTGATGATGTCACCCGACGGCAAAGCGGCCCGGTTCATCGTCACTCACGAAGGCGACGCCATGGGACCCGAAGGTGTGGAACACGTCGAGCAGTTCCCCCGGGCGATCACCACGATCTTGAAAGAGACCTCGTTGGCCGGCGCGCGAATCTATCTCGGCGGCTCCGGATCGACCGACAAGGACATCAAGGAATACGCCGCCGCCGATCTGCTCATCGCCGCGATCGCCGCCTTGATCCTGATCTTTTTGATCATGATGTTCATCACCCGAAGTCTGGTGGCGGCCTTGGTCATTCCCGGCACAGTAGCGTTTTCCTACGCCGGGGCGTTCGGGCTGTCCGTACTCGTCTGGCAGCATCTCATCGGCCTGCATCTGCACTGGCTGGTGTTGCCGCTGACGTTCATCATCCTGGTCGCGGTCGGTTCGGACTACAACCTGCTGCTGATCGCCCGGGTCAAAGAGGAGATCCACGCCGGGTTGCACACCGGTCTGATCCGGGCGCTCGGAAGCACCGGCGGGGTGGTGACGTCGGCGGGCCTGGTGTTCGCGTTCACGATGCTGGCCATGCTCACCAGCGATCTGCGAACGATCGGGCAGGTGGGATCGACCGTCTGCATCGGACTGCTGCTCGACACGCTGGTGGTGCGGTCGTTCATCGTGCCGTCCATCGTTCGAATCCTGGGGCCATGGTTCTGGTGGCCGACCCTGGTACGCAGCCGCCCCCGGTGAACGTCAGGGCCGCAGCGCTGTGCTGCCTGACAGCCGGATCGCGCCGGCGGCGCGCTGCGCAGCCGGCTGACGCCGCGATCTCGCGACCCGGTGCGCCCGCCACGCCGGATCGACGACACCCGGGCTCACCGGAAGCGGCTCTCGATACCCTGTTGCGCGTGCCCGCATCAGCTCGCCGTGTCTGGATTCGCACCGGCGTGCTGGCGTCGGCGCTGATGCTGGCGGGTTGCACGGTCAACCCGCCGCCGGCGCCGCAAAGCACCGAGACCTCCAAGGTCGCGCCGCCCCCGCCGCCGCGGATCACCCAGATCATCATGGGCATCGACTCGATTGGCGCCGGTTTCAACCCGCACCTGCTGTCGGATCTGTCACCGGTCAACGCCGCGATCAGCGCGCTGGTGCTGCCCAGCGCGTTTCGGCCGGTACCTGACCCCGACACCCCCACCGGGTCGCGCTGGGAGATGGACTCGACGCTTCTGGTGTCCGCCGAAGTGACCAACGACAACCCGTTCACGGTGACCTACAAAATCCGGCCGGAGGCGCAGTGGACCGACAACGCGCCGATCGCCGCCGACGACTTGTGGTATCTGTGGCGCCAGATGGTCAGCCAACCCGGCGTGGTCGACCCGGCCGGCTACGACCTGATCACCGGCGTGCAGTCGGTCGACGGCGGCAAGCAGGCGGTCGTCACGTTCTCCCAGCCGTATCCGGCCTGGCGGGAGCTGTTCAACAACATCCTGCCGGCGCACATCGTCAAGGATGTCCCGGGTGGCTTCCCGGCCGGGCTGGCCCGCGCGCTGCCGGTTACCGGCGGGCAGTTCCGGGTGGAGACCATCGACCCGCAGCGTGACGAGATCCTGCTCGCCCGCAACGACCGGTTCTGGGGACCGCCGGCCAAACCGGATTTGCTCCTGTTCCGGCGGGCGGGCGCACCGGCCGCGCTGGCCGACTCGATCCGCAACGGCGACACCCAGGTGGCTCAGGTGCATGGCGGGTCGACCGCGTTCGCGCAGCTCTCGGCGATCCCGGAAGTGCGGACCGCCCGGATCATGACCCCCCGGATCATGGAGCTCACGCTGCGCGCGAATGTGCCCAAGCTGGCTGACGTGCAGGTGCGCAGGGCGATTCTGGGTCTGCTCGACGTCGACTTGCTGGCGGCCGTCGGCGCCGGTAGCGACAACACCGTCCAACTGGATCAGGCGCAGATCCGCTCACCCAGCGACCCCGGCTACGAGCCGACGGCGCCGGCGGCGATGAGCCGGACGGCGGCGCTGGGGTTGCTGCAGGACTCGGGTTATCAGGTCGAGAAGGACACCCCGCCGTCGGCCGCCGATCCGCCGACCGCCCCGGTGGGCAGCGGGCCGCCGGAGGGCACCCGTGGCCGGGTCAGCAAGGACGGCAAGCAGCTTTCGCTGGCTATCGGGGTGGCCGCCAACGACCCGACGTCGGTTGCGGTGGCCAACACCGCGGCTGACCAGTTGCGCGCAGTCGGGATCGCCGCGACCGTGCTGGCATTGGATCCGGTGGTCCTCTACCGCGACGCGCTGGTCAACGACCGGGTGGATGCGATTGTGGGGTGGCACCAGGCCGGGGGGAGTTTGGCGACCGTGTTGGCCTCGCGATACGGCTGCCCGGCGCTGGAGGCGACACCGGTGCCCACGTCGGGTGCGCCGGTTGGCGCGCCGACGTCGGCCGCCGGGCGGGCCCCGACATCCGCGGTGACTTCGGCTCCCACGCCGCAGACGCCCACAACACCGGGCCGTGCCGTGGAGCCGGGTGCGCTGGTGCAGGCGCCGTCGAACCTGACCGGGATCTGCGATCGCAGCATCCAGTCCAACATCGATGCCGCGCTGCAGGGCACCAAGAATATCGACGACGTGATCAAGGCGGTCGAGCCGCGGCTGTGGAACATGTCGACGGTGCTGCCGATCCTGCAGGACACCACGATCGTCGCGGCCGGGCCGAGTGTGCTCAACGTCAGCCTGTCCGGTGCCGTGCCCGTCGGCATCGTCGGCGACGCCGGCCAGTGGATGAAAGCCTCGCAGTGACGGCCGGGCGGGCCGGCCTTAGAGCAACGACAGGAGGTTGATCGGAAAATCGACCAGGAAGTCGGCGCCGGTGGCGTTAGCGGTGAGCATGTCGCCCAGGGCGCCGGCGAGGTCGAGGTTGCCGGCTGTGGTGAGACCGGAGCCGGCCAGCGCGGTGCTGCCGGCACCCAGGATCGTGGCGATGTCGAAGTTGCCCAGGAGGGTGGTGCTGGTGCCGCCCGCGACGGCCTTGTCGAGAGCGCTGCCGATGTTGGCGATCCAGGCGAAGTCGCCGGTGCCGTCGCCGGCTGTGGCCTCGCCGGCGCCGTTGGCGGTGGCGGAGTCGAGGATGCCGCCCTGGGCGGTGGCGTCGCTGTGGGCGAAGTTGGCGAATGCGGTTTCCAGGACGCCGTCGGCGTTCGCGTCGCTGTCGGGGCCGATCGCGGAGGCCAGGTCGCCGGTGCCGATGCCGGCGCTGGCGCTGCTGTTGGTGCCGATGGCGGAGGCCAGATCAGCGTGGCCCGCCGCGACCACGGTGTGGCTGTCGGTGCCGATGGCGGAACCGATGTTGACGTTGCCGCCGATGCCGACCCTGGCGTCGCTACCGGTGCCGATGGCGGTGGCCAGGTCGAAGTCGCCTTTCGTTCCGGCGCCGGCGATGCTGTTGGTGCCGTCGGCGAAGGCGTCATCGAAGAAACCGACCAATCCGGTGTCGGCGAGACTGTGGGCGCCGTTGGCGATCGAGACGTCGAAGCCGCCGCCCAACCCGGCGCCGGCGGTGCTGTCGGTGCCGTGAGCGATCGCGACATCGAGGACTTGAGGAAAGAAGCTGGCCAACCCCGCGACGGCTTTGCTGCCGGGGCCGTCGGCGACCGCGAGCAGAAAAGTTCCGCCCGTGGCCTGGGCGTTGGCGCCGTCGCCGATGGCGATCGCGAGGTTGTCGGCGCCCGAGGTGGCCGTGGCGGTGTTGTCGGTCGTCGGAAACAAATCCATCCCGTCGACGGAGACTTGCATGTCCATCGCCGATGTCGTCGCTGCCGGATCCGGCGGGCCTCCGAGTTGATCGATCCACGACGATGCCGGCACCGGCGCGGGAGCGGGCTCGGCTGAAGCGATCGCCGGGCTGCCTCCCAGCGCCACCCCGATGCCCAGCCCGATGGTCAGGACGCTCAGTCGATGACGGGTCGCATGCTCCACCGGTCGTCCTTTCTTCAGCCGCACCCGACGGATACGCGATGTTCGCAGTGCGGGGCGAGCATCCACCGGATGCCGCAGTGTACTATGCTGCGCGCCGCCCGGCACTCGTTTTCGCTGCAGGCGGCGGCAGAAAAGACCCGGTCGCGACCGACGGTAGCCGTGGTGCCCTCAGCAAGACGTGCCGGTAGCGGACGCCGGGGGGATGACGGTGTCGACGATGCGGATCAGGTCGTGCTTGCTGGGAGGAGCGCCGGTGAGCATCAGGTGCTGGTTGATCAATGCTGGTCCCACCCGGGCGGCCAGCGGGCCGAGCATGTCGGACTTGATCTCGCCATCGCGTGCGCCGGCGCACAGGATCGACTCGATGATCCGAAGGCGCGGGGCCACCACGGCGTCGGCGAAGATGGCGCGCAGTTCGGGCGCGTGGATGAGCTGGGCGATGATGGCCAGACCCGGGAACGCGGTTTTGCCGGCCAGCACATCGCAGTGCGCAGTGAACACCGCGAGCAGGTTTTCCCGCGCCGATCGGCTGTTGCACGGCTCCGGAATTGCCGGCAGCGCATACTCTAAGGCGTCCCGGATCAGGGAGCGCTTGCTGGACCACCGCCGATACAGCGCGGCCTTGCCGGTGTGGGCACGCGCCGCGATCCTTTCCATAGTCAGCCCGGCGTACCCCACGTCGGCCAGTTCAGCCAGAGCGGCGTCGTACAACGCATGCTCGAGTTCTTTGCCTCGCCGGCGGGGCCGGACCGCGACCTGTTGGGCCATTGGCCAATAGTAGGCAACTCGGTCTTTCCCATCGTGGGTGGCTGAGCCGGTCCGTCGGTAGCGCTGTGTTGGCACCCGGCGGCACCACCAGGGGGTCGGTAGGGTACCACCATGCTGGAGACGCCCCGGCTGATGTTCGTGCACGCGCATCCCGACGACGAGAGTTTGAGCAACGGCGCCACCATTGCGCACTACACTGCGCGGGGCGCGCAGGTGCAGGTGGTCACCTGCACGCTGGGCGAGGAGGGCGAGGTCATCGGCGACCGCTGGGCGCTGCTGGGCGTCGAGCACGCCGATCAACTCGGCGGTTACCGCATCGGTGAGCTGACCGTTGCGCTGCGGGCGCTGGGCGTCGGCGAGCCGACCTTCCTTGGCGGCGCGGGACGCTGGCGGGATTCCGGCATGGCCGGGACGCCACCCCGCCGTCAGACCCGCTTCATCGACGCCGACGAAGATGAGGCGGTGGGTGCGCTGGTCGCGCTCATCCGCCGGTTACGCCCGCACGTCGTGGTGACCTACGACCCCGTCGGCGGTTATGGGCATCCCGACCACATTCGCGCCCACACCGTCACCACCGCCGCGGTCGCGGCCGCGGGCGGCGACGGCTACCCGGGTGCGCCGTGGACGGTGCCCAAGTTCTACTGGACGGTGACGGCCGGGAGCGCGATCGCGGCGGGGCGCAACGCGCTGGGCCCCGGCGACCTGCGGCCCGGGTGGGTGCTGCCGCCGGGCGGCGCTGAGCCCGGGGTGAAGGTCTATTCCGACGATCAGGTCGACGCCGTCATCGACGCCGAGCACGCGTTGCCGGCCAAGCGGGTGGCACTTGCCGCGCATGCCACCCAGATCGTCGTCGGACCGACCGGACGGGCGTGCGCCCTGTCCAACAACGTCGCCGTGCCCATCCTGGGCCGGGAGCATTACGTTCTGGCCGCCGGCACGCCGGGATCCCGCGACGAGCGCGGTTGGGAGAGCGACCTGCTCGCCGGACTCGACCTCGGCTAGCCGGTGTGGCCCGGTAGGCTGCCCAACGAGGCTGCCGCGGAAGGAATTCGGATGGACTCGACTGTCAGCAAGACCGGTGCGGCCGATCCGGTGATGCGGATCGTCGTCGTGACGTTACTGGCCGTCGACGGGATTCTCTCGGCAGTGGTCGGCGCCCTGCTGCTACCCGCCTATATCGGTTCGGTTCCCTTTCCGGTCAGCGCGTTGATCAGCGGTCTGCTCAATGCCGCCCTGGTGTGGGCGGCCGGGGCGTGGACGAAATCGGCCCGGGTGGCCGCCCTGCCGCTGTGGACCTGGTTGGTGACGATCGCGGTGATGTCGTTGGGCGGTCCCGGTGACGATTGTATCTTGGCTATGACCTGTGGCGGGCCGGGATACCGCGCGATTCTGCTGTTGGCTCTGGGCGTGGGGCTGCCGGTGTGGGTGCTGTGGCGGCGTCGGTCTCCGCACTCAGGGGAGGAGACCGAACAAGGCTCCGATGTCGGCTAGCCCGCCGGGGTCCACGGCCGCGGGCGGGGCCGGCGGCAGCAGGCTGTTCACCCAGTCGGCCTCGGTGGTGGCGAAGGTGTCGAAGGCGTCGGTGGCTGCTGTGCCGACGTTGTTGAGTGCCTGGGCGAGATCGACGGTCCCGCTGAGCAAGTCGGCGGTGTTAAACACCAGGCTCTGCAGGATCGGCTCGTCGAGGTCGTAGAAGAACAGCAGCTGCGGTGCCAGCAGCCCGGCGAGCGGCACCCAGCCAACCGCCCAGGACTCCAGGTTGACCCCGTAGGCCATCCACGGTTCGACCGCGTTGTAGAAGGCCTCGATGTCGGCGCCGATGTCTGCGCCGACAGACCCGGCGGTAAGGACCGCGGCGGTGACCTCGTCCGGTGCGGGCGTGAGCACGGCCGGTGTCGGGTCCGGCAGATCCGGCCCGGGTAGTTGGGCCGCCGAGGTCAGTCGAAGTGCCGCCGGGTCGGCGGTAGTCGCGAGGGTGGGCGTCGCCGACGGTGTCAGCACAACGACGGCGGCACTGACGACCGCGCTCACCGCGGTAGGCAGTGACCGGGCAAAAACGTCCATAACGACTCCTCGACTATGCACGTCAGGCAGTGAGCCTAACTGCTTCGCCGCGCCGGTGCGCAGTTCACGGCGCGATGTCGCGGCAAAGCGGCGACCGTGATGGCCGGGGATTCTGGGCGGCGCGGTGTGGCGCTACTGTTGCGCGTATGGCACGCGCGGAGGTTTCGGGTTGTGCGGACCCGCCGATGAGATTCGGCCAGGACCTACTCAGCCCGACGGTGCCGTCGAAATTCAACTCGGCCGCGCTGCGCCGCGTATTGCGACGGGCCCGCGACGGGGTGGTGTTGAACGTCGACGAGGCCGCGATCGCGATGACGGCCCGGGGTAGGGATCTGACCGACTTGTGTCGCAGCGCGGCGGGAGTGCGTGATGCGGGTCTGCAGTCGGAGGGGCGGCGTGGCCCCAGCGGCCGGCTGCCGGTCAGCTATTCACGCAAGGTGTTCATCCCGGTCACCCACCTGTGCCGTGACAACTGCCACTACTGCACGTTCGCCACCGTGCCCGCCAAGTTGCTCGCCCGTGGCGCCGGCCTCTATCTGGAGCCCGACGAAATTCTGGATATCGCCCGCCGTGGCGGCGAACTCGGCTGCAAGGAAGCATTGTTCACTCTCGGTGACCGGCCCGAGGATCGGTGGCCCCAGGCGCGTCGGTGGCTCGACGAACGGGGCTACGACTCGACACTGTCGTATGTGCGGGCGATGGCGATCCGGGTGCTCGAGGAAACCGGTTTGCTGCCGCATCTCAATCCCGGCGTGCTGAGCTGGTCGGAGCTGTCGTGGCTGAAACCGGTGGCGCCGTCGATGGGAATGATGCTCGAAACGACCTCGCGGCGGCTGTTTGAAACCAAGGGTCTTGCCCACTTCGGCAGCCCGGACAAGGATCCTGCGGTTCGGTTGCGAACGTTGACCGACGCCGGCCGGTTGTCGATCCCCTTCACCACCGGGATTTTGGTCGGCATCGGCGAAACACTGCGTGAGCGCGCAGAGACATTACACGCAATCAGAAAGTTGCACAAAGAGTTCGGGCATATCCAGGAAGTGATCGTGCAGAACTTCCGCGCTAAGGAGCACACCGCTATGGCGGCCGCGCCCGACGCCGATATCGACGACTTCGTGGCCACGGTGGCGGTCGCACGCCTGGTGCTTGGCCCGGGGTTGCGCATCCAGGCGCCGCCCAACCTGGTATCGGCAGCCGAGTGTCTGACGCTGATCGCCGCCGGTGTCGACGACTGGGGCGGGGTCTCCCCACTGACACCCGACTATGTGAACCCCGAACGGCCCTGGCCCGCTGTGGCTGAGCTGGCCGCCGTCACCCGCCAAGCCGGTTACGACCTGGTGGAGCGGTTGACCGCGCAGCCTAAGTACGTGCTGGCCGGTCCGGCATGGATCGACCCGCGGGTTGCCGGTCATGTTGCAGCGCTGGCCGACCCGGCCACCGGATTGGCTCGTGCCGGCAATCCGGTCGGCATGCCGTGGCAAGAACCCGACGACGTAACGTCTTCGGGCCGAATAGATCTCAATGCGTCGATCGACACCGAGGGTCGCAACAGCGCTACCCGCAGCGACCTGGACAGTGCTTTCGGTGACTGGGACTCGATCCGAGCGCAGGTGCGTGAGCTGGCTGGGCGTGCCCCCGAGCGCGTCGAAACCGACGTGCTGGCGGCGCTTCGGTCGGCCGAACGGGATCCGGGCGGCTGCACGGACGCCGAATACCTGGCGCTGGCCACTGCCGACGGTCCCGCACTGGATGCCGTTGCGCGATTCGCTGATTCATTGCGCCGGGACGCGGTGGGCGACGACGTGACGTTCGTGGTGAACCGCAATATCAATTTCACCAACATTTGCTACACCGGTTGCCGGTTCTGTGCGTTCGCGCAGCGCAAGGGGGACGCCGACGCCTATTCGCTGTCAACCGCCGAGGTGGCCTACCGGGCGTGGGAAGCGCACCTGGCGGGGGCCACCGAAGTGTGCATGCAAGGTGGTATCGACCCCGAACTGCCGGTCGGCGGCTACGCCGCTTTGGTGCGTGCCGTCAAGGAGCGGGTACCGTCGATGCACGTGCACGCTTTTTCCCCGATGGAGATTGCGAACGGGGTGACCAAGAGCGGCTTGAGTATTCGCGAATGGTTGATCAGCCTTCGCGAGGCCGGTCTGGATACCATCCCGGGCACTGCGGC
The DNA here is from genome assembly GCF_008709575.1 of Mycobacterium sp. Lineage (GTDB taxonomy): Bacteria > Actinomycetota > Actinomycetes > Mycobacteriales > Mycobacteriaceae > Mycobacterium. The sequence goes on from NZ_VYIK01000010.1 coordinate 60,714, forward strand.
GGAAATCCTCGACGACGAGGTCCGCTGGGTACTCACCAAGGGCAAGCTGCCCACGTCGCTGTGGGTCAAGATCGTGACGACTGCGCATGAGGTCGGACTGCGGTCGTCGTCGACGATGATGTACGGGCACGTCGACAGTCCCCGACACTGGGTCGGCCACCTCAACGTGTTGCGCGACATCCAGGACCGCACCGGGGGCTTCACCGAGTTCGTGCCGCTGCCGTTTGTGCATCAGAGTTCGCCGTTGTATTTGGCCGGCGGAGCGCGGCCGGGCCCCAGCCATCGCGACAATCGGGCCGTGCACGCGCTGGCCCGAATCATGTTGCACGGCCGGATTCCGCACATCCAGACGAGTTGGGTCAAGCTGGGAGTCCAACGCACCCGGGTGATGCTCGCCGGTGGCGCCAACGACCTGGGCGGCACGCTGATGGAGGAGACCATCTCCCGGATGGCCGGCTCCGAGCACGGGTCGGCCAAGACGGTGCCGGAGTTGGTGGCGATCGCCGCCGGCATCGGCCGCCCCGCCCGCCAGCGCACCACCACCTACGAGCCGCTGTCCGCCTGAGTGGTGCGGGCCGGCGGTTCTTTTGACCGCACGCACCGCTTGCAGTAGCTTGGAGAGCGTTTAATTCCGGGGTGGCGCGTGGCGCAACCTGTGTCTTCACTGCCGACTACTCGTGGGAAAGCCGAGGGGAGATTGCTCGTTCGAGTCGCCCGCAAGACACTGTGCAATTAGGTCCGGGCACGAAATGCCGGTGTGGTCGCCGGGTGCTGGGCGCCGCGGCTGCGGGGGCGTTGCTGGCCCTCGGGGCGACTCCGTTGGCCACCGCGCCGGCGGCGACGGCCAGCGAATTCGACTGGATCATCGACCTGCTCGATCCGGCCGCCTGGGCGGCGCCGGCCATGGCCGCGGGGGCGGGCACCGTCGGCTGGGACGGCCTCGTCGATCCCGCGCAGTGGGATGCGACGTTCACCGCTCTCGCCGCGGATCTGGCGAACCTCGGTCTGGGAACCGGAGCTGCTGATCACGGGGCGGCCGCGTCAGAGTTGGCGCCTCCGCTTTCGCCGTCGGATCCGTCCGGCGTCGAGTTGTCCGTGTACGAGTCGATGAACAGCGCCGTGCAGGACTGGATCAAGAGCCCGTTGGGTGAGACGGTCGACGGCGTGATCAACCAGGTGTCCGGGCAGTTTCTGATCGGTGACGGGGCAGCGGGAACGGCGGCGCATCCCGATGGTGGCGCCGGCGGGCTGTTGTTCGGCGACGGCGGTGCCGGCTGGAACAGCACCGAGGCCGGGGTGGCAGGTGGCAACGGCGGGGCTGCCGGGGACTTCGGCAATGGCGGGGCCGGTGGAGCCGGCGTCGGTGGCGACGGCGGCGCAGGCGGGGCGGCGACCGCGACCGGTGCCGGCGGAATAGCGACACCAGGCGCGTCCGGTGCGGTCGGCGAGTCTGGAAAGTCCACCACGCCTGACTGATAGCTCGCGGCGTCACAGCCCCGTTCGCCGGCGGCGTGCCGACGGTGGCGGCCGTGAGTGCCAAGCCGTGCGGGACCGCTCGCTCGGCCTGGGCACACCGCGGGTGGGGACGTGGTTGCGGTGTATGTGCAACGTCTAGTATCAGTAACCAACGGACCCGCAGCGCCGGACCGCATCCGGCCTCGGTGCCGGCTTGCCCAGGCTACCCGCAACAGCACATGGAGGAGACCTTCGTGACGTACACGATCGCCGAACCTTGCGTCGACGTCAAAGACAAGGCATGCATCGAAGAATGCCCGGTCGATTGCATCTACGAGGGTGTTCGGATGCTGTATATCCACCCCGACGAATGCGTGGACTGCGGCGCCTGCGAGCCGGTCTGCCCCGTCGAGGCGATTTACTACGAGGACGACGTGCCCGAACAGTGGGCCCATTACACGCAGATCAATGCGGACTTCTTCGTCGAACTCGGTTCCCCGGGCGGCGCCGCGAAGGTCGGCATGACCGAGAACGACCCGCAGGTGGTCAGGGATCTGCCGCCGCAAGGCGAGGACGACTGACCGGGATCACGCACCGCCGGCTGGCGGTGTCGGCGTCTTTGCCGGTGTTTCCCTGGGACACCTTGGCTGAGGCGCGCGCCGTGGCCGAGGCTCATCCCGGCGGCATTGTCGATCTGTCGGTCGGTACGCCCGTCGACCCGGTGGCGCCGCTGATCCGCGCGGCACTGGCCGCGGCCGGCGCTGCGTCGGGATACCCCAGCACCGCCGGCACAGCACGGTTGCGCGAAGCGGTGGTCAGCGCGTTGGCGCGGCGTTTCGGTGTCACCGGTCTCACCGAGACAGCGGTGTTGCCCGTCATCGGGACCAAGGAACTCATCGCCTGGTTGCCCACCCTGCTGGGGCTGGGTGCCGAGGATCTGGTCGTCGTGCCCGAATTGGCGTATCCCACCTACGAGGTGGGCGCCCGGCTCGCCGGCGCCCAGGTGTTGCGTGCCGACTCGTTGACTCAGCTTGGCCCCCAGTCGCCGGCGCTGGTCTTCCTCAACTCGCCGGGCAACCCGAGCGGACAGGTGCTGGGCGCCGAGCACCTGCGCAAGGTCGCGGCCTGGGCGCGGGACCGGGGCACTGTGGTGGCCTGCGACGAGTGCTACCTGGGCCTGGGGTGGGACGCCGAGCCGCTGTCGATCCTGCATCCGTCGGTCTGCGGCGGCGACCACACCGGCCTGCTGGCGCTGCACTCACTGTCGAAGAGTTCCTCGCTGGCCGGCTACCGGGCCGGTTTCGTCGCCGGTGATCCGCGCGTGGTCGCCGAGCTGTTGGCGGTGCGCAAGCACGCCGGAATGATGGTGCCCACCCCGGTGCAGGCGGCCATGGTCGCCGCTCTCGACGACGATGCGCACATACACGAGCAACGCGATCGCTACCGGCGACGGCGTGAGCTGTTGTTGACCGCGTTCCGGACGGCCGGTTTCACCGTCGACCATTCCGAAGCCGGGCTGTATTTGTGGGTGACCCGCGGTGAGCCTTGCCGCGACACCGTCGCCTGGCTGGCAGACCGCGGCATCCTGGTCGCCCCAGGGGAGTTCTACGGCCCCCGTGGCGCTCGCCATGTCCGAGTGGCGCTGACCGCCACCGACGAGCGCGTCGCCGCGGCCGCCGACCGGCTGCACCAGTAGCGTCGTGTAATACGGTCGCAGCATGAGCTCCTACGACCTGGAAGCCGTAGATCGGCTACCGTTTGCCACTCCCGAAAAGTCCGAGCGCTACCGCACGGACAACTACCAGGGCGCCGTGGGGCGCAACTGGTATGTCAGCGACCCGAGCCTGCAATTCCTGATGGCTTACTACTTGCAGCCGGACGAGTTGGCCGTGGTCGCGCCGCACCTGACCCGCATCGGCGCGTTGATGGGCGGGCCGGTGGCGCGGTGGGCCGAGGAGACCGACCGCAACCCGCCGCGGCTGGAGCGTTACGACCGGTGGGGTCACGATGTCAGCCGGATCGTGCAGCCCACGTCGTTCACCGAATCCAAACGGGCGGTGCTCGACGCGCTCAAGAGGCTCAAAGACGATGCCCGGCAGGCCGGTCTGAATTCGTCGCTGCCGTTGTTCACGGCCAACTATCTGCTCAACCAAGCTGACATCGGGATGGGCTGCGCACTGGGTACCGGCGGCGGCATGGTCAAGTCCTTGGTCGCGGCCTACGCACCGGCCGATGTGCGCGAGCATGTGCTGGCCAAGTTCGACAGCGGCGAATGGGAGGGCGAGACCGCGCAGCTGCTGACCGAGCGCACCGGCGGCTCGGATCTCGGCGCGCTGGAGACGACGGCGACCCAGCACGGCGACGCGTGGCTCCTCAATGGCTTCAAGTGGTTCGCGTCCAACTGCGACGGGCAGGTGTTCGTCGTGCTGGCCAAGCCCGAGGGGGCCCCCGACTCGGGCCGCGGCGTGGCCACCTTCCTGGTGTTGCGCACCCGTCGCGACGGAACCCGCAACGGGGTGCGCATCCGCCGGCTGAAAGACAAGCTCGGCACCCGATCGGTGGCCTCTGGCGAGGTGGAGTTCGTCGACGCGGAGGCCTTCCTGCTTTCCGAGCATCCCAGTGCGGGCGAACCCGCCGCTGCGGGAGTGCACGACGGCAAGGGCCTGGGCCGGATGATGGAGCTCACCAACGCTGCGCGTCTGGGCATCGCGCTGTTCGCGGTCGGCAACGCGCGGCGCGCGCTGGTGGAGTCACTGTGCTACGCGCAGCGGCGCCGAGCCTTCGGCGGCGCGCTGATCGACAAGCCGCTGATGCGGCGCAAGCTGGCCGAGATGATCGTCGATGTCGAGGCCGCCCAGGCGCTGGTCTTCGACTGCACCGGATTCGCCAATCATCGCCAGCCCCGACCCGTGCGCCAGCGGATCGCCGTGCCGGTCGCCAAACTCAAGGTCTGCCGGCTGGGTATCACGATGGCCTCGGACGCGATCGAAATCCACGGCGGCAATGGCTACGTCGAAAATTGGCCGGTGGCAAGGCTGTTGCGTGACGCTCAGGTCAACACAATCTGGGAGGGTCCGGACAACATTCTGTGTCTGGACGTGCGCCGCGGAATCGAGCGCACCCAAGCGCAGGCGCCGCTGCTGGAGCGACTACGCGACGCCGTGTCGGTGTCCGACGACGACGACACGACGCGGCTGGTGGCCCGGCGCATCGACGACCTCGACGCGGCGATCACCGCCTGGACGAAACTCGACAGCCGGGTCGCCGAAGCGCGACTGTTCCCGCTGGCCCAGTTCATGGGTGACGTCCACGCCGGGGCCTTGCTCGCCGAACAGGCCGCCTGGGAGCGTGATACCCGCCACGCCGAGCGCAAAGCCCTGCTCGCCCGGCTGTACGCGCAGCGTTACCTGGCCGATCGCGGCCCGCTGCGCGGCATCGACGCCGACGACGACGAGGCGATCGAGCGGTTCGACGAACTCGCTGCCGGCGCGCTGGTAACAGACTGATGACCCGGTCGGCCGTCCAACCGCCCATCCCGGTGTCTTTCTCCGACGTCGTCAAGCGCGTGTTGTTGGGCAGACCGCTGATCACCGAGGACGTCAAATCGGAGAAGTTGTCCAATCGGGTTGCGCTGGGGGCGCTTTCACCAGACGCTATCTCTTCGACCGCGTACGGCCCGGAGCAGATCATGATCGAACTGCTGCCGCACGCCGGCCTGGCGGCATTTGTGTTGCTGCTGCCGATCACCGGGGTGATCCTGCTGATCCTGGCGTTGGTGGGCGCATCGTATCGGCAGGTCGTCATCGCCTACACCCAGGCCGGTGGGTCCTACGTGGTGGCCAGGGACAACTTCGGCCCCCGGATAGCCCAGATTGCCGCCGCCGCGCTGTTGATCGACTACGTGGTCACCGTGGCGGTTCAGACCGCGGCGGGCACGGTGGCGGTGGTGTCGGCGATCACTCGGCTTGGCCCCTACAGCCTGGAAATCACGGTGGGCGTGGTAATCGTCATGGCTTACGCGAATCTGCGCGGACTTCGAGAAGCAGGACGAGGTTTCGCGGTGGCAACCTATGCGTTCGTGATCATGATGACGTTGATGATCGTGGTGGGCGTTGTGCGTCATCTGGTTTGGGGATTACCCAGATATGACCCGCAGCACATCACCGGGGCGGTCCCGGTTCATCAGGGCAGCGGTCTGGTGATGGGTGCCACGATCCTGGTGGTGCTGCGCGCGTTCGCCAACGGCGGTTCCTCGTTGACCGGCGTCGAGGCAATATCGAATACAGTCAATGTCTTTCGCAAGCCTCAAGGCATCAACGCACGTCGGGTGTTGACGACCATGGTCGGTATCCTGGGTTTCTTGCTGGCCGGTTTGTCCTACCTCGCTTATGCGACCCGTGCCACTCCGCACATCAGCGAGTACCCGTCAATGCTCTCCGAGATCGCCCGGGTGATTTTCGGTCATGGAGTGCTTGGCCAGGCACTTTTCCTGTTGCTGCAGATATCGACCGCCGCGATCTTGTTCACCGGCGGGAACACCAGCTTCAACGGGTTTCCCGCGCTGGCCAGCTTCGTCGCGGAGGACCGTTTTCTCCCTCGCCAGCTCACCAGACGCGGGCACCGGCTGGCATTCTCCAACGGCATCATCACGCTCACCGCCCTGTCGGTGGCACTGCTGGTGGTGACCGGCGGCTCGGTCAACGCACTGATTCCGTTCTATGCGATCGGTGTGTTCACCGGTTTCTCGATGGCCGGCTACGGCATGACCAAACACCATCTGACACATCGCGAACCCGGCTGGCGACACCGGCTGGTGATTAATCTCTCCGCAGGGATCATGTCGACGCTCGTGGTGGGGATCCTGGCGGTGGCCAAGTTCGCCGAGGGAGCCTGGCTGGTGGTTGTCGTCTTTCCTCTGCTGGTATTCGCTTTGATGCGGCTCAATCGCGAATTTCGCGCCGAGGCAGCGATTCTCGAGGCGTTCCGTACCGATCGACCGGAATTGGTGAAGTACGCTCGCCACCGGGTTTTCGTCTTCGTCAACTCACTGGATCTCTCGGTGATCGAGGCGCTGCGCTACGGAAAAGGGCTGCGAGCCGACGAACTGGTCGCGGTACATTTCATGCTGGATCCCGACGTTGCGGCGCGGCTGCGAAGACGTTGGGAGCACTTCGAAATGGACACCCCGCTGCGTGTGGTGGACTGTCCGGACCGGCGGATCACCCGGGCCGCGCAGCTGCTCGTCGCGAGCACCCGCGACGAACAGCCCGACACGAATGTGACGGTGCTCCTGCCGCGGCCCACCTACGCGCCGCTGCTGGGTCGGTTGCTGCACGACCGCACCGCCGACAAGATGGCGCGCGCGATCAGCAGGATTCCCGATGCGGCGGCGACGATCGTGCCCTACGACGTGCAGTCGCGGATCGCCGAAGCGTTCCCCGACGGCTGGGAGCAGCGGATCGCGCGGAAAGTCCAAATGCTCGAAGCGCGAATTTTGGATGGTCAGCAACAGCGCTCGTACGCTTACCTGCACCCGGAGCGGACGACCGCGGTCCTGCCGGTGCGGGGTCTGATACCGGGTCGGCGTGCCACCATCGAAGGCCGGGTCAGCCAGGTCGAGGACGTCACCAAACGACGGCGGACGTTACGCCGGATCGTCGTCGGCGACGACAGCGGAGAGGTCCACGTCGTCTTCCGGGGCGGATACGGCGCCGACATCGCACCGGGCCAGCTGCTACGGGTTACCGGCAAGGCACGCCAGAAACGCGACCGCCCGATGGTGATTGTTGACCCCGCGTACCACATCGTCGCCGAACCCGGGGAGTCGGCGTAGGTATCGGCAGTGCGCTGGCCGATCTGCCCCCTCGCTCCATGGCACGGTCGAGCGGATGGTTAAGTGACCGTCGTGAAGCATCTGAGCCGATTGGTAGCTGTCCTGGGAGCACTGGCCGCAGCGGCATTCACGGCCAACGGCTACCGCCCGATGTCCCACCGGGGCTATGCGTCGATGTATGCGTTCGGCTTCGGCGTGTTCGCGTCCGAGCTTCCGCTGCCGGTGCTCGGCGGGCACCTGGCGGTGCTGGCTGCGATGACACGCTGGTTGTCGACGCGGCTGCGCCGGTTTACCTGGTTGATGTCGGCGGTGTCGTGGCTCGGGCTGCTGGGTCTTTACCTCATCGGCCGGCGGGCCGACGGGCCGCTCACCGCCGCATTGGACGTCGGGCTGGGAGCCGATCGTCGCACCGAGCCCGACGATCTTTGGAAGCGCCCGGCGGGCGCCGGCAACGCGAAGCCGGCCGGGGTGGTGCGCATGTTGCGCGTCTACCGCGACTACGTCCACGACTGCGACCTCAGCTACGGCCCGTATGGCACTCGAAACCTCCTTGACATCTGGCGACATCCGGACCTGGATCGGGATGCCCGGGCGCCGGTTTTGCTCCAGGTGCCCGGCGGTGCGTGGATGGTGGGCAGCAAACGTCAACAGGCGTATCCGTTGATGAGTCATCTGGCCGAGTCGGGTTGGGTATGTGTGGCGATCAACTACCGGCTCAGCCCGCGCTCAACCTGGCCCGATCACATCGTCGATGTCAAACGGGCGTTGGTGTGGGTCAAGGAGCACATCGCCGGGTACGGCGGTGACCCGGACTGGGTGGCGATCACCGGCGGGTCGGCGGGGGGTCACCTGAGCTCGTTGGCCGCTCTTACGGCGAATGATCCGACGTTTCAGCCGGGCTTCGAAAGTGCCGACACCAGCGTGCGGGCAGCGGTGCCGTTCTACGGCGTCTACGATTTCACCCGGACCGACGCGGCGATGCACCCCATGATGGCGCCGATGCTGGCCAGGTACGTGTTCAAGCTGTCCCGGGCCGACAGCGCCGCGGCCTTTCGCGCCGCCTCCCCGATCACGTATGCCGGTCCCGACGCGCCGCCGTTTTTCCTCTTGCACGGGACCAACGACTCGTTGGTCCCCGTCGAACAAGCCCGTGCCTTTACCGCCCGACTGCGCGAGGTCAGCCGCCAGCCGGTCGTCTATGCTGAATTGCCCTTTGCGCAGCACGCTTTCGACCTCTTCGGGTCTCCACGTGCCACGCACGCGGCGGTGGCCGTCGAGCAGTTCCTGGCCGAGGTCTACGCCCGCAGCATGGTCGGCTGAGCGGGTGTCGGGTGCTGCCCTACTCCCGTTGGGGTAGGTAGCGTTCGGGATGGTGGTAGTTGTTG
>NZ_VYIK01000110.1:0-1277 GCF_008709575.1 Mycobacterium sp.
CGCACGGTGGGCCCATTTTCTTATCCCACGGCGGCGCACAGCGCCTGGAAAACTATCCCGACAATTCCCGGATCATTCAAGTGGACCTGCGCGGCAGCCACATCGGCCGGCGCGTCCCGGTGGACCTCGGCCTGGTCGGCACCGTGAAGGACACCCTCGCCGGGTTGCAGCCGCTGCTGAAACCCAAGCACGACCGCGATCACTTGGAGCGCGCGCTGCGGCACTACCGCAAGACCCGCAAGTCGCTGGACGACCTGGCGGTCAACGATCGCGACCGCACCCCGATCCGCCCGGAATACGTCGCCCGGCTGGCCAACGAGTTGGCTGACGACGACGCGGTGTTCACCTACGACGTCGGCACGCCCACCATCTGGGCGGCGCGCTATCTGACCATGAACGGCCGGCGCCGGCTCATCGGATCGGCAACCCACGGCACGATGGCCGGCGCGGTGGCGCACGCGATCGGAGCGCAGACCGCCGACCGGCGACGCCAAGTGGTGGCGCTGGCCGGTGACGGAGGCCTGGCCATGTTGCTCGGGGAACTGGCCACCCTGACGCAGAACCGGCTGCCGGTCAAGGTGATCGTGTTCAACAACTCGTCGCTGAGCTTCGTGGAGCTGGAGATGAAGGCCGCCGGAATCGTCAACTTCGGCACCGAGCTGAACCCGGTCGACTTCGCCGCGATAGCCGCCGCGCTGGGTATGTTTGGTCGCCGCGTGGAAAAGCCCGGCGATCTCCCGGCCGCGTTGAGCGACGCCTTCGGCTATGCCGGGCCGGCCGTTGTCGACGTCGTCACCGCGCGCCAGGAATTGACCATCCCGCCGGTCATCACCGCCGAGCAGGCAAAAGGTTTCTCGCTGTACGCAATCCGCACCATCCTTGCCGGTCGCGGCGACGAACTGCTCGATCTGGTCAGCACCAACGTCGCCCGACGGATCCTGGACTGACACGGGTCACGGCGAGCGCTGCATCAACCGCTGATTGGTGACCGTCAACTGACGGGCCGTCGCGTCGGCCAGCGCCTCGATCTGTTCGGGTTGCAGCCGGCCGCACAACCGTCCCCAGTGCACCGCGACCTGATCACCCACCGCCACGTCGGGCACCGCGCTGTATCCGTCGGAGAACACCGCGAGCCGGCGCGTCGAGGGCTGTGACAGTCCCAGCGCACGACCATCCCAGACCAGTCGCCGGCAGGACAGCTCGACGTCGTCGCCGGAACGAGAGAGTACTTTGCCCCAGGTGATGCGGCAGTTGTCGAGGATGGTGAGGGGGTGTTG
>NZ_VYIK01000110.1:1285-4080 GCF_008709575.1 Mycobacterium sp.
GAAGTGCGTGAGCATAAGCAGCATCGACAAGGTGAGCGGAAACCGACGTCCGGATTCGGTTTCCAGGACCCAGCGCCCGCCCTTCCACGGTTTGTGCGGGTCAACGTGGCACATCCGGCCGAATCCGCTGACGACGCCGATTGACGGGTTGTCGAGTTCACCCTCCAACGGCGCTGGTCCGAGAAGACCCAAAGGTTGCCGGGCGCGGATCGAAAACAGCGCTGCGGTGCCGATGATCTTCCCGGCCCGCAGATCAGCGGAGATATTGGTCAACTCGAGTGCTCCGGCGAAGTCGCGGCATAAGTGATCAAGCCTTCGGTGCAAAATAAGCAGGGCTTCGCGCTCGTGATTGTCTGGCTGTTTGCCGCCACCGAGTAGTTTCCCGAATCGGTCGGCCGCGATTATCAACGCGTCATCGAGGGCTTCAAGGTGAGTGGCCACCAACCGATCGGGTTCTTCGTCGTCGACGACTAGATTCGGCAAGGAGGTCGGTTTACTGTCCGAGGCCACCCAGTAGAAGCCGATCTGGCCGTCACGCTGAACGATTCGGGGTCTCAACGTCTCTGCCTTGCGAGTCGTCGGTTGGTGACTCGGATCTGTCGGTGTGTGCTTTGCGCCAATCTGTCCACTTGTCGAGGTGTGAGGACGTCGCACACCCTGCCCCAGTGGATGGCGACATGTTGACACGGGGTGAGTGCGGGCGGTCCGATGTTTTCTTCGGCGTCGATTTCGACATTCCGCACGACCGGTGTTGTCAATGCGAGACCTTGACCATCCCAAGCTAATTGCCGTGCGCATACCTTGGCTGTCGTGGTGTCAACAGAGAGTACTTTGCCCCAGGTGATGCGGCAGTTGTCGAGGATGGTGAGGGGGTGTTGGTCGAGGCCTTGGCCGAGTAGTCGTGTCCAGGGGTATACGGCGAAGACGTGGAAGTTGTGGTTGGGTGCTGCCTCGGCTGCCAGGTTGGTGTTGAGGTGTGACCAGTAGTGGCCGGCTTGGGGGCCGATGATGGTCAGGAGTTCGGTGAGGAAGGTGGTGGGGTCGAGGTCGGCGGCTATGCCGCCGCCGAGCCAGTAGGATTCGACGAGTCGGTGATCGAGGGGGTCGGGGATGCCGGTGAGGCGGGCCAGTACTTGTAGGTAGGGCCAGGCGCCGGTGAAGGTGGCTGCGGCGGCGCGGATCTGCTCGATGGAGCCGTGGCGCAGGGTGGCGCCCAGTGGGGGGCCGCAGTAGCCCAGCGCGTTGGGGGCGTGGGCGTAGCGGGCGAACATCTGCGCCCCGCGAACATCAACCGACGGCGCGGCCACCGTCACGCCCGCCCGATGGATCCCACCAGTGTGGCGGCGTCGCGGTGGAGGCGCCCGAAGTTGTAGTAGGCCGCGCAGGCGCCCTCCGGGGAGACCATGCAGGTGCCGATGGGGGTTTCGGGGGTGCAGGCGGTGCCGAACACTTTGCATTCCCAGGGTTTGAGCACACCCTTGAGGACTTCGCCGCATTGGCAGGCCTTGGGGTCGGCGACCCGTACTCCGGGCATCGTGTAGCGCTGTTCGGCGTCGAAGTCGGCGTAGTCGTCGTGCAACCGCAGCGCGCTTTGGGAGATGAAGCCCAGCCCGCGCCATTCGAAGTGCGGGCGCAGCGCAAACACTGTGGACATCAGTTTGAGCGCGGCGGGATTGCCGTGTTCGGGCACCACCCGGGCGTACTGGTTTTCCACTTCGCAGCGGCCCTGGCGGATCTGGGTCAGCAGCATCGCCACCGACGCCAAGATGTCGAGTGGTTCGAAACCGGAGACCACCAGGGGTTTGTGGTAGACCTCGGGCACGAACCGATACGGGCGGTTGCCCACGACCGTGGAGACGTGTCCGGGCCCGATGAACCCTGATAGGCGCAGATCCGGGGATTCCAGGATCGCTTTGATCGGCGGCACGATCGTGACGTGGTTGCAAAACACACTGAAGTTGGCCACGCCCAGATCGCGGGCCCGTACCAGGGTCACCGCGGTCGAGGGCGCGGTGGTTTCGAACCCGACCGCGAAAAACACCACCTGCTTGTTGGGGTTATCGACGGCGATCTTCAGCGCATCCAGCGGGGAGTACACAAACCGCACATCAGCCCCGCGGGCCTTGGCGTCGAGCAGGTTACCGTTCGAGCCGGGCACCCGCATCATGTCGCCGAAACAGGTGAAGATCACCTCGGGCTGCGCGGCCAGCCACATCGCGTCGTCGATGCGGCCCATCGGGATCACACACACCGGGCACCCCGGGCCGTGCACCAACTCGACGTTGTCGGGCAGCAGGTGTTCGATACCGTGCCGGTAGATGGTGTGGGTGTGCCCGCCGCAGACCTCCATGAACTTGAAGTGCTCCCCGGCTAACTCGGCGCTGTCGGCCAGCGCCGCGATGGCGCCGATCAACCGGCGGGCCGCCGCCGGGTCACGGAACTCGTCAACGAATCTCATATGGGTACTCCTTAGATGATGGCCGAGATGATGGCCGAGATGATGGCCGAGATGATGGCCTAGATGATGGCTGAAGAGTCGAAGGCTTCGATCTCGCTGGTGTAGGCGTCGCCGAGCTGCTGGATCGCTGTCAACGTTGCCAGTGCTTCGGCCTGGTCGATTTTGGCCATGGCGAACCCGACATGCACCAGCACCCAGTCATCGGGGGCGGGCATGTCGTCTGCGAGCAGCCGCACCGAGATGCTGCGCTGCACCCCGCTGACATCGACGGTGGCCAGATAGTTCTCGGCGTCGCTGATCTGCACGATCCGACCCGGAATCCCCAAACACGTCCCCT
>NZ_VYIK01000110.1:4103-4336 GCF_008709575.1 Mycobacterium sp.
GCGCATCACCACGGTCTGCGCGGGTTCTTCGACGATCACCCCGATCTGCGCCGCCTCGGCCCCCAGCGGGTGCGAACGCCACGCCGCCAACCCGGCCTGGGCTTCCTCGGCCGGCACCACCGCGACGATTTTGCCCTCGTTGGCCACATACAACGGGTCGATGCCCAACAGCTCGCAGGCGCCGGTGACCATCGGATGCACCGGCAGCCGCTCCTCGTGCAGCACCACCCCCA
>NZ_VYIK01000111.1:0-3910 GCF_008709575.1 Mycobacterium sp.
CGGCGCGTCGTCGGGTTATTCGCCGCGGGCCACGATCACCGGGGTCTTGACCAGCTGGGCGACGGTCTCACCCACCGAACCCACCAGCATGCCGGCGAATCCGCCGCGGCCGCGGCTGCCGACCACCACCAGCTGGGCGTCCCCGGATCGTTCGACGAGCTGGCGGGCCGGATCGTCGCGCACCACGACCCGACGCACCGCGACGTCGGGATAGCGCTCTTGCCAGCCGGCGAGGCGCTCGGCGAGCACTTCCTCGGCCATTGGCTGGGTGGCCGGCCAATCGATGCCGGGCCACTCGGAGACGTCGACGTCGCTCCAGGCGTGCAAGGCGATCAGCTCGACCCCGCGGCGCGAGGCTTCGTCGAACCCGATCGAGGTCGCCAGCTCCGACGCCGAGGAACCGTCGATGCCGACCAGGACCGGCGCGTGCGGGCGATCCGCCGCGGGCGGCGCGCTGCCGTGGATGATCGCCACCGGGCACTGCGCGTGGCGCAGCAGCGCCGAGCTGACCGAGCCCAGCAACCGGCCGGGCCACTTGCGGCTGCCGCGTGCCCCGGCCACGACCAGCTGCGCGTCCTTGGACCGTTCGACCAGGGTGGGAATGGCCGGAGCGAGCACCAGTTCGGTGCGGACCTCGGCGGGTCCACCCGACTGGGACGCCTGCTCGACGATCGTGACCGCGTCGTCGAGCAACCGGCGGCCATGGTCCTGCTGCCAGCGGGCCAGGCCCGGGGGCAGCGACCGGGCGTCTCCCCACTTCTGCATCTCCGGGGAGATGGCGTTGACCAGAATCAGCGCCACGTGTCGCAGCTCGGCGTCGTGCGCGGCCCACCGGAGCGCCGCTTTCGCTCCCGTCGAGTCGTCGACCGCCACGACGATCCCGGACTGCGCGTTCTGCGTCGACATGGGCGCTCCTTGGTAGTCCACCCCCACCAGCATGGTAGTGACACGGGATAATTCGGGATGATGAAAGACACCGTCAAGCCGGCCGACCAACCCGCCAGCCGTCGTCGCGACGTCCTGCGGGTCTTGAAGGCGGCGCGGGCTCCGATGAGCGTCGTCGCGATCGCCGATCAGCTCGGGGTGCATCCCAACACGGTTCGCTTCCACCTCGAATCGCTGGTCAGTGCCGGCCGGGTGGAGCAGGCGGCGCCGCTGCGCAAGGGGCCGGGCCGGCCGGCGCAGATGTTTCAGGCGACCCGCCAGATGGACCGCAGCGGGCCCCGGCACTACCGGCTGTTGGCCGAGATCCTGGCGATGGGCCTGGAAAAGGGCCTGGAAACGGGCCTGGAAAAGGGCCTGGAGACGGGCCTGGAAACGGGGCCAGCCGCCCAGGAGGATCCGCTGGCCAGGGCGCTGGAGGTCGGGCGGGCCTGGGGCCGTCGCGTGGAACCGCCGCCGCGCGCCGGGGAGCAGAACGGGACCGCGGAATCGGTCGAGCAGCTGCTGGAGCTGCTCGACGAGCTCGGGTTCGCGCCCGAGCGGCTCGGCGATGCCCAGATCGGGCTGCGGCACTGTCCCTTCCTGGAACTGGCCGAAACCCGCCCGGGCGTGGTCTGCTCGATCCACCTCGGGATCATGCAGGGCGCGTTGCAACGCTGGACGGCGCCGGTGGCGGTCGAGCGGCTCGAAGAGTTCGCCGAACCCGATCTGTGCCTGGTCCACCTCGGTCGCGCGCGATGAGCACGGCTGCGGCGGTCGCGGCCGCGGTCAGCTTCGTGTGGCTGGGCATGGTGGTCGCCATCTCGTTCCTCGAGGCGCCACTGAGATTCCGCGCACCCGGCGTCACCCGGCAGATCGGGCTCGGCATCGGCCGGCTGGTTTTTCGGGCCCTCAACGGCGTGGAGGTCGTCTTCGCCGGGGTGCTGCTGGTGGCTGCGGTCGCCGGCCCGCCCGGGCCCGTCGTCACGGCGGCGTTCGTGGTCGCGTTCGCGGCGCTGGGCCTGCAGGTGGGGGCGGTGCGGCCGCGGTTGACCCGCCGCTCCGAGCAGGTGCTGGCCGGGCTCGACGCGCCACGTTCGGGCGCTCACCACGGCTACGTGGGTCTCGAGGTGGTCAAGGTGCTCGCCCTGGTCGTGGCCGGAATCGCGCTGCTGTCACGGTGATCGACTACAGCGCGCGCACGTAGCGCTTGGCGACGACGCGCTGCGCCAGCCCGGTGAGCGGGCCGCCGGCGCGGGCCCACCACGTCGCGGGCCGCGAGAACGAGGACACCTCCGCGAACACCGCGGCCGTGAGCGGGTCGTGTCGCACCGCGAACCGCTCCTCGCCGCAGGCGGGATGACCCGGCAGCGTCCCGTAGGCGAACCCGCGCACCTCGGGCTCGTCGATCACGTAGACAACCCGGCACGGTGCCCGCAGCACCCCCAGCCGCACCAGCACCACCGCGCCGACCGTGACGTCGGCACTGCCGGGGGTGATCCGCAGCCCGGCGCCGCGCTGCATGCCCCAGTGCAGAAGCGCGTCGGCGGCCTGCTCGAAGCGCTGCCGGCCCGTGCCGATCCGGGCGGTGAAGCCCAGGTGGCGGTAGCCCGGCGGCGGCGGCCCGGCGGTCGCGCCCACCTCGGGGTAGCTGAACGGCAGGTCTTGCAGCGCACTCAGGTCCACCGGGACAGCGTGCCACGGCGTACCGTCGGCAGCGTGAGTGCTATCGCCCAGGCATCCGGAACGTTCACTCTCGGCGGCGACCTCACCGTCAACCGGCTCGGTTTCGGCGCGATGCGCCTGACCGGGCCCGGGGTGTGGGGGCCGCCGGCAGACCCCGGCGAGGCGGTGCGGGTGCTGCGCCGCGCGGTGGAACTCGGAGTCAACTTCATCGACACGGCCGACTCCTACGGGCCCTACGTCAGCGAGGAGCTCATCCGCCAGGCGCTGCACCCCTACGACGGGGTGGTGATCGCGACCAAGGCGGGCCTGCTGCGCACCGGGCCGGGTGTGTGGATCCCGCTGGGCCATCCCAGCTACCTGCGCCAGGAATGCGAGATGAGCCTGCGCCGGCTGGGCGTCGAGCGCATCGACCTGTTCCAGCTGCACCGCGTCGACCCGAACTACCCGCTGGCCGACCAGGTGGGGGAGCTGGCCGCGTTGAAGAACGAAGGCAAAATCCGCCACATCGGCTTGTCCGAGGTCGACGTGGACCAGCTGGGCGAAGCGGCCCGCATCACCGAGATCGTGTCCGTGCAGAACAAGTACAACCTGGCCGAGCGGGGCGCCGAGCCGCTGGTCGACGTCGCCACCGAGCAGGGCATCGGCTTCATCCCGTGGTACCCGCTCGACGGCGGGCCGCTGGCGACGCGGTCGCGCCAGATCGCCGCCGACCACCACGCCACGCCCTCCCAGCTGGCACTGGCCTGGCTGCTGAAACGCTCGCCGGTGATGCTGCCGATCCCGGGCACCTCCAGCCTGGCCCACCTGGAAGAGAACGTCGCCGCCGCGCAGATCACCCTGTCCGACGCCGAGTTCGACGCGCTGGGTGCCGCCTAGCCGCCGCGAAAGTGCATTCCGCGACGCATTCTGCGAGTGGACCCTTCGGTGGTTGCACTCTCGCGGGGCAATACGGTGTCCTGGTGGCAACCGAACCGACCCGGCATCCGGGCGGCGGCTTCAATCCGCCCGAGCCCACCACCAAGGGCGGCCCCGACTACGGGAGGTTCATCGAAGCCGTGCGCACCCTGCAGGACCACGCCCGCGCCGTCGACGCCCCCGACGAGGTGATCGGCGAGGCCGCCGACCTGCTCGAGAAGGTCTCCGATCTGCTGCAACCGTTCGAGGTCGACGAGTGGCAGTCCCCGTCGGGGCGCCGGATGGACCTGCCGATGCGCGGCAACATCTTGACGGTGCCCATGCACGTGCGCAAAACCGACGACGGCCGCATCCGCGGCTGGGCCCGGTTCAGACGGTTTCAACTGGG
>NZ_VYIK01000111.1:3920-4281 GCF_008709575.1 Mycobacterium sp.
CACTACCATCGCTGCTCCTACCTGCACGTGAACTACCGCCGCATCGTGCCGATCGAGACGAAGCTGCAGATCGACGCCGGGGTGCGCCGGGTCGAGGGCCGCAAGACCTTCGTCGAGGGCCGGCTGTGCGACGGCGACACCGTGCTGAGCGACGCCGAGGCGCTGTTCGTGATGCTCAAACCCGGCCAGCCGTAAGCGCCTGGTCCAGCCAGGTTCGCAGCGTCGCCACCGGCGCCGCCCCGTGCTGGCGCGCCAGCACCTTGCCGTGCTCGACGACGAGCAGCGTCGGGATGGCCTGCACGACGAAGCGTTGCGCGATCGCCGGCGCCGTGTCGACGTTGATCTTGACGAGCTTGAGCCG
>NZ_VYIK01000112.1 GCF_008709575.1 Mycobacterium sp.
AATCACCAGACATCACGGATTAGAACCCGACGTCCCAGCTTGGTGGCGTAGAGCCTGTATAGCGTGTTGGCGGTATCGACGTACTCAGTGCCGGGTATGGGTTCGCCGCTGCCACCCATCACGAGCCCGATGGTCGGGTCGGCGGGCCCGATATCCGCGGAGTCGCCGAATGCCATCACGGAATTCACTATCGACATCAGTGCCAACAGGCTCGCCCCGCCTGTCACTAATCCAAGGGTTGCCAAACGCAATTTGACTACCATAAAAAGTTATCCCTTTCTGGCCAGAATAGGAGAAAAAGTAGCACAGTGGAGCGGCGTAATTGTCGATGCCTGTGGATCGGAATTTTCAGACGGTCTCCTCCTGGATCTCGTCAGCGACTTGCTCGTCGGGGCGTTCTACTTTGCCGTTCCCGAACTGGCGCCGGCGCGGACGAGGGTGACCAGATGCGCGCGCGCTGGCGTGACCGTGCAGCCTGGATCAGATTGTAGGCCATGGCGATTCCCGGCGAGCACGAAACCGGCCGTCGACACGTGGTGGATGTGGTTATCTGCAGTCAGGTTGCGCGACGGAATCGGAATCGCGCTCGTGGCAGAACTTCTCGGTCACGTCGCCACGACGAGCGTTACGGACATTCGAGTGTCGAGCACGCCGGGTGATGCAGCAGGCGGGCTGGTTCACCACCCTCTGATGCGGTACCGTCCCGGCCCGGCTGCCCGATGCCGGTTCGACCGGGCTGCTGGGCAAGCTGATGGTCACTGCCTGCAGCGAATTCTGCTGCGATGTAGTGCAATTCGGTCTCGCGAACCCCGTATTCGACAGGCCGTCTGCGTGGTCGGCGGCTGCGGGCGGAAACACGCCGACCGCCCCGGCCTCGACAGGTGGCTCGCCGATCTGCAGCCGGTCAAGCAACCACACCAGACGCGGCCCGTCGCATCCCGCACTGCCCGCTGCGGCCGCAGGCGAGTTCGCCGTTCTGTCAATCCGACCGCCAGCGGGCCCCGGAGATGTTCTCGGCGATCTCGGCCACCGCCACGCTGATCACGCTCAGGCAAAACGGTCGCGTTTCACCGGGGGAGCGCCATCTCAAATTCCTACGAGATCCGGGCCAACCTCATGCCACGGCGGATTCCGCCCTGTCGTAGCGAAATCCTCGCGGGCATGAGAATCACCAGCTACTTTGAGAATGACCGCACTATCGAAGGAGAATTCGTGATCCGCTACCGCACCATCGCCAGTCCGATCGGTCCGCTGACGCTGGCCGGGCGCGGCCACGTGCTGACGAACCTGGGCATGGTGAACCAGACATACGAGCCGAACCGCGCCGACTGGATACCCGACGACCGGGCCTTTCCGGAGGCGGTGTATCAACTTGGCGAGTATTTTTCCGGCGAGCGCTCCGATTTCGACCTCGAGTTCAGTATTTGCGGCACCGAATTCCAACGGCGGGTCTGGCGAGCGCTGACGACGATCCCGTATGGCGAGACCCGATCTTACGGCGAAATCGCCGAGCAGATCGGTGCTCCCGGAGCGGCCCGCGCGGTCGGTTTAGCCAACGGGCGCAATCCGATCGCTATCATCGTGCCCTGCCATCGGGTGATCGGCGCGAACGGTGGCCTTATCGGCTACGGCGGCGGCGTGGAGCGCAAACAAGTGCTGCTCGATTTGGAGCGGCACACCAAATCCGCCGCAATACCTCTCTTTGATCAGCGATTGGCGGACTGAGGAGGCTCTTTAGCCGACGAGGTTGACCAGTGTGCTCAACAACTCGTGATTGAGCTCCAAAAGCGAATTCCACAGGGTGTCGCTCATCGCCGTGGAGCTGCTCGCATTCATGACGGCGACCGCCAGATCGTCTCGCGCATTGAGGACGCCGGCGGTGATGCTGTTGGCCGGGTCGGTGAATGCTTCGCTCAAGACCGTTTCGAGGCCGCCGAACTCTGTGGCGTGGCTCAGCTGCAACGCTGCCAAAACGGTAGGCAACTCGACGTCTTGGATCGCCAGGGGCAGGTTGTTGATGATCGCCGTGAGGCTGCCGCCCGGATTGGTCACGACGTCGTGAGCGAGGGTGACCAGGTCAGGGCTAAACGTCGGCGTCAGCCGGTCCAGTATGGAAGGCACGCCGGTTTGACCGCCGAATATCTCGTGGAACTGGTCGGGGCCCATCGCGGCGTTGACCTGGTCGTAGCGGAGGTTGGCCCCCAGCCAGCCCAGGCCGCCGTTCTGGTCGTGCACGTAGTCGTATTCCAGCAGGCGTTCGTTGAAGTCGGCGGCGTATTCCTCAGGGGTGACGACGGGAGTGTCAGCAGGCAGATAGTTGCGGACATCGGCGACATTGACGACTTCGTCGGCTACCGCAGTGCTCGGGATCGGCCCTGTCACGTCCTGCCACCGCAGCAGTATGCTTCCGTCGTTGATACCGGAGTCATCGACCCAGTTCGCGACACCGGGATCTTGGTCGCTGATGACGTAGTAGGTGTAGCCGTTGGGATCGTGAAACGCCTGGGTATCGTTGAGGCTGCCCTGCACGGTCGCATACGGTGCAGTGTCCCCCCAATCGTTGGCGAGCTGAAGACCTGAGTACGCGGCGTCGATATCGGGCACCTTGACGATGAGCGCCTGATCAGGCTCGAGTGAGTAGTGGCCCACACTGATCTCTTGGCCCGGCAGGGTTATTCCCGGTACAAACTTGCTGGTCGCCTCTATGGGGAGGAACGTGTTGTTCGGAATCATGTCAGCGGCTTCCGGCTGCCCGAGGTAGGTGCTGGAGGCGTTGGTGGCGGGCATATCCGCGACGACGGTACTCAGCATCGACGAGATCTGGCTATCCGACAGCAGCGCAGCGGTATTCGTTGCAGGGCCGCCCACTTCCTGAACAGTGAAGCTGTCGTGTATTTGGCCCCAGTCACCGACGGTGTCACGAATGAGCACCGTTTGCGCGCCAGCGGTATCGAGCCAGTTGCCTGACTGTGGAACCGAACTCAGTGTAATGGTGTAGGTGCCATTGGGATTGGGCGTAGCATTCGCCAAATCGATAGCCGTCACAGGTGTGGCATCGCCGGTGATGGCGCTGCCCGACTCGGCTGTGAAGCTCGCATTCTGGGTACCGGGCCCGGGCTCGACAGTGATCGTGTAGGTGGCGCCCGGCTCGACCTGCAGGTTGCTGTATTGGTCGTCCGGATTCGGTAAGACCAAAAATTCCTGCGGGTTGCTGGCGGGAGCGGACCACTCATACGGGGCCCAACCCAGAGCCGTGCCGCCGGAGGCCCCGAACTGCGTACCGAGCATAGTCAGCGCCATGTCCTGGACAAACGTGTGCAGCATGGGCAACTGAGACGGATCGATAAACAAGTATTGGCTGTCGGTGTCGGTGACTTGCTGCTCTACGCCGAGCAGTTGGTCAATCACGGGTTGCAGAGCGCCCGACGGGTCTGAGTCGGCAACCGCGCGCGAGGACATCATCGCCATCGCCAACGCGTCGGCCGCCATGGTCGTCACGACGCCGGCGGCTCGAAGGCCCCGACTGGGTCGCGGACCGGGAACTTGCCGGTCGCGAACGGCAGCTGGCCGCAGCTTGAAACCCAAAAGTGACACATCACCCTCCGATGGGTGTGACATAACTTTTGATTAAATGAACGATCAATGAGAGACCACAGTAAAACAATTTAGTTTAATCATATTCCACCCCGCCGTTGCGAGCCAAAGGCATCATGCACCAAAATATCGTCGCCGTGGTGCATAGTGCACCGACACGGATACACTTCGGCAGCGGGCTGGGAACATCCGTCGGAGCGGGTGTGCGAGCTGATTCGGCAGGGCACCGAGATGGTCGTCAGCGGCCCGCCGCAGTGGCTCGATAAGCTGCACGAGGCCAAGCCGACGTCGAGGTACGTGCAGACCCGCCGCCTCACCGGTCGGCCACACCGCATTCGTGATCGACGCCAAGGAAATGCCTGTGCCCCCCAACCGAATTGGGGGGCACAGGGCTTAAATCGTGTTCGGCGGTGTCCTACTTTTCCACCCGGGTTGGGTAGTATCATCGGCGCTGG
>NZ_VYIK01000113.1 GCF_008709575.1 Mycobacterium sp.
AAGCTCGCCAGCAAATCAGGCCCTACGCTCGACCAGTGCGGAAAACGGGCCTAGCATGGCGATGCTCGTCGAGCGTCACCGGATTCGTTGCGGACCGCGATGCTGACCACAGCCGGAGTATGACGCACACTGGTGCGTTGACCTGCGACGCTCCAGCGGCGTGTCGCTACACCGTTTCGGTGATCGGGCGGTCCACCCAGCTCATCAGGTCGCGCAGCTTCTTGCCGGTCACCTCGATCGGGTGCTCGGCGTTGCGTCTGCGCAATTCGGCCAACTGCTTTCCGCCGCTTTGCACATCGGCGACAAGCTTGTTGACGAAACTGCCGTCTTGAATCTCGGTCAGGATGGCGCGCATGCGCTGTTTGGTGTCGGCGTCGATCACCCGCGGGCCCGACAGATACCCGCCGAACTCCGCTGTGTCGGAAACCGAATAGTACATCCGGCCGATCCCGCCCTCATACATCAGGTCGACGATCAACTTGAGTTCGTGCAGAACCTCGAAATAGGCCAACTCGGCCGGGTATCCGGCTTCGACCATCACATCGAACGCGGCCTTGACCAACTCCTCCGCGCCGCCGCACAACACCGTCTGCTCACCGAACAGATCGGTCTCGGTCTCGTCTTTGAAGGTGGTTTTGATGACGCCGGCACGGGTCCCACCGATGCCCTTGGCGTAGGACAGCGCCAGCGCGAGACCGTCACCGCGCGGATCCTGTGCCACGGCGACCAAACACGGCACGCCCTTGCCGTCGACGAACTGACGACGCACGAGGTGGCCGGGGCCCTTCGGTGCCACCATCGCCACCGTGATCTCGGCGGGCGGTTTGATCAGCCCGTAATGGATGTTGAGGCCGTGGCCGAAGAACAACGCGTCACCGGCTACCAGATTGGGCTCGATGTCGGCGGTGAAGATGTCGGCCTGCGCGGTATCAGGAGCGAGCAACATGATCAGATCGGCCCACTCGGCCACCTCGGCAGGGGTGCCGACCTGCAGGCCCTGCTCGGCGACCTTCGGGCGCGACTTCGAATTCTCTTTCAACCCGACGCGCACCTGCACGCCGGAGTCGCGCAAGCTCAGTGCGTGTGCGTGTCCCTGGCTGCCGTACCCGATGATGGCGACCTTGCGACCCTGAATGATCGACAGGTCGGCGTCGTCGTCGTAGAACATCGCTATTGCTTCTTGCGCCACTCGTGTATTTCCTTCTGTGCGATGGGTTATTTGGCACTACCGATACCACGCGGTCCGCGTGCCAGCGACACTAGCCCGGACTGGACGATCTCCCGGATGCCGAAAGGCTCCAGCACCCGCAGCAGTGCATCGATCTTGCCCGGCGCTCCGGTGGCTTCGATGACCAACGACTCCGGGGAGACGTCGATCACCTTGACCCGAAACAGGTTTACTGCTTCGATCACCTGACTTCGGGTGCCGGCGTCGGCACGCACCTTGATCAGTGCCAGCTCCCGCGCCACCGAATTGTCGTCCTCCTGCTCGACGATCTTGATGACGTTGATCAGCTTGTTGAGCTGCTTGGTGATCTGCTCGAGCGGGGTGTCCTCGGCTGAGACGACGATCGTCATCCGGGACATGTTCTTTTGCTCGGTGGCACCGACGGCCAGCGACTCGATGTTGAAGCCGCGCCGGGAAAACAATGCGGCCACCCGGGCCAACACACCGGGCTTGTCTTCGACTAGCACCGAAAGCGTATGCGTCGTTTCGGATCTCGGCCTCGAAACCTGGGTGGCCATCACGCGTGCCCCTCGTTGTCGTCGTCGAAGAGCGGGCGGATGCCACGGGCAGCCTGGATCTCGTCGTTGCTGGTCCCGGCGGCCACCATCGGCCACACCTGCGCGTCGGCGCCGACGATGAAGTCGATCACGACCGGACGGTCGTTGATGGCCCGGGCCGCCGCGATGACGTCTGCCACGTCCTCCGCACGCTCGCACCGCATGCCGACGCAGCCCAACGCCTCGGCCAACTTGACGAAGTCCGGGATGCGATGCGAGTGGGTGGCCAGGTCGGTCTGCGAGTAGCGGTCAAAGTAGAACAGCGACTGCCATTGCCGCACCATGCCCAGGTGGCCGTTGTTGATCAGGGCGACCTTGATCGGAGCACCTTCGATCGCGCAGGTGGCCAGCTCCTGATTGGTCATCTGGAAGCAGCCGTCGCCGTCGACCGCCCACACCTCGGCGTCCGGGCGGGCGATCTTGGCGCCCATCGCCGCGGGGATCGCGAAGCCCATGGTGCCCAGCCCGCCGGAATTGATCCAGGTGCGCGGCTTCTCGTAGGAGATGAACTGCGCCGCCCACATCTGGTGCTGGCCGACACCGGCGACGTACACCGCGTCCGGCCCGGCGATCTTGCCCAGCGTTTCGATCACGTACTCCGGGCTCAGGCTGCCGTCGCTTTGCGGCCCGTAGCTCAGCGGGTAGGTGGCCTGCACACCATGCAGGTACTCCCACCACTCGGTCAGATCCAGGTGGGGCTCGTCCTGGCGCAAGGCAGCGGTCAAGTCGGTGATGACGGCTTTGACGTCGCCGACGATCGGCACGTCGGCGTGGCGGTTCTTGCCGATCTCGGCGGGGTCGATGTCGGCGTGGATGACTTTGGCCTCGGGCGCGAACGTGTCGAGCTTTCCGGTCACCCGGTCGTCGAAGCGGGTGCCCAGCGCGATCAGCAGGTCGCTGCGCTGCAGCCCGGCCACCGCGGCGACCGTGCCGTGCATGCCCGGCATACCCAGGTGCTGGGGGTGGCTGTCGGGGAACGCGCCGCGCGCCATCAGCGTGGTCACCACCGGGATACCGGTCAGCTCGGCCAGTTCGCGCAACTGCTCGCATGCCTCACCGCGAATGACGCCGCCACCGACGTAGAGCACCGGTTTGCGCGCGGCCCCGATCAACTTGGCGGCCTCGAGGACCTGGCGATGGTGCGGTTTGACGGTGGGTTTGTAGCCGGGCAGGTCCAGTCGCGGCGGCCAACTGAACGTGCACGGGCCCTGCAGCACGTCCTTGGGGATGTCGACCAGCACCGCGCCGGGACGCCCGGTGGACGCGATGTGAAACGCCTCGGCGATCACCCGGGGAATCTCGTCGCCACTGCGGACCAGGAAGTTGTGCTTGGTGATCGGCATGGTGATTCCGGAGATGTCGGCCTCCTGGAAGGCGTCGGTGCCGATCAGTTGGCGGCCGACCTGCCCGGTGATGGCCACCACCGGCACCGAGTCCATCTGCGCGTCGGCCAACGGGGTCACCAGGTTGGTGGCGCCCGGGCCGGAGGTGGCCATGCACACACCGACCTTGCCGGTGGCGTGGGCGTAACCGCTGGCGGCGTGCCCGGCGCCCTGCTCGTGGCGGACCAACACGTGGCGCAGCTTCTGCGAGTCGAACAGCGGATCGTAGACCGGCAGCACGGCCCCGCCGGGTATCCCGAAGATCACCTCGACACCGAGTTCTTCCAACGAGCGGATCACCGACTGGGCGCCGGTAAGTTGTTGGGGTGCCACGTGTCGTGGCTGCCCAACCGTAGCTGGTTCCGACGCACCGTTGGCCAACGGTTCAGTGGCCGCTCGCTGCGGTGGTCGCGTGGTGGGTGCGCTCACTCTGGGTCCTCTTTAGTCGTCCTCGTAGTCGTTCTGGTCGCAATGCGTCGGCAACAAAAAACCCCCGCCAGCTCAGCAGCTGCACGAGGGTTGCGCGTTGGTGTTTGAAGGCTGTACCCGCTCAGGTCTAGTCAGCCACCAACGCGCCGGCCGAGTACTACGAGCATTTCGCGGCTCTCCATGAGCTTCGACGGTAGCCTCTGCACAGGTCAGGCGTCAAATCCGCGACGTGCCTCACGTACTTTGAGCGCGTGGCCGGTGGTGGTGCCTCAGCTAGTT
>NZ_VYIK01000114.1 GCF_008709575.1 Mycobacterium sp.
CGGATTGAAAGGGGGATGGGGAAACGGGTTCGCTCTGCGGACACCGCGCCCCTGACTACCAATGCGCTATCTCGATGTCGACGGGATCGGCCGGGTCAGCCGGATAGGGCTGGGCACGTGGCAATTCGGCTCACTCGAATGGGGCTACGGCGATCAGTACGCGGCCGGTGCCGCGCACCAGATCGTCCAGCGTGCGCTGGATCTGGGCGTCACCCTGTTCGACACGGCCGAGATCTACGGCTTCGGCCGCAGCGAGCGGATTCTCGGCGAGGCGCTGGGCGAGCGGCGCAGCGAAGTCGCGGTGGCCAGCAAGATTATGCCGATCGTGCCGTTTCCGCCGGTCGTCAAACAGCGTGCGCGCGCCAGCGCGCGGCGGCTGCAGCTCGACCGCATCCCGCTCTACCAGATCCACCAGCCCAACCCGGTGGTTCCCGACTCAGTGATCATGCCCGGGATGCGCGAGTTGCTCGACAGCGGAACCATCGGCGCGGCCGGGGTGTCGAACTATTCGCTGGCGCGCTGGCAGAAGGCCGATGCCGCGCTCGGGCGCCCGGTGATCAGCAACCAGGTGCACTTCTCGCTCGCCCACCCTGGGCCGCTCGAGGACCTCGTCCCGTTCGCCGAGCGCGAGAACCGCGTCGTGATCGCCTATAGTCCGCTGGCCCAGGGACTGCTGGGCGGCAAGTACGGCGTCGGCAACCGCCCCGGCGGCATCCGCGCGGCCAATCCGCTGTTCGGCACCGAGAACCTGCGCCGCATCGAGCCGCTGCTGCAGACGCTGCGCGACGTTGCCGCAGAGGTCGACGCCAAACCCGCACAGGTGGCGCTGGCGTGGCTGGTCAGCTTGCCGGGGGTGGTCGCCATTCCCGGGGCGTCGAGCGTCGAGCAGCTCGAGTTCAACGTCGCCGCCGCCGACATCGACTTGAGCCCACAGTCCCGCGACGCGCTGACCGACGCGGCCCGCGCCTTCCGGCCGGAGCCGGTGCGGCGTTTCCTTGTCGACACCCTCCGCGAGCGGCTGCTGCCGCACTGAGCGAGGTCGGCCGCGGCGCCAGCCGCACAGGCGGCGATTTGGCTGCCCGGCGCGGGTTCGGTAGCCTTAGAAGACACCGGCGCGGGGTGGAGCAGCTCGGTAGCTCGCTGGGCTCATAACCCAGAGGTCGCAGGTTCAAATCCTGTCCCCGCTACTAAAGTAAACGGTTCTTACCGTGCCGAACGGCAGCAAGCAGTGGCCCAGGCTGCCGTGAGCGCATACGCTTCAGCGCCCGACAGGCCAGTGCTCTACTGTGATGTCGCCCATGGGGAAGTCGGCGGGATTGCCCGTCGCCAGGCGAGCATCGATACCGGCGGCGGCCGCGGCGATCAGGCAGTCGGCCTGGTGCAGGGTAATGCCTCGTCCGGCGAACTGGCGGCGCCATCGTCCGGCGCGGATTCCTTCGGATGGGCCCAACGGTGCACACCGCAAGCCGTGCACCAGCCGTTGTGCTGGGGCTTCTTCGCCGGGAAGCAGTCCGCGCCAGATCTCCTCGATCGAGATCGCGCAGGTCCAGGGTTCGTCACCGTGGCGGCGCAGAGCGCGTAGGCGCTCGCCCGCCGGACGGCCGCGGAGCGCGTCGATGAGGACGGTCGAGTCGAGCAGGATCCGCGCCACGTCAGCCGACGCGACGCCGGTCGGAGCGTTGGCGGCGGACCCATTCACCGGGATCGTCATCCCATTCGTGGCCCCCGTCGGGAATAGCCCCGAGCGCTGCCTCGATATCGTCCCATCGCCGCTCGTCATCGAGTCCGCGCCGGATCAATTCTGCGATGAAGGCGCTGCGTCGCCTGCGTCCGGCCCGTCGGTCGAGTTCGGCAACGAGCTCGTCATCGACGGTAATGTGCAGTCGCATGTGCTGACTATAGCCCACTAGGGGCCCGGCTCCGGCGTGGACCGGCTGCCATGGCTTTGCGAAGCCGGCGTCTGCTACCGAAGAGATCGATACGCACGGATTCGTGATACTCGACCGTCCGCGGGCGTGGCTGCCGCGGGCACAGTCGCCGCCGTGACCGGCCAGGCCACCGAGTGGGTGGCAGCCAAGGGATCGCTGTAGCCATCCCTGCAAGCGGGGTCAGGGCAGTGCGACGTGTCCGTTCTTGACCTTCCAGATGAAGTACTTCTCGAAGGCCAGCTTCATCAGGTGGGCCTGTGGACCCGGGATCATCACACTGTGCTTGCGCTTCGCGGGCAACATGTGGTCGGCGAGCATGACGACGCCGTTGTTGCCGGCGTCCATCACGCACACCGCCTTGATGTCGCCGAACTCTTTATGCTCGGTGGGCTGTTCGCCGCGCACCTGGTGGCCGATGTTTTTGGCGGCGATGTGGGCCTGCTGTTCGGTGGGAAACCCTGTCTTGGGGACGCCGACGGGGTTGGCGGTGGTCCACGGTACGGCCACGGCGGCGGCGATTCCGACGGCGTAGACGTTGTCGTACGCCTCGGTCTGGTAAGTGTCGCGCACCTTCACATAACCCTTCTCGTCGCTGATCTCGACCGCCTTGGCGATCACGTCCTGGCCGATGAACGGCGGGATCAGCATGGCGTACGCGAAGTCGATGCTCGCACCGTCCTTGAGCACGACGCGGCCCTCGTCGACATGGTCGACCGACACGTTCACGCGCGTGTCGATCTTCTCCTTCTTGACAAACATCTCCAGCAATGATTCGCCGTGTTTCAACCCGCCGATCCCGAAATGCCCGAGCATCGGCTCCGGCGAGATAAACGTCATCGGCACCCGACTTTTGATCTTGTTTTTGCGCAACTGATGACTGACGTTGAACAGATATTCATAAGCGGCACCGAAACAACCGGCGCCCTGGGTGGCGCCGACCACCACCGGCCCGGGTTTCTCCAGGAATTTCCGCCAGCCCTCACCGGCCTCGATGGCGTCTTGAAGGCTGGTGATGTTGTACGCGTTGCCACCGGGTCCCAGACCGGGAACGACGTCGTATTTGTTCTGGTAGCCGGTGGCGATGACCAGATAGTCGTAGCTGTAGGGGCCCTGAGTGGTCAGGACGCGATTCTGCGCAAGCTCCAGCTCGGTGGCCGGGGCATGCACGAAGTCCACCCCGTGCTCCTCGAATGTCGGCGCGACGGGGAAAGTGATGTCGTCAGCGGAGCGTTTGCCAAACGGCAGCCAGATCAGCGACGGGTTGAACACGAACCGATCCGACGGAGAGATCACCGTCACGTCGACATCGCCCGCTAAGTCGTGTTTGACAGCGATAGCTGCGGTCAATCCACCGAAGTTACTTCCGAGCACCACAATCTTTTTGCGCATATGTCCCTCCACTCGGATCGGCATTCAAACTGATCCCGAAATGCTCTGCCAGGATGTCATCTGCGGATCCATTCGATGAGGGCCATAAGTCCTTCCCCGGGTGGGGATATCGGCCATAAAGCCGACACGGCGTGCAGCGGCCGGCGTCGGCTTTCGGTGCGGCGGCGCCGGGCACGGGTTGAGAGCAGCTGGCGGTTTTGTTGGTCAGTGTTGGATGAGCGGATTGTCGGACTTGTCGAGGAGAATGTGGCGGTATGACCGCCGGGAGGTTGCGCGGGTGGCGTGGGGTCAAACCGGTCGCCTCCCCAACTGGGGTGGCGATCACCGCGCGGCTGCGCACATCTGCTGACGACGAGTT
>NZ_VYIK01000115.1 GCF_008709575.1 Mycobacterium sp.
TTGGGAAGGCGCCGAACTCGGGATCCACAAGAAGATCCGCTGCCGGGTGGAGCGCTTGTCGTCGGACACGACGACCGATCCGGTGCTGGCCTGGCTGTACGTGGTGGACGCGTGGGAGGGCGGCCTGCCCTCGGCCCACTACCTGGGTGTGATGGCCGACGCCGCCGAGGTCGCCGGTGCGCCGGCCGACTACGTTCACGATCTGCGTACCCGCCCGGCACGCAACATCGGGCCGGGCCACGGCGAGTAGCCCACGCTGCCCATCGCGACTGTGCGTCGCCATACGGCCGTCGCGGCGTGTCGCGTATGAACACGCACACTCGCGGCGCAACGGGAGCTAGAACGCAGCGGCCTGTTCGACGACGTTGACCATCACCCGCACGCCGATCGCCAGGGCTCGCTCATCGAGATCGAAATTCGGTTGGTGCAGGTCGCGTTGCGGCCCTTGACCCGACCACACGCCGAGCCGCGCCATCGCGCCGGGGATCTCCTCCAGATACCAGGAGAAGTCTTCGCCGCCGCCCGACTGCCGGGTGTCGGCCAGCACGCCGGGACCGACAGCCTCGATGGCGTGCGTCAGGATCCGCGTCGACACCTCCTCGTTGACCACGGGCGGCACACCCCGGTGGTACTGCAACGTGTGCTCGATACCCAGCGGTGCCAACAGCGCGGACACCGTCTCACCGATGATCGCTTCCAGCTGTTGCCAGGTGCTGCGGCTGGCGGTGCGCACCGTGCCCACCAAGACGCCGCTCTGCGGGATGGCGTTGGCGGCGATACCGGCGTTGACCGCGCCCCAGACCAGCACCGTGCCCTTGCGCGGATCGATGCGGCGCGACAGCACCCCGGGTACCCCGGTGATCAGCGTGCCGAGCCCGTAGACCAGGTCGGTGGTCAGATGCGGTCGGGAGGTGTGCCCGCCGGGCGAATACAGGGTGATCTCGATCCGGTCGGCCGCCGAGGTGATCGGACCCGTTTTCACCGCGACCCGCCCGACCTGCAGCCGGGGGTCGCAATGCAGGGCGAAGATCCTGCTCACCCCCGACAGTGCTCCGGCGGCGATCGCATCGACCGCACCGCCGGGCATCAGCTCCTCGGCGGCCTGGAAGATCAGCCGCACGCCGACCGGCAGCTCGGGCCCCGAGGCCAGTGCCTGCGCAGTGCCGACCAGGATCGCGGTGTGGGCGTCGTGTCCGCAGGCATGCGCGACATCGGGCTTCGTCGATGCGTACGGGGCCCCGGTCCGCTCAGCCATCGGCAACGCGTCCATGTCGGCCCGAAGCGCGATCCGCGGCTCGTTCTCGGGGCCGAAATCGCAGATCAGCCCCGTCCCCGCGGGCATCACTTTCGGGTTGAGCCCGGCATCGGCCAGCCGCTCGGCGACAAACTGCGTGGTGGCGTACTCCTGGCGGCCCAATTCCGGATAACGATGGATGTGTCGCCGCCAGGAGACCAGGTCGTCGTAGTGGGCGGCCAGCCAGGATTCGGCGGCCTCGGCCAAGCTCATGATGCCGCCCGCCGTTGGGCACACTCCGACGCGGTGGCAATGGGCATTTGTCCAGTATCCCACCGGTTAGGCTCGGGTCCTGTGACTGGTCAGCCCGACCCCGACGCCGTTGCGCGACGGGCGGCACAGGTCATCGCCGACGGCACCGGCGTCGACACGCACGATGTGGCGATTGTGCTCGGGTCGGGGTGGGCACCCGCAGTTGCGGCACTCGGCTCGGCGACTGCCGTGCTACCGATGGCCGAATTGCCCGGATTCAGGCCGCCGACCGCGACCGGGCACACCGGCGAGGTGTCGTCGGTGGTCATCGGCAAGCACCGGGTGTTGGTGCTGGCCGGTCGCTTGCATCCCTACGAAGGCCTCGACCTGCGGCACGTTGTGCATCCGGTGCGGGCGGCCTGCGCGGCCGGCGCACGGGTCGTCGTGCTCACCAACGCGGCCGGTGCTCTGCGCCCCGACTTCGCGGTCGGCCAGCCGGTGCTGATCAGCGACCACCTCAACCTGACGGCGCGGTCTCCGCTGGTCGGGCCGCAGTTCGTCGACCTGGTCGACGCGTACGCCCCCCGACTGCGCGCACTCGCCCGCGAGATCGCCCCCGCGCTGGCCGAAGGTGTGTACGCGGCCGTGCCCGGCCCCCACTATGAGACACCGGCCGAAGTCCGCATGCTGCGGATGCTGGGCGCCGACCTGGTCGGCATGTCCACCGTGCACGAGACGATCGCGGCGCGGGCGGCGGGCGCCGAGGTGCTCGGTGTGTCGCTGGTGACCAACCTGGCGGCCGGCATCACCGGGGAACCGCTTCGCCACACCGAGGTGCTGGCGGCCGGTGCCGCCGCGGCCAACCAGACGGGTTCGCTGCTGGCCGACCTCATCGCCCGCCTTTGAGGCCTGCGATGACACCCGAGGACTGGATCGCGCACGATCCCGACCCGGCGACGGCCGCCGAACTGGCCGGCTGCGACGCCGAAGAGCTGTCGGCGCGGTTCGCTCGGCCGTTGACGTTCGGCACCGCGGGGCTGCGGGGACCGCTGCGCGGCGGCCCGGATGCGATGAACCTCGCGGTGGTGCTGCGCGCCACCTGGGCGGTGGCGAGGGTGCTTCAGAACCGCGGGCTGACCGGGTCGACCGTGGTCGTCGGGCGCGATGCCCGGCACGGATCAGCCCAATTCGCCAGGGCCACAGCGGAAGTCCTTGCCGCCGAGGGCTTCCCGGTGGTGCTGTTCCCGCACCCGGTACCGACGCCGGTGCTGGCGTTCTCGGTGCGCCACCTCCCCGCGGCGGCCGGGATCCAGATCACGGCCTCGCACAACCCAGCGACCGACAACGGCTACAAGGTGTACCTCGACGGCGGCATCCAGATCGTCTCGCCGACTGACCGGGAGATCGAAAGCGCAATGGCGGCTGCGCCGTTCGCCGACCTGATCCCCCGAACGCCCGTCCAAGCCCGTGGCAGCGCCCTGATCGGGAGGTATCGCGAGCGAGCCGCGCGGGTACGCCGATCGTCGGGTTCGGTTCGGGTGGCGCTGACGCCGCTGCACGGCGTCGGCGGAGCGCTGGCCGTACAGACCCTGCGCCGCGCCGGCTTCGACGACGTGCACACCGTCGCCGCGCAGTTCGCACCCGATCCCGACTTTCCCACCGTCGCTTTTCCCAATCCCGAAGAGCCCGGTGCCACCGACGCACTGCTGGGCCTGGCCGCCGACATCGACGCCGACATCGCGATCGCGCTGGATCCCGACGCCGACCGGTGCGCTGTCGGCACACCGACCAGATCGGGGTGGCGGATGCTCTCCGGAGACGAAACCGGTTGGCTGCTCGGCGATTATCTGCTCTCGAACGCCGACACCCCGCAGACCAGCGTGGTGGCCAGTACCGTGGTGTCGTCGCGGATGCTGGCCGCGATCGCCGCGCACTACGGTGCCCGCCACGTCGAGACCCTGACCGGTTTCAAATGGCTGGCCCGCG
>NZ_VYIK01000116.1 GCF_008709575.1 Mycobacterium sp.
GCGCGATCGCGGTGCCGGTGCATGAGCGGCTGGCTCCGCGGCTGCGGTGGGTGGTCCCCGATGCCCAACCCGGCTTCGCGCTGGCCACCCCCGCGACACAACCCGAGGTGCGGGCCGCGGTGGACATTCTCGCCGCGGAGCGGCCGCTGCACTGGTGCAGCACGGACACGGGCGACGCCGACACGTGGGTGATGCCGGATATCGACCGGGATACCGCCGCGATGGTGCAATACACCTCGGGCTCCACCCGCTCCCCCAAGGGTGTGGTTCTCAGCCACGCCAACCTGCTGCACAACCTGGCGGCCATTCACCAGGCCTGGCCCGGTGACGAGCACGACATCGGCATGTTCTGGTTGCCGCCGCACCACGACATGGGGCTCATCGGCGCCGTCCTGGAGATGCTCTACATCGGCGGCACGTCGGTGCTGATGTCGCCGACCTCGTTCATCCGGCGCCCGATGCGCTGGCTGGAAGCCGTCTCCCGACATCGTGCCACTGTCACCGTCGCCCCGAACTACGCCTACAACCTCTGTGTCGAGCACAGCACCGCGGCCGAGCGCGCCGCCCTGGACCTGTCCACCCTGTCTACCGCGATGAGCGGCGCCGAACCCGTGCGTGAGGCCACCCTTCGCGCATTCGCCGACGCGTTCGCCCCGGCCGGTTTCCGGCCTGAGGCGTTTCTTCCGGTGTACGGGCTGGCCGAGGCCACCCTGCTGGTGTCGGGCAGGTCGGACTCTGCGCTGCCGACGGTTGTTCACGTCGACCGCGCCGCACTGGGCGAGGACCGCGTCGTCGAGGCCGCGCCCGACGACGCCACCGCGGCGAGTGTGGTGGGGTGTGGTCGGCCCCGCGGCGACCAGCGGATTGTCATCGTCGACCCGGAGACCCGGCTGCCCCGCGGACCCGACGAGGTCGGGGAGATCTGGATCGCCGGGCCCAGCGTCGCCCAGGGCTACTGGGGACGACCCGAGGAGACCGAGCAGACCTTCGCGGCGGTTGTGGCCGACACCGGCGAGGGACCATTCCTGCGCACCGGGGACCTGGGTTTTCTGCGCGACGGCGAGCTGTTCGTCGCCGGGCGATGCAAGGACCTCGTGATCATCCGCGGCGATCACTACTACCCCAACGACATCGAGGACACCGTGCAGAGCTGTCATCCGGCCTTGGTGTCGGGCCGCGGCGCGGTCTTCGCGGCGGCACCCACCGGCGGTGCCGCCGACCAGCTCGTCGTCGTGCAGGAAGTGGACCGCGACCGCATCGGCGAGGCCGAACTCACCGAGATGGTGCAGGCCGTCCAGGCCGCGCTCACCCAACACCACGGGATCGCGGCAGACTCGGTGGTCCTGGTGGCGCCGATGCGGATCCCGACCACGTCGAGCGGCAAGATCCAGCGCGGGCTGTGCCGCCAGCAGTTCCTCGACCGCACGCTCGAGACGCTGGCCGAGTGGCACGCCCCGGCCGACAACGGCGTCCCGGCCGAGAAGCTGGCCGCGGCGATCAAAATCGCCGGGCTCGTCAAACTCGCCTCCGCGCTGCAGCAGCGCTCCGCCGGCCAAGGCTGACGGCACTTGTTGCACACAAGTCCGGCAGCGCCTAGATTGCTCTCCCATATGACCACCGTGTCTTGTTCCCGACGGACGCCTGACCGGCGCCGCCGCCGCAAGGCTGCTACTGGTGCCAATGCGGCCATCGTCATCGGCGGCGCCATCGCGGCTGCGATGACCTGCACAGGTATCGCTTCTGCTGACAGCCTTGTTCCGGTGCCGGCCGCCGACGAGGACCCCTTCCTGCAGCTGGTGCAGACAATCGATCCCGACGCTTTCAACGCAGCCGGCGACCCCACCGACTTCATCGGCATTACCGCCAGCCAAATCAACACCGATTTGGCAGATACTGTTTTTGGCCCTGAGCTGAACACGATCGCCGGTCAGATCCTCGCCGGCGATTTTTTGGCGTCATCGCCCACTGACGTCGACGCCTTCCAGATTCTGGTGCAGACCTTCGTCAACCCGGACGCGTTCAATGCAGCCGGTGACCCCACCGACTTCATCGGCATTATCGCGAGCCAACTCGACTCGCTGTTGGCAGATACCGTTTATGGCCCCGAGCTGGACACCATCGCCGATCAAATTATCACCGCGTTCGGTGCGGTCGTGCCCTGATCCGCGCTGGAGCACCGGTTCGCGAAGCCCTGTTTGGCACCCTGAACTGGCGTAGCAACGGTGCGACAGTTGTGGTGTGGTCCAGCAGATCACTCAGCGGGAGTTACGGAACAACAGTGGCGAGATCATGCGCCAGCTGGACCGGGGCGAGTCGTTCGTCGTGACCAGGAATGGAATCCCGGTCGGTGAACTGTCCCCGCTGCGGCGGCATCGATTCGTCAGCGCCGAGGCGGCCGTCGCGGCGTTCAGCGGAGCTCCACGGGTCCGTTTCGACCGGTTCTGCGCCGACCTCGATCGGGCCGTCAGCCAAGAGATCGCGCCTCGTGGCTGAGGCCTCTCGTCTGCCGAGGGGACTCGTCGACACCTCGGTCGTGATCGATCTGGATCACCTCAACGCCGAGCAGCTACCCCTGCAACTGGCGATCAGCGTCCTTACCATGGCTGAGCTCGCCGCCGGCCCGCACGCGACGTCCGACCCTGACGAGCGCGCACGACGGCAAGACCGCCTACAACGAGCCGAGGCCGGTGCCGATCCCCGTCAGCTGCAGGCTTTAAGCACCAGTTCGCGCACCCGCGCCGCGTCGGCCTGGCCCTTGGTCGCCTTCATCACCGCGCCGACGATCGCCCCCGCCGCCTGAACCTTGCCGCCGCGGATCTTCTGCGCCACATCGGGATTGGCAGCCAGGGCTTCCTCGACCGCCGCCTGGATCAGCGAGTCGTCGCGCACCACCGCCAGTCCGCGGGCGGTCATCACCTGCTCGGGCTCACCCTCACCGGCCAGCACTCCCTCGACCACCTGGCGGGCCAGCTTGTTCGACAGTTTGCCCTCGTCGACCAGCGCCACCACCGCGGCGACCTGGGCCGGGGTGATGGGCAACGCGTCGAGGTCGACACCGGCTTCGTTGGCCTTTTGCACCAGGAAGTTTCCCCACCAGGCGCGGGCCTTGTCGCTGGGGGCGCCGTGCTCGACGGTTGCGGCCACCAGTTCAACCGCGCCGGCGTTGACCAGGTCCCGCATCACCTCGTCGGAAACGCCCCACTCCTGCTGAATCTTCTTGCGGCGCAACCAGGGATATTCGGGGATAGTTTCGCGCAGCCGCGCCACCAGCTCGGCGCCGGGCGCGATCGGCTCCAGGTCGGGCTCGGGAAAATAGCGGTAGTCCTCGGCGGTTTCCTTGGTGCGGCCCGGGCCGGTGTGCCCGTCCTCGTGGTAATGCCGGGTCTCCTTGGTCACCCGCCCCCCGCAGGCCAATACCGCACC
>NZ_VYIK01000117.1 GCF_008709575.1 Mycobacterium sp.
TGCTTCATGGTGACGCCGTACGAGGGGTATGTCGCGGTCGCCGAAACGCTCAACCGGATCACCCCGGGCTCCTTCGAGAAGCGCTCGGTGCTGTTCAACTCGGGGGCGGAGGCGGTGGAGAACGCCGTCAAGATCGCCCGCTCCCACACCCGCAAACCCGCCGTGGTGGCCTTCGAGCACGCCTATCACGGCCGCACCAACCTGGCGATGGCGCTGACCGCCAAGTCGATGCCCTACAAGAGCGGCTTCGGGCCGTTCGCGCCGGAGATCTACCGGGCGCCGATGTCCTACCCGTTCCGCGACGGCCTGCTCGACAAGGACTTGGCGACCAACGGCGCCGCGGCCGCGCAGCGCGCGCTGGACATCATCACCAAGGAGGTCGGCGCGGACAACCTGGCCGCCGTCGTCGTCGAACCAATCCAGGGTGAGGGCGGGTTCATCGTGCCCGCCGAGGGATTCCTGCCCACGTTGGCGCGGTGGTGCCGGGACAACGACGTGGTCTTCGTCGCCGACGAGGTGCAGACCGGGATCGCGCGCACCGGCGCGATGTTCGCCTGCGAGCACGAGGGCGTCGAGCCCGACCTGATCTGCATCGCCAAGGGCGTCGCCGGCGGGCTGCCGCTGTCGGCGGTGACGGGCCGCGCCGAGATCATGGACACCCCGCACGTGTCCGGTCTGGGCGGCACGTTCGGCGGCAATCCGATTGCCTGCGCGGCGGCGCTGGCGACCATCGACACCATCGAGAGCGACGGCCTGCTGCAGCGGGCGCGTCAGATCGAACGGCTGATGAAGGACCGGCTGCTGGCCCTGCAGCGCAGCGACGACCGGGTCGGCGACGTGCGCGGCCGCGGGGCCATGATCGCCGTCGAGCTGGTCAAACCCGGCGGCGCCGAGCCCGATCCGCAGCTGACCGCTGAGATCGCCGCCGCCGCGCACGCCGCCGGGGTGATCGTGCTGACCGCGGGCACGTTCGGCAACGTGCTGCGGTTGCTGCCGCCGCTGACGATCAGCGACGCGCTGCTGGGCGAGGGACTCGACGTGCTGGCCGGGCTCTTCGCCACGCGGTGAGTGGCCGATCTCACCGGGCATCGCGAGTCCACCAGAAGATTAGCTATGCTAACGTAGTTTCGGTTGCCAGTGTGATGCCAGTGTGAGAGGACGACGATGACCGCATCCGACCCGCAGATCGCCGCCGCCCGTCCCGACCCGGCCATCACCGCGGCGATCATCGACGGCGGGCTGAGCCTGCCGCAGGTCGTGACCACCGTGCTGGAAGGCTACGCGGAGCGGCCCGCGCTGGGCCGCCGCGCCGTCGAGGTCGTCACCGATCCGCAGTCCGGCCGCACGTCGCTGCGGCTGCTGCCGCGCTTCGAGACCATCACCTACCGCGAGCTGGGCGAGCGGGTCGCGGCGCTGGCCGCCGCCTGGGCTCATGGCGGGGTCGCCCCCGGTGACCGGGTCGCCGTGCTGGGTTTCACCGGTGTCGACTACACCACGATCGACATCGCGCTGGGGCGCCTCGGCGCGGTGTCGGTGCCGCTGCAGACCAGCGCGGCGACCGACGCGCTGGCCCCCGTCGTCGCCGAGACCGAGCCGGTGCTGATCGCGGCCGGCGTCGACTACCTCGCCCAGGCCGTCGATCTCGCCCGGACCGGGCCAGCCCGGCTGGTGGTGTTCGACTACCACGACGAGCTCGACGAGCACCGCGAGGCGCTGGCCGCGGCCCGCGCGACGCTGCCGGTGGACACGCTGGCCGAGCTGCTCGACCGCGGCAAGACCCTGCCGGTCCCGGTTGTCGAGCTGCCCGAGGATGCGCTGGCGCTGCTGATCTACACCTCCGGCAGCACGGGCGCCCCCAAGGGCGCGATGTACCCGCGGCGCAACGTCGCCAAGATGTGGTGGCGGCACGCCCGCAGCTGGCACGGGCCCAGCCCGGCGTCGATCACGCTGAACTTCATGCCGATGAGCCACGTCATGGGTCGCAGCGTCCTCTACGGCACCCTCGGCAACGGCGGCACCGCGTATTTCAGCGCCAGCAGCGACCTGTCGACGCTGCTGGAGGACCTCGCGCTGGTGCGCCCGACCGAGCTGAACTTCGTGCCGCGGATCTGGGAGACGCTGCACCACGAGTTCCTCAGCGAAGTGGACCGGGGCCGCGACGAGGCCGACGTGGCGGCCGCGATGCGGACCGACCTGCTGGGCGGGCGCTACCTGGCCGCGATGACGGGCTCGGCGCCGATCTCGGCGGAGCTGAAGTCCTGGGTGGAGTCGTTGCTGCAGCTGCACCTGGTCGACGGCTACGGCTCGACCGAGGCCGGCATGGTGCTCTTCGACGGGTGCATAAAGCGCCCCCCGGTGCTCGACTACAAGCTGGTCGACGTCCCGGAGCTGGGCTATTTCCACACCGACCGGCCCTATCCGCGCGGTGAGCTGCTGGTCAAGACCGAGAACATGTTCCCGGGCTACTACAAACGCCCGGAGATCACCGCCGGCGTGTTCGACGCCGACGGCTACTACCGCACCGGCGACGTGGTGGCGCAGGTCGGCCCGGACCGGCTGGTCTACGTCGACCGGCGCAACAACGTGCTCAAACTCGCCCAGGGCGAGTTCGTCACGCTGGCCAAGCTGGAGGCGGTGTTCGGCACCAGCCCGCTGGTGCGCCAGATCTACCTCTACGGCAACAGCGCGCAGCCCTACCTGCTGGCGGTCGTGGTGCCCACCGACCCGGCCACCTCCAAGTCGGCGATCGCCGAGTCGCTGCAGGCGGTGGCCAAGCAGGCCGGGCTGCAGTCCTACGAGGTGCCGCGCGACTTCCTCGTCGAACCCGAGCCGTTCACGCTGGAGAACGGTCTGCTGACCGGGATCCGCAAGCTGGCCTGGCCCAAGCTCAAGGCGCGCTACGGCCCGCGGTTGGAGCAGCTCTACGCCGAGCTGGCCGACCAGCAGGCCGGCGAGCTGAACGCGTTGCGGCGCACCGGCGCCGAGGCGCCGGTGCGCCAGACCGTCACCCGGGCCGCGGCCGCGCTGCTGGGGGTCCCGGCCACCGACCTGACGCCCGACGCGCGCTTCACCGACCTGGGTGGGGATTCGTTGTCGGCGTTGACGTTCGGCACCCTGCTGCGGGAGATCTTCGACGTCGACGTCCCGGTGGGGGTGATCGTGAGCCCGGCGTCGGACCTGGCGTCGATCGCCGACTACGTCGAGGCCGCCCGCCGCGGCTCCTCGCGGCCGACGTTCGCCTCGGTGCACGGCCGGAACGCGACCGAGGTGCACGCCGCCGACCTGGCCCTGGACAGGTTCCTCGACGCCGCGACCCTGGCCGGCGCCCCGGGCCTGCCCCGGCCCGCC
>NZ_VYIK01000118.1 GCF_008709575.1 Mycobacterium sp.
GGGGTCGGCGAACGGCGCTGTCCGGGGCGCCGGCGGCGGCGCCGCCGAGATCACGTCGGCTGCCGCGGCGCAGGCCGCGGCGCGGACCGCTTGCACAGTGAGGTCGCTGTCTGCGCCATCCTCGAGTTCGATCACCAGTCGACCCAGGGCGCCCTCGACATGGGCGCTGGCCACCCCCGCGATCCCTCGAACCGGCTGTTCGACGGCTGCGGCATGCTCATGCCAGCGGGGAAACGGCAGCAACGGGTCCAGGTCGAGATGTACGCGCCGGCCGCTGTGCCAGCGCACCGGGGGTGCGGCCCCGTCACGAGAGTTGCCGGCGCCAAGGAGGCGCCCGGTGGATTGATTGACCGACTCCACGACGGGGCCGGTCAGCAGCTGCACGGCTCCTGCTGCGCCGGCCGCGCCCTGCACTCCGGCGCGCAACACCTGCAGCGCTGCGCCGGTGACACCGTCGACGACGGTGGCCACACCCGGAAGCCTCATCTCCTCACCCCTCGACCACGTCTGCCGAGCCTACGACGTATCGCGTCTTGTCTACACCGTCCACACATGATTCCCCGGTCCGGACCCGCGATTGGGGGGGTCATGACGCATACCGCGCACGGGCCGCGTGCTGGTCGCCAAATATTTGGTCAGTTGCCCTGGCGGGGTCGACAAGTAAATTCAAGCCATGTCGCAGACTCGGGGATCGTGCGTGGAGGTGGACGCGGCAGACTGCGTGACGACGGTCCGCCTCAATCATCCACCGGTGAACGCGCTCGACCTCGTGTTGCTCGAGTCGGTCGTCGCGGCGATGCGTCGCATCGAGGGACCGGTCGTCATCACCGGTGTAGGCAAGTGCTTTTCGGCCGGCGTCGACCTGCGTGCCGTCATCGATGGCGGATCCGACCACGTCGACCCCTTCTTAGCCGCGCTGTCCGAGGCCTTTCTCGCGGTTTTCGACCACCCGGCGCCGGTGGTCGCGGCGATCAACGGGCACGCCATTGCCGGCGGGTGCGTCTTAGCCATGTGCGCCGACATACGCCTCATGTCCGCCGGAACGATCGGCCTGACCGAACTTGCAGTCGGTGTCCCACTCCCGGTGGCGGCACTCGAGATCTGTCGCCATGCGATGGGCACGTCGGTAACCCACGCCGCCCTGCAGCCCGCCACCGTCGACTGCGACACCGCCTTGACCCGGGGGTGGGTCGATGCGGTTGTCCCACAGGCCCAGCTCATTCACCAGGCGATCGCGATCGGTCGCGAACTCGGTCAGTACTCCCCGGTTGCCTACGCGGCCACCAAGGAGCAACTGCACCGACCGGCCCGGGCGGCGATTGATCACGGTGCCGAAATCGACGCGCAGGTGCGGGCCGGTTGGATGTCGGCCGACATCCGCACCCGTATCACCGAGTTTCTCGACGCCCTGGCGCGCCACCGATGAAGGTTAACCCGCCATGAGCTGGTGGATCAGGCACGCACGACAAACGCTCCGCGACGAGGTGCCGGCGGCACCGGCCGAGGTCCGCGACTTCTATGTGGACTTGAATAACATCAAAGCCGTTCACCCGCTAGTGATTTCGGTGCGCACGATCTCCCGCGCCGACACCCCCCAAGGGTACGTGCAAGCGTATCGGGTTACTGATCGGATTCCGCTGGGCATATTCAACCTGCGGATCAGCTACCGGGCACGACTGCAGGTCCCCACCCACGGAGATGTGATCACCGAGGCGCATCAGTTCCCGCAAGTACACTTGCGCGGAACGGTGAGTTTCGAGCCGATCGTCACCGGCACCCGCGTCATCGAGCGGTTACAGATCTCGGCGCCCCGGCCCCTGGCGACTGTAACGACGCGGGAGGCGGTCAATGCGCACATCGCGATGCTGGCCGGAATCCGACAGCATTTTCAATCGCGATCCGGACAGTGACGCCGGTCCGGCGCCGTTTCGCGGTGCGGGTCGGCGGGCCGGACGTGTCGGACCCGGGTGCGATGATGCGGTTATGTCGTTGAGCGCATCGCCTACCGCGCCGGTGAGCCCTGCCGGGCGCTTGGAGGTGTTGTCCGCCGAGTTGGCGCAGTTGGCCGGTCAGCGCAACGCGATTGACGGGCGGATTGTGCAGATCGTCGCCGAAATCGACCGCGACCAGTTGTGGTGGGCGACGGGGGCGCGCTCGGTGGCGGCGTTGGTGGCCTGGAAACTGGGGGTGTCGGCGGCCAATGCCCACAGCATAGCCACGATCAACTCGGGGTGACCGCGGCCCGAGCGGGCGAGGGGGTCTGATGAGCATTACGCGGCGCTGGCGCGGGTGGCCACGGTCAACCAGCTGCGCACCGCGATCAAGCTCGAACCGCGACCCGAACCCGACCCCGATCCGCGCCCGCAGCGCGCGATCACCAAAACTTCTGGGGAGGAATCCTGCTGTTGGCGCATCACCTCGCCCCACGACGAGGCGGCGATCTTCGACGCCGCACTAGCGGCGCATCGGGATGCGCTGATCGGCGAGTGGAAACACGACCGCGGCGCCGAGTCGGCCGCATCAGAGGCCACCCCGCCCATGCCGGGCACCCTGGAGGCGTTTGTGCGGCTGGTGCAGGCCGGCTGGGACGCCGAGGCCACCCGGCGCCTGCATGCCCAGCACACCACCGTGGTGGTCCACGTCGATGTTGCCCAGCGCGCCGCGGCGCAGCCGCGGCCTGCACGCCCATCACATCCGCCACTGGGAAGACGGCGGGCTCACCGACTTGTACAAGGTCGGGTTGCTCTGTCGTTTCGAGCATGAGTTATCGCGAAAATGGCTGGTTAAAGCGTCGATGAGCGCATGGGGTGTTGTTTGAGGCATGTGAGGTAGCCCGTATTAGTGGGACTGCTGGCGATTCCAGTCCTGACGCCCGGCTGCGACAGCACCGGTTCCGCTAAATATCGCGAATCGGCGAGCCAGTATCCCGCGAATCGGCGAAATAAACTCCGCGAATCAGCGAGATATATCTCGCGAATCGGCGAAGACTCGGTACGCTGTTGAGGTGGATTCGCCGTCTCGCATTGCTCGAAACCTGCTTCCGAGGGTTGAAGAGGCACTGATCGACACACGGATTGTCGTCGTTCAGGGCGCGCGACAGGTTGGCAAGTCAACCCTTGCGGCCGAGATCACGCGCCGTCGCGGCGGGCGATTGGTCACGCTTGACGATGATGTGACCCGAACAGCTGCGGCCACAGATCCCCACAGTTTCGTTCGCCAGTTCCCCGACGGACTACTCACGATCGACGAAGTGCAACGGGTCCCAGAACTGATTCTTGCCCTTAAGGCCATCGTTGACGCCGACCATCGGCCGGGCCAATATCTG
>NZ_VYIK01000119.1 GCF_008709575.1 Mycobacterium sp.
CCAGCGCGCAGCACATTGACATCATCGATGCAGTCCGCACCGCACATCATGGCGGCGATGATCGAGGTCAACTTGCCGACCGGGTTCACCGCCCCTGAGGCCACCCGTGTGCTGGGCAGTCGCACATGTTCGGCGATCAACCCCGAAAGGCCGGTCTGCTCGGCCAGTTCCAGCACCGGCACCAAACCTGCCGCCGACACCAAATTCGGCTCGTCGAAAACCGCGGACTCGACGCTGAAGGTATACGATGATCGCACCGAGAATGCCTTCCGAATCAGGGACGATTTTGACTTCGACAATCAATATTGTCCCAGTTCAGGAGGCATTTTCGCTGTTCACACGCCGATCAACAACGACCGACCTTCCACGGATTCAGGCTAAGACCGTTGTCAGGACCACTTTCGGGTCGGGCCGCGAGTGGCGCGATTACTCCAGCACGGTGTGTGCCAGTGCCGGCGGTCGTCGACCGCAGTCTCTCCCAGTTCCATCGGCCACACCACCACATGTGCAGTGCCGGAGCGGATTTCGTGATCGCACCCGGGACACCGGTAGGTCTTGAGGGCGTGGGCGGCCGCGACCGGACATACCTCGTATTCATAGCCGTCGGGT
This sequence comes from Mycobacterium sp., assembly GCF_008709575.1. Taxonomy (GTDB): domain Bacteria; phylum Actinomycetota; class Actinomycetes; order Mycobacteriales; family Mycobacteriaceae; genus Mycobacterium. The sequence continues at coordinate 610 of NZ_VYIK01000119.1, forward strand.
CCGGTCTCGAGCCTGCGCGGAACCGGCAACGACCCGCCCGGCCGCTGCCGATTGTGGGGTGCGCGACGCCGCGCCATATTGCCAGTCTAGCGAGCAGCCCTAAAACAGTCGGTACTCGTCGCTGTCCATCCCCCGCAGCTTGTCGTAATCCAATGTCAAACAACGAATCCCACGGTCGAGTGCTAAAGTGCGCGCCTGCGGCTTGATCTGCTGGGCAGCCAAGACCCCCCGGACCGGGGCCAGCCGGCTGTCGCGGTTGAGCAACTCGAGATAACGGGTGAGCTGCTCGACCCCGTCGATCTCGCCGCGACGTTTGATCTCGACAGCTACCGAACGTCCGTGCTCGTCGCGGCACAGCAGATCGACCGGCCCGATCGCGGTCATGTACTCCCGGCGCACCAACGTGTACCCGGCACCGAGCAGCTCCACGTGCTGCGCCAGCAGCGCCTGCAGGTGCGCTTCCACGCCGTCTTTGACCAGTCCGGGGTCCACGCCGAGCTCATGGCGGGAGTCGTGCTCGATGTCCTCGACGGTGATGCGCAGCTGTTCACCGGCCTTGTTCTGCACCACCCACACCCGGGTGGGCCCGTCGATCTCCTCGGAGAGCCGGCACGGGGGGCTCATCCAGTTCAACGGCTTGTAGGCCCGGTCGTCGGCGTGCACGCTCACCGACCCATCGGCCTTGAACAGCACCAACCTGCGCGCCGACGGCAGGTGCGCGGTGAGCCGGCCGAGGTAGTCGACGGTGCAGCGGGCGATGACAAGACGCATCCGCCTCACCTTAAGGCCACCCGCTACAGCCCGGACAACATAGGCTGACGCCACCATGATGGCCAAGAAAACCGTTGCGCAGCGCTTGGGCCGGCTGCTGGAGGCGGTCACGCGACAGAGCGGTCGATTGCCCGAAACCCCCGCCTACGGCTCCTGGTTACTCGGGCGGGTGGCGGAAAACCCGCGTCGCCGCCGGGTGCGGATCCAGATCATCATCACCGTCTTGGTCGTGACGGTAAACCTGATCGGGATCGCCGTCGCCGCGCTGCTGGTGACCGTCGCGATTCCGGCGCCGAGCATCTTCACCGACGCTCCGCTGTGGATCACTTTCGCGGCCATACCGGCCTACGTTGCGGCGGCGCTGGCGCTGGGCACGTACTGGATCACCAGGCGCACGGTGCTCGCCCTGCGGTGGGCGATCGAGGCACGCCCACCCACTCCTGACGACGAGCGCAACACTTTCCTGGCCCCGGGCCGCGTCGCGATGGTGGACCTGATCCTGTGGGGAGTGGGCGCGGCGTTGTCGACGACTCTCTACGGCCTGGTCGACACGATGTTCATCCCGCGATTCCTGTTCGTGGTGAGCATCTGCGGTCTAACGGTCGCCACCGGCAGCTATCTGAGCACCGAATTCGCACTGCGGCCGATAGCCGCCCAGGCGCTGGAAGCCGGACGACCGCCGCGACGGCTGGCGGCCGGCCTGATGGGCCGCACCATGGCGGTGTGGTTTCTCGTTTCCGGGGTGCCGGTCATCGGCATCGCGCTGTTGGCGCTGTTTGAGCTGTTGCTGCGGAACCTGACCGAGACCCAGTTCGCGGTGGGCGTGCTGATCGTCGCGCTGGCGACACTGGTCTTCGGCTTCATCCTGATGTGGACTCTGGCCTGGCTCACCGCGACACCGGTGCGGGTGGTGCGCGCGGCGCTCAAGCGCGTCGAGCAGGGCGATCTTCGCGTCGACCTGGTGGTCTTCGACGGGACCGAACTCGGTGAGCTGCAGCGCGGCTTCAACTCGATGGTCGAGGGTCTTCGCGAACGCGAGCGCGTTCGCGATCTTTTCGGCCGGCACGTCGGGCGGGAAGTCGCCGCAGCCGCCGAGCGTGAGCGACCGGAACTGGGTGGCGAAGAGCGGCACGTCGCCGTGGTTTTCGTCGACATCGTCGGCTCTACGCAGTTGGTGACCAGCCGGCCCGCCAAGGAGATCGTGCAACTGCTCAACCGGTTCTTCGCGGTGATCGTCGACGAAGTGGACCGCCACCGTGGGCTGGTCAACAAATTCGAGGGTGATGCCGCGCTGGTGGTGTTCGGCGCGCCCAACCGGCTCGAACGTCCCGAGGACGCGGCGTTGGCAGCCGCGCGCGCCATCGCTCGCCGGTTGGCCGACGAGGTGCCGGAATGCCCGGCCGGCATCGGGGTGGCTGCCGGCCAGGTGGTCGCCGGCAACGTCGGCACCCCGGAGCGATTCGAATACACGGTGATCGGTGAGCCGGTCAACGAGGCGGCTCGGTTGTGCGAGCTGGCCAAGTCCGAACCTGGTCGATTGCTGGCTTCGGCGGATGCCGTGGCCGGTGCAAGCGAAAACGAGCGGGCGCATTGGTCATTGGGCGAAACGGTGATGCTGCGCGGCCATGGTCAACCGACCCGGTTGGCGGTACCTGCCCGGTGATGTCGGAGGCTAGTGTGCCGCGCCATTAATTCGTTACATAATTGTAACGAATGAGCATCGGCGG
>NZ_VYIK01000011.1 GCF_008709575.1 Mycobacterium sp.
AGGTTACGCAGGCCGGTGGCCTTGGCTTGGCGGATGCGGTCTTCCACGCGGGCGTGTTGGCGATGCCGTAGTTCCAGCCCGGCGAGCTGGCCCGGAATCACCCCGTCGGCGGTGTCGGTGAGAAACCCGGTGAGCCGGTGCCCGTCGGAGTCGGTGAACGTTAGTTGCGCGCCTGGGTGCGGGCGTTCCTTACGCAGGATCAACCGGGTGCCGGGTGGCCATTTGGTCAAATCGACCAGCTCGGTGGCCTCGGCCACCCAAGCGCCCTCACGGATGCCGCCGTCGGTTTCGATGGCCGGATACCAGCTGTTGGTGGCAGTGAGCATCTCAGCGGCATCGCGGACCGGCGCGGTGATCGTGGCGCCCAAAGAAAACCCCACCCCTGCTGCGCGGCAGGCCGCCGCGAACCCGTAGGTGGCCCCGGCCGAATCCGAGCGGATCAACACCTTGGGGGCATCGGGGTTATCGGGGCCGGGCCGAAAGGCCACCGGCAGCGACGCCAGCGCCTGCTCGAGCACGCTGATGTGGTCGGCGGTGGTGTTGGACCCCGCGTTGCCGGCCCGCAGCAGCCCTGCCAGCGCCTCCCCGCCGGCGATGTCGGGTCGGTCCAAAAACACCAGCAGCGGGTGAAACCCGAAGGTCTTCTTCCAGGTCGCCGCGGCGTTTTCTTTGTTGTCGGAATGATCGACGCAGATGGTGGCATCCACATCCAGGTGCAGCCAGCCGTCATGGTCGGGGGCGGCGCCGGCGGCCCAGGCCTGCTCACGGGCGTGGGCACGGGCGGCCCGGATCCGCGGTAGGTGAGCGGCATCGATGCGCCCATCGACAAGTCGCCACAGCGTGGTCGTGGAGCCCACCGGCCCGAACGCCTGCTCGCGGTCGCCCCACAGTTGGCCGGCCCCATCCACGCAGTCCGCGCCGTCGGCGACCGCGGCCACCAGATCGGCGAACACATCACCGGGGGCATGAATCCACCGCCCCTTATAGGTGTCGGCCAACGCCGCGGTGACCTGCGCCGACAGCCCGGTCAGATCGGCAACCTCACGCAACATGCCCACACCGGCGTGCGACACCACACCATGACCGTCCGCCGAGACTTTCACCCGAGAGACCCCTGCGCTACCCTTCACCTAGAAAGTGCCTCCGCTTCGGAATGATGGACCCTAGATAAGTCTTATTATCCCTTGCAGGACAGGCACTTTCGCTAATTCAACAGCGTGTCACGCCAAGTTGCGTGCAAAACCGGGGCTAACAACACTTTCGCACGGAGTCGATGCCCCGTCGATGCCCCGTCGATGGCCTGTGCGCTCGCTTGGCCGATCTCACCCGCACCTTGACGGCGGTACGCCGACGTCTGGACCGCCTGCCCTTCGGGGTCGAAGCCAACCGCGAACAGATGGAACCCGATGGTGGTGACGAATCGGGACGCCAGCAGCCGGTCCAGTCGGGCGTCGATGTCGGCGATCGAGGCGGCCTGCGCGGGCGTCGATTGGCTGGGCAACGCCACCCGCACCTCCTGCGCGCCGTGCCGGGCTGGATGGCGTCCAGGGACGCACTGGCGCAGGCGACCGAACGCTTCGAGGAGGTCAAGGATAAGCGACACCGTCGCATCGGATGACGCGTTGCTGGCCGACGTCGAGGAGGCGATGCGCGACGTCGTCGACCTGGGACTGGTTTACGGGTTGAGCCCGAAGAGGGCGAGGAGGGCACCGTCGCGCTGATCGGCACCGGTCTGGTCGACGAGCTGCGGATCAACTGGGTGTGGAAGGCGCCGTGCGATCAAAAGCATCCGGCGGCTATGCGGCTTGGTGGGTGCCAGACGTCGAAGGTGATTCCCGGGGGGCGACACGCCGACGATCGTCGCCGTGTGCGCACAGTGAAACCGGTCCTCGTTGGCCGAGCGCTCAAAACGCCGTCTCGGGAAGGCGCATTATGTCGTCGTCGAGGGTCTCGAGGATGCCGCGCAAGACGGTCAGCCTCGGAAGCATGTTCTTGGCGAAGAATTCGGCGGTGGCGATCTTGCCTCGGTAGAACGACTCGGCGTGTGCCGGCCCGGTAGTCAGCGCGGCGCGCGCGATCTGCGCGTGCACCAGGAGCCGCCAACCGATGAGTAGGTCGCCGACCGCGAGCAGGAAGCGCACCGAGGCGAGTCCGACCTTGTAAATCTCCGTGGGCTGGCGCCCGGCGGCCATCAGGTACCCGGTCAGAGTTGCCGTCATCGACGTGACGTCGTCGAGTGCGGTGCGAAGCAATGCGGCACAGGGGCGTAGAGCGGCATCGCAGGTATCGACGGTGTGACTGATTCGGGACGTGACATGCTCGAGCGCCCCACCGCGGTCGCGGATTATCTTGCGGAAGAAGAAGTCCAGTGCCTGGATTGCCGTGGTGCCCTCGTAGAGCGAATCGATCCTGGCGTCGCGGATGTACTGCTCAATGGGATAATCGGTGAGAAAGCCCGAACCTCCCAGTGTTTGCAGCGATTCAGTCAGGATTTCGTAGGACCGCTCCGAGCTCACGCCCTTGACGACCGGCAACAACAGGTCGTTGACCCGACTCGCCATCTCGGCGTCGGCGCCGGATACTTGTTGTGCGACAGCGTCGTCCTGGTGTGCCGCGGCGTACAGATAGAGCGCCCGCAAGCCCTCAGCGTAGGCTTTCTGCGTGATCAGGCTCCGGCGCACATCCGGGTGGTGGATGATCGTGACGCGCTCCGCGGCCTTGTCGGACATCCGGGTCAGATCGACGCCCTGCACCCGCTGTTTTGCGAACGCCAGCGCGTTGAGATAGCCGGTGGACAACGTGGCCGCGGCTTTGACGCCGACCGTCATGCGCGCGTGCTCGATCACGGTGAACATCTGGGCGATGCCGTCGTGCACGTCGCCGACCAGATAACCGACGGCAGGAATCCCGTGGCCGCCGAAGGTCAACTCGCAGGTCGGAGAAGCCTTCAACCCCATCTTGTGTTCCAGGCCGGTAGCGAAAACCCCATTTCGGGAGCCCAGCTCGAAAGTGTGCGGGTCGAAAAGGTACTTGGGTACGTAAAACAGGCTCAACCCCTTGGTTCCCGGACCGGCGCCCTCGGGGCGGGCCAACACCAAATGGAAGATGTTCTCGGCGGTATCGCCGACGTCGCCGCCGGAGATGAACCTCTTGACGCCTTCGATGTGCCAGCTGCCGTCCGGTTGGGGGATCGCCCTGGTGCGGCCGGCCCCGACGTCGGAGCCGGCGTCGGCCTCGGTCAGCACCATGGTCGCCGACCAACCGCGTTCCAGGCCGATTGCTGCCCAACGCTTCTGCTCCTCGGTGCCTTCGAGGTACAGTGCGTTGGCCATCGCCGGACCGAGATCGTAGAAGAACGCAGCAGCCGGGTTGGCACCCAGCAGGATCTCGTTGATCGCCCAAGTCACCGGTGCCGGCGCAGACACCCCGCCGATCTCTTCGGCTAGCCCGATGCGCCACCATCCGGCGTCTTTGACTGCCTGTACCGATTTGGCCAATTCGGCAGACACCTCAATGGTGTGGCTAATCGGGTCGAACACCGGCGGGTTGCGATCGGCGTCGGCGAACGACTCAGCGAGTGGACCCTCGGCCAGGTGCGCGACCTCGTCGAGCATCGCGCAAACGGTGTCGGTGTCGAGATCGCGATAGCGCCCCGAATCCAGGATCGTGTCGATGTGCAAGACCTCGAACAAATTGAACCGGAGATCGCGGACATTGGCAATGTAGTGCCCCAACGGTTTTCCCTTCTCAGCCAAGCCTTGAACGCAGTGTGTCGGATAGGGAGCTGGATACGCAACCGTAACTTGGCGGTGCCGTGGGTAAATTCGTCAGCAGGCGCGTTGACCGTGTGGGTTCGCCGTGCCGGGTGCGTGGGGGCCAACTGCGGGCTCAGTGTTCGGTGACCGGGGCGCCGCGCCCATAACCTACGGTAACGAAACCGTAGGATACGTGGTCTGTGGTACGGCGAGAGCCGCTGCGCACCAGATTATCTCGTCTAAGAACGGCTCGTACATTACAGTTGTGCCATGTTCTGGTTGTGCAGAACTTGTGGTGTCGAGCATGCCAAACCCTCGAGGATCTGCGCGATCTGCGCTGATGACCGGCAATGGGTGCCCCGCGAGGGTCAGCAGTGGACGACGTTGGACGAGCTGGCGGCCGACGGAATGCGTTCGCAGGTCAGTGACATCGAGGAGGGGCTCGTCGCGATCGGCAGCTCGCCGGTGTTCGGAATCGGACAGCTGGGCAAACTGGTGTGCACCGACGGTGGCAACGTGCTGTGGGATCCCCCCGGCTTCCTCGACGATGCCGCAGTGACCGCGGTGGCCGAGCGCGGGCCGGTCGTCGCGATTGTCGCCAGTCATCCGCACATGTACGGCGCACAAGTCGAGTGGAGTCACCGACTGGGCGGCGTCCCGGTCTATGTCAATGCCGCCGATGCCGACTGGGTGATGCGCCCGGACCCGGTGATTCGGCAGTGGTCGGACACTGTGGAGCTGACTGCGTCGCTTCGTGTCGTCCGGGTCGGTGGTCACTTCCCCGGCAGTGCGGTCGCCTGCTGGGGCGACGGTGCGGACGGGCGTGGAGTGCTGCTGGCCGGTGATACCATCTTTCCTAATCCCGATCGGCGGACGGTCGGCTTTTTGCGCAGTTATCCCAACCGGCTTCCGCTGTCTGCGGCGGTGGTGCTGCGCATGGCCGACACCCTGGCGACGCTGGAGTTCGACCGCATCTATGGCCTGTTTACGAATTCCATCGACAGCGACGGCCGGGCGGTGGTCCAACGCTCGGCCGCCCGCCACGCCGCCTGGGTCCGTGGCGACTACGACCATTTGACGACCATTTGATGACCATTTGACGACCATTTGACGACCATTTGACGACCAGGTGACCTGATCGGCTGCGCGGGTGCGGCTCACGCGATGGTGTCGCGCGCGCCAAGGCGCAGATGCTCGATGTGGTAGACCGCCTCGTCGAGCAGCGCGGCGACGTGATTGTCGTAAAGCCGGTAGACGATGCTGCGCCCGCTGCGATCACCGGCGACCAGACCGAGGTTGCGCAGCAGCCGAAGTTGGTGGGAGACGGCGGGCTGCTCCATCCCGACCGCCGCCGAGAGGTCGGTCACCGAGCACGGCGATTGCCGCAGCCGGGTCAGGATGAGTAGACGGGTGGGCGACGCCAGCGCCTGCAGCGTCTCGGCGACTTTGCCGGCCGCAAGCGGGTCCAGTGTCGCCGGCGGTGTGCGGCCCTGCACTCCGTGTCCCATCGTCTTATTGAACCACGCGCGCCAAGCCTATTGATACATGTAGACCTCGACATGTATACACTCCGTGCCGTGACTTCCGCTCGTGACGCCACCCGGGTTCCGCAGCTTCGTCCCGGCCGTGTCGGCGAGGCGGTGTGGTCGGTGCCATCGGCGCGCTGGGCGACGGCCGCGCTGGCGCTCTTCCTGGCCGGCCTGGCCGCCGCGCTGGCCGGCGCGCCCGCCGCCGTATGGTGGGCGTTGTACCTGGCCTGCGGCCTCACCGGCGGCTGGGGCCCGGCACGGACCGGCATCGCTGCGCTCCGCGAGAAGACCCTCGACGTGGATCTTTTGATGATCGTCGCGGCGATCGGGGCGGCCGCGATCGGGCAGATCGTCGATGGCGCCCTGCTGATCGTCATCTTCGCCACTTCCGGTGCGCTCGAAGATCTGGCCACCAAACGCAGCGCGGACTCGGTCCGGGGGCTGCTGGACCTGACCCCCGATCAGGCCGTGGTCATCGACGCCGCGGGCCGCGAACGAACGGTGCGCGCCACCGAACTGGCCGTCGGTGACCGCGTGGTGGTGCGCCCGGGGGAGCGGATCGCCGCCGACGCCGCAGTGGTGGCCGGATGCTCCGAGGTCGACCAGTCCTCGATCACCGGCGAGCCGCTTCCGGTGCCCAAGACGCGCGGCGACGAGGTCTTCGCCGGCACCCTCAACGGTTCCGGTGCCCTGCAGGTAAAGGTCATCCGCGATTCGACGCAGACCGTGGTGGCCCGCATCGTCGCACTGGTGGCCCAGGCGTCGGCCACCAAGGCCACCACCCAGCTGTTCATCGAGCGGATCGAGCGCCGCTACTCGGTCGGGGTGGTGGCGGCCACACTGGTCCTGTTCGCCGTTCCACTGCTGCTCGGTGCGCCGTTGCAGGCAACGCTGTTGCGCGCGATGACGTTCATGATCGTGGCATCGCCGTGCGCGGTGGTGCTGGCCACCATGCCGCCGTTGCTGGCGACGATCGCCAACGCCGGCCGGCATGGTGTGCTGCTCAAATCCGCGGTCGTCGTCGAACAACTGGCGGACACCAGTGTCGTCGCTCTCGACAAGACCGGGACGCTGACCAGGGGCTTACCCCGGTTGACCGCCGTCACGCCGCACGCCGGTCCGGACCGCCTCGATGACGGCCGGCTTCTGCAACTGGCCGCCGCCGCCGAGCAACTCAGCGAACACCCGCTCGGTCGGGCCATTGTCGCGGCCGCCCACGATCGCGGCATCGCGCTCCCGGCGGCGGTGGGGTTTCGCGCGCTGCCCGGCCGCGGCGTGCGGGCCGTTGTCGAGCAGCGGCTCGTCGAGGTCGGCAGCCCGGACCGCTCGATCGCCGGCCAGGACGCCGACGCCACGGTTGTCACGGTGGCGCTGGACGGCACACCGGTCGGGACGCTGGCGCTGACCGACCAGATCCGCCCCGACGCCACGGACGCTGTTGCCGCCCTGACCGCACTGACCTGTGCGCCGCCGGTACTGCTGACCGGCGACAACGCCGGCGCCGCTGCTCGGGTTGCCGGCGAGACCGGAATCGTCGACGTGCGGGCCGGACTGCTGCCCGAGCAGAAAGTCAACGTGGTGCGCGAGCTGCAGGCCGACGGGCACCGGGTGCTGGTGGTCGGCGACGGGATCAACGACGCGCCGGCGATGGCGGCCGCCGCCACGTCGGTCGCGATGGGGGTGGCCGGCGCCGATCTCACGCTGCAGACCGCCGACGCTGTCACGGTCCGCGATGAGCTGCACAGCATCGCGACGATCATTGCGCTGGCCCGGCGGGCCCGGCGGGTCGTGATCGCCAATCTCCTCATCGCGACGATATTCATCGCCGTGCTGGTGATCTGGGACCTGTTCGGGCAGCTGCCGCTGCCGCTGGGGGTGGCCGGCCACGAAGGATCGACCGTGATCGTGGCGCTCAACGGCCTGCGGCTGCTAGCTCGCCGGGCCTGGCGTCGGGAACAGCAGAGCGGCTCGCGACGTTGGCCACAAGGTGACTACACGTGACCTGACCGCTGAACAATTCAACGACACCATCAACGACAACGAGATCGTGCTCGTCGACTTCTGGGCGTCCTGGTGCGGCCCGTGTCGGGCGTTTGCGCCGACGTTTGCCGCGTCGTCGGAAAAACATCCCGACATCGTCTACGCCAAGGTCGACACCGAAGCCGAGCAGCAGCTGGCTGCGGCCGCCCAGATCCGGTCCATCCCGACGCTGATGGCCTTCAAGAAAGGCAAGCTGGTGTTCAACCAGGCCGGCGCACTACCACCGGCCGCGTTGGAGGAGCTGGTGCAAAAGATCAAAGACTTCGACATCGACGCCGCGATCGCGGCGCAGGAGCGCGATCACAGCTGAGCGCAGGCGGGGCCTGATGGGCCTGGCTCCTCCTCAGATCGCTACGCGGTCTGCATCGTCGCCAGGCGGGGCCTGATGGGCCTGGCTCCTCCTCAGACCGCTACGCGGTCTGCATCGTCGCCAGGCGGGCAGGTTACCGTGCAACGGTGAGCATGGTCCTGCTAGACCGTCCGCGGCCGTCGGTCGCCTTGATCACCCTCAACCGGCCGGAGCGGATGAATTCCATGGCCTTCGACGTCATGGTGCCGCTCAGAGAGGTGCTGCGCCAGGTCAGCTACGACAACTCGGTACGGGTGGTCGTGCTGACCGGGGCGGGCCGCGGATTCTCGTCGGGCGCCGACCAGAAATCGGCGGGCCGGGTGCCGCACGTCGAGGGACTGACTCGGCCGACCTACGCGCTGCGCTCGATGGAGATTCTCGATGACGTCATCCTCGGGCTGCGGCGGTTGCATCAACCGGTGATCGCCGCGGTCAACGGCGCCGCGATCGGCGGAGGACTTTGCCTGGCATTGGCCGCCGACATCCGGGTGGCGTCGACCGAGGCGTATTTCCGGGCCGCCGGCATCAACAACGGCCTGACCGCCAGCGAATTGGGATTGAGCTATTTGCTGCCCCGGGCTATCGGGACCTCTCGGGCGTTTGAGCTCATGCTCACCGGACGCGACGTCGACGCCGAGGAGGCCGAACGGATCGGGCTGGTGTCGCGCCGGGTGCCCGGTGCCCAGCTACTGGAGACGTGTTACGAGATGGCCGAGCGCATCGCCGCGTTCTCCCGGCCGGGAATCGAGTTGACCAAACGCACACTGTGGAGTGGGCTGGAGGCCGCTAGCCTGGAAGGGCATATGCAGGCTGAGGGCTTAGGACAGCTGTTTGTTCGGCTGCTCACCGGCAATTTCGAAGAGGCGGTCGCCGCGCGTGCCGAAAAGCGGCCACCGGTGTTCACCGATGACACGTAACCAGGCTCCGGCGCGCGTTACCCAGGTCGAATTCCGCAGGGAGAGTGACTGTGATCACGGCAACGGACCTCGAGGTCCGCGCTGGCGCGCGCACGCTGCTGTGCGCTGACGGCCCGGCCTTGCGGGTACAGCCCGGCGACCGCATCGGTCTGGTCGGGCGTAACGGCGCCGGCAAGACCACGACGCTGCGCATCCTCGCCGGTGAAGGGGAGCCCTATGCCGGGTCGGTGATCCGCAGCGGCGAAATCGGTTATCTTCCGCAAGATCCCCGAGAGGGCGATCTCGACGTGGTCGCCCGTGACCGGGTGTTATCGGCGCGTGGCCTGGACACCTTGTTGACGGAACTGGAAAAGCAACAGGTGCTGATGGCCGAGATCGCCGACGACACCGACCGCGACCGTGCGATCCGCCGCTACGGCCAGCTCGAGGAGCGGTTCGCCGCGCTTGGCGGCTACGGCGCCGAAAGCGAGGCCGCTCGGATCTGCGCGAGCCTGGGCTTGCCCGAACGGGTGTTGACCCAACCGTTGCGCACACTGTCGGGTGGCCAGCGCCGGCGGGTGGAGCTGGCGCGCATCCTGTTCGCGGCCGCCGACGGTGGGGCCGGTGGGTCGGGATCGACCACCACGCTGCTGCTCGACGAGCCGACCAACCACCTCGATGCCGATTCGCTGGGGTGGCTGCGGGATTTCCTGCGGGCGCACACCGGCGGGCTCGTCCTGATCAGCCACAACGTCGACCTGCTGGCCGACGTCGTCAACCGGGTGTGGTTCCTCGACGCCACGCGTGGCGCGGTCGACGTCTACAACATGGATTGGCAGAAATACCTCGACGCCCGTGCGGTCGACGAGCAGCGCCGCCGTCGGGAGCGGGCGAACGCCGAACGCAAAGCCGCCGCGTTGCGTACCCAGGCTGCCAAGCTCGGCGCTAAAGCCACTAAAGCTGTTGCGGCGCAGAACATGTTGCGGCGTGCTGACCGGTTGATGGCTGAACTCGACGAGGATCGGGTGGTTGAGAAGGTGGCCCGGATCAGGTTTCCGAGTCCGGCCGCTTGCGGACGCACCCCGCTGGTGGCGAACGGGTTGACCAAGACTTACGGGTCGCTGGAAGTGTTCACCGGAGTCGACCTGGCCGTCGACCGCGGGTCACGGGTGGTGGTCCTCGGACTCAACGGTGCGGGCAAGACGACATTGCTGCGGCTGCTGGCGGGCGTGGAACGCCCCGACGCCGGAGTGTTGCAGTCCGGCCAGGGCTTGAAGATCGGCTATTTCGCCCAGGAGCACGACACCCTGGACAGCGCCGCGACGGTCTGGCAGAACATCCGCCACGCGGCGCCGGATTCCGGCGAGCAGGATTTGCGCGGTCTGCTCGGCGCGTTCATGTTCAGCGGTGCCCAGCTCGACCAGGTTGCCGGCACGTTGTCCGGCGGGGAGAAGACCAGATTGGCACTGGCCGGTCTGGTGGCCTCCACCGCGAACGTGCTGCTGCTCGATGAGCCCACCAACAATCTCGATCCCGCGTCGCGGGAGCAGGTGCTCGACGCGCTGCGCAGCTACACCGGCGCGGTGGTGCTGGTGACCCATGACCCCGGGGCGGCCGAGGCGCTCGATCCGCAGCGTGTCGTGGTGCTGCCCGACGGCACCGAAGACTATTGGTCGGAGGAGTATCGGGATCTCATCGAGTTGGCCTGACACCGGCTCTTCGGCCGGCACGATTTCGTCGAATCTGATCCCGTTCCGACGACGACTTCTTACGCTGGGTGCGTTGGGGAATCAGAGTGAACCGGGGAAACGCCCATGAGGAAGTCGACGAAGGCGCGCGAGGAATTGCTGCTCGAGCTGCGCAGGGCCTACGAACGAGGAGAAAGTATTCGTAAGCTGGTGGCTTCCACCGGCAGGTCGTACGGATCGATTCACAGTATGCTGCGCGAATCCGGCGCCGCGATGCGCGGCCGGGGCGGGCCCAACCACCGCACCCGGTCGAAGTAGCTGCCGATTCCGGCGAGTTTTAGCCGAATATCGTTGCGGCACTGCTAGCTCGGTCATACCGAGCCTTCGACCAGATTGAGCACGGCGTCCAGGAGCTGCGGGTCTGCACCGGCGGCCAGTCAGGCCACCAACCCGTCCAGAACCAGGTCCGGGTAGCACTGCAGCACCTGGGCGGGGACATCGCTGCGCACCCGGCCGGCTCGCGTTTGCCGGCGCAGCCGATCCGCCGTGGCCTCGGCCAGTTCTGCGCAGCGTTCTTGCCACCCCCGGCTGAATTCGGGATCGGTGCGCAGCTTGCGTGCGATGTCCAAACGTGTCGACAACCAACCGAATTGTTCGGGCGTCGCGAGCATGTTCCGCATCACCTGGATCAGACCCTCCCGGGATGCCGCCGCGGCCATCCGGGTGGCGTCTTCGCGGGCCAACTCGAAAAACAGCGTCTCCTTGTCGCGGAAATGGTGAAAGATCGCGCCCCGAGACAGCCCGATGGCCTGTTCCAGCCGACGTACCGTGGTCTTGTCATACCCGTACTCGGCCAAGCAGCGGCGGGCGCCGTCGAGGATCTGCCGGCGGCGGGCCGCCAGACGGCCCTGGCTGACCTTGGGCACCTCTACTCCGTCAGTGTGACTGCAACATGTTGCGCAACACGTAGTGCAAGATGCCGCCGTGACGGTAGTAGTCGGCTTCCCCGGGAGTGTCGATGCGCACCACCGCGTCGAACTCCACCGGAGCGCTCCCGGTCTTGGTGGCCTTGACGTGCACCGTCTGTGGCGTCTTGCCGTCGTTGAGCACCGCGATACCGGTGATGTCGAACACCTCGGTGCCGTCGAGACCCAATGTCGCGGCCGACGTGCCCGCCGGGAACTGCAGCGGGATCACTCCCATCCCGATCAAATTGGACCGGTGGATGCGCTCGAACGACTCGGCGATCACCGCGCGCACCCCCAGCAGCCGCGTGCCCTTGGCCGCCCAGTCCCGCGACGAACCCGAGCCGTACTCCTTGCCGCCCAACACCACGAGCGGAATATTGTGCGCTGCATAGTTTTGCGCTGCGTCGTAGATGAACGCCTGCGGCGCCTGCCCGTTTTCGTCGGACTGGGTGAAGTCGCGGGTGTACCCGCCGGAGACGTCATCGAGCAGTAGGTTGCGCAGCCGGATGTTGGCGAAGGTGCCCCGAATCATCACCTCGTGATTGCCGCGCCGCGAACCGAAGGAGTTGTAATCCGACCGGGCCACGCCGTGCTCGTCGAGGTATCGCGCCGCCGGAGTACCCGGCTTGATCGCTCCGGCGGGAGAGATGTGGTCGGTCGTCACCGAATCGCCGAGCAGAGCCAACACCCGGGCACCGGTGATGTCGCCGACCGGCTCGGGATCAACCGACATGCGATCGAAATACGGCGGTTTGCGCACATAGGTCGACTGCGGATCCCACTGGAAAGTACTGCCGCTGGGTGTAGCCAGGTTGCGCCAGCGCTCGTCGCCGGCGAACACATCGGCGTAATTCCTGGTGAACATTTCCTGGTTGATCGCCGAGGCGATGGTGTCGGAGACCTCCTGCTGCGACGGCCAGATGTCGCGCAAGAAGACGTCGTTGCCGTCGTGGTCTTTACCTAACGGCTGCGAGTCGAAATCGAAGTCCATGGTGCCGGCCAGCGCGTAGGCGATCACCAGAGGCGGCGACGCCAGGTAGTTCATCTTGACGTCCGGGTTGATCCGGCCCTCGAAGTTACGGTTGCCCGACAGCACCGCGGCGACCGAAAGGTCGTTGTCGTTGACTGCCCTGGAGATCTCTTCGGGCAGCGGGCCGGAGTTGCCGATGCACGTTGTGCAGCCATAGCCCACCAGGTAGAAGCCCAATTTTTCCAGATACGGCCACAGCCCGGCCTTTTCGTAGTAGTCGCTGACCACTTGGGAACCCGGGGCCATCGTCGTCTTCACCCACGGTTTAGATGTCAAGCCCTTTTCGACGGCGTTACGAGCGAGAAGTGCTGCCCCCAACATCACCTCGGGGTTGGAGGTATTGGTGCACGACGTGACGGCGGCGATCACTACCGCACCGTGGTCGAGCACAAACTCTCCGAGTTCGTCGGATGTGATCCGGACCGGTTTGCTGGGGCGGGTGTTGGAGTGTGGAGGCCCCGCGTGTACCGGGGCGCCGCCGTTGTCGTTAGAAGACAGCGATGCCGGGTCGCTGGCGGGAAAAGTCTCATCGACGGCCTCGTCGACCTTGGAGTACGTCGTCGTCTGCGGGGCGCCGCCGACGTAGTTCGGCAGTACCTCGCGGAAGGCGGACTTGGCTTGGGACAGTGGAATGCGGTCCTGTGGACGTTTGGGCCCGGCGATCGAAGGCACCACGTCGGAGAGGTTCAACTCGAGATATTCAGAAAACCGCGGCTCGTGGGCCGGGTCGTGCCACAGGCCTTGGTCCTTGGCGTAGGCCTCGACCAGCGCCACCTGCTCCGCGCTGCGCCCAGTAAATCGCAGGTAGCGGATAGTCTCTTCGTCGATCGGGAAAATCGCTGCAGTAGAACCAAATTCGGGGCTCATGTTGCCCAGTGTGGCGCGGTTGGCCAGCGGCACTCGGGCCACACCTTCGCCGTAGAACTCGACGAACTTGCCGACCACGCCGTGCTCGCGCAGCATCTCGGTGACCGTGAGTACGACGTCGGTGGCGGTGACCCCGGGTGCGATTTCACCGGTGAGTTTGAACCCGACCACCCGAGGTATGAGCATCGACACCGGCTGGCCGAGCATCGCCGCCTCCGCTTCGATGCCGCCGACGCCCCAACCCAGCACGCCCAGGCCGTTGACCATTGTGGTGTGTGAGTCGGTGCCCACGCAGGTGTCGGGGTATGCGGTGATTTTTCCGGCGCTTTCGCGTGCCATCACCACGCTCGCCAAGTATTCGATGTTGACCTGGTGGACGATACCGGTGCCGGGCGGCACCACCTTGAAGTCGGAGAATGCGTCCTGACCCCAGCGGAGGAACTGGTAGCGTTCGCCGTTGCGCTGGTATTCCAGTTCGACGTTGCGCCGGAATGCGTCGCTGCGGCCGAACAGGTCCGCGATCACGGAGTGGTCGATCACCAGGTCGGCCGGCGCCAGCGGGTTGACTTTGCCGGGGTCGCCGCCGAGGTCGGCGATGGCCTCGCGCATGGTGGCCAAATCGACGATGCACGGCACGCCGGTGAAGTCCTGCATCACCACCCGGGCCGGCGTGTACTGGATTTCGACCCGGGGCTCGGCCGCCGGGTCCCAGTTGGCGAGGGCCCGGATGTGGTCCGCGGTGATATTGCTGCCGTCCTCGTTGCGCAGCAGGTTCTCGGCGAGAATTTTAAGGCTGTAGGGAAGTTTCTCGGCGCCGGGAACTGCGTGCAGCCGATAGATCTGGTAGGTGTTGTCGCCGACCTGCAGCGTGTCGCGGGCTTCGAATGAATTCACCGAATTGCTGGTCACATCAACTCCCGGGATTTGGTTCACCCGTCGACGAGCGATCTCGACGGCGGGCGTCACTGTAGCAGTGCGGTTGTCCTGCATTCTTGAGGTATCCGAGACACCAGTCTCGTCGCGCCCGGCGATGCTGTCACCTGGCCAAGGCGCAGTCCGCGGGCCCGGCCCGCCCGCTGACGCGGTAGCGTCTTGCGGCGTGACCACCTGGAATGCGCCGCTGTACATTCCCGGCGAAATCTGCAGCACCGTCGGGGCCGACCCGTCCACCCCGCCCGATCAGTGCCTGGCGATGGTCCGGGCACAGGTCGACGCCGATTCGGTCAGCGCGCCACCGGCTGTGGCGTCGCAGCTGCGTCAGGTGGTCAACCAGGCCCGCGAGCGCGGCATCGACCTCAAGATCGTGGTGCTCGACCGCAACCCGCCCAACGACCCGCCGCTGCGCGACGTCGCGACAGTGATAGGTTCCGATCATCCCGACGCGACCGTGCTGGTGCTCAGCCCCTCGTTCGTCGGTTCCTACAGCAGCCATTTCCCCCGGTCCACCCTAGAGATCGGCGAAGACAACGCCAAGACCGGCAACCCGGTGGTCTCGGCGCAGAATTTCCTACACCAGCTGAGCACGCCGCAGTTCCCCTGGACCGCGCTCACCATCGTGCTGCTGATCGGGGTCGTGATAGCCGCAGTCGGCACCCGGATCTTGCAGCAGCGCGCCAAGCGCGCAGCAACGGCGGGTAAAACGGCGGGTAACGAGTCCGAAGCCTCGGTGCACCAGGCCGAATAGGCCCGAATAGGCCCGATTAGGCGGGGCGGCGCGTCAGCTAGCGCGGCCGTTGTGCGCTTTTCAGCGCTGCTGGCAAATGCGCCAAGTCACTGTTGAGTCACAATTCCTGCAATTACAGGCCTGTAGTTTGTGACTAAAGTTTCAGTAGAGTCGGATGTGGCTTACGGTGCTATTGATGCATATGTTTTAGAGCACGCCCTGGTGACAACTGGGGCCGATGCCGTCCGCGTTGAGCCAGAGGAGACCAATGAGACGCACCCGCCGCGGCTCACTTTCCCGGTTGGCGGCTGGTCTTGCGCTCGCCGCCAGGCCGGCCCGCCCGCTGGGGCCGGCTGCGATGGCGGTGGTCCTGCTGCTGGGCACGCCGGGACTGGCCGGTGCCGATCCCGCTGGCGGCACCGAGGAAATGGCCGGGTTGATCGCCGACGTGGCCCGGGCCGATCAACGGCTGCACGACCTCGGCGCCGAGATCGAGACCGAACAGGAAAGCGTCAACAAGGCCCTCGTCGACGTCGAGACCGCCCGCGACAACGTCGTGGCCGCCCAACACGAGGTCGAGGCCAGCCAACAGGCGGTCAGGCAAGCCAACGCCGCGATCGCCGCCGCCCAGCAGCGGTTCAACACCTTTGCGGCGGCCACTTACGTCAACGGTCCGTCGGAGGGCTACCTGATCGCGCGCGGTCCCGACGACATCATCGCGACCGCGACCGCGGGCCGGGCACTGGCCGTGAGTGCCCAGCGGGTACTGGACAACCTGCTGCGGGCCCGAACCGAGCAGGTGAACAGAGAGTCTGCGGCACGGCTGGCCAAGCAGCGCGCCGACAAGGCCGCCGCCGATGCGCAGTCCAGCCAGGACGCGGCGGTGGCCGCCCTCACCAACGCTGAGCACAAGTTCGCCGAACAACAGCAGGAAGTCAGCCGGTTGGCCGCCCAGCGCGACGCGGCCCGGGCCAGACTCGACGCCGCCCGCGCGTGGTCGACGCGGACGGGCGGGCACTCCGCCGGCCCGCGGGCGGCGTCGCCGCCGGGTGACCGGTGGGATCCCGCCGCGGCGGGGACGACCTCGCCCAAGCCGGACCCCAAGGGGTGGGACGGCGAGTGGGATCCCACCTTGCCGATGGTGCCCAGCGCCAACGTGCCCGGGGACCCGATCGCGATCATCAACACCGTCCTGGGGATCTCAGCGACCTCATCGCAGGTCACTGCCGCCATGGGGCACAAGTTCCTCCAGTCGGTAGGGCTCATCAAGCCCGATACCCCGGACCCCGGCATCACCAATGGCCGCATCCCGCGGGTGTATGGCCGCCAGGCCTCCGAATACGTGATCCGCCGCGGGCTGTCGCAGGTAGGGGTGCCCTACTCCTGGGGCGGGGGTAACGCCGCCGGCCCGAGCAAAGGCATCGGCTCCGGTTCGGGAACGGTCGGTTTCGACTGCTCAGGCCTGATTCTGTACTCGTTCGCCGGGGTGGGCATCAAGCTGCCGCACTACTCGGGTTCGCAATACAACCTCGGCCGCAAGATCCCGTCGGCGCAGATGCGCCGCGGGGACGTGATCTTCTACGGCCCGGGCGGCAGCCAGCACGTCACGCTCTACCTCGGCAACGGTCAGATGCTCGAAGCCCCCGACGTCGGCCAGCGGGTGAAAGTGTCGCCGGTTCGTACCAGCGGCATGACCCCCTACGTAGTCCGCTACATCGAATACTGACCGGGAAAGGATCCATGCGCCACCAGCGTTATCGCTTCTTCCGAGTCGCCTGGCCGTTACTGGTGGTGACCGGATGGCTGATCGGGCCGGCCCCGGCGGCCACCGCCGACGGCGGCGAGTGGGACCCGACACTGCCCGCCGTGGTCAGCGCGGGGGCTCCGGGCGACCCGGTCGCCATCGCCAACGCATCGCTGCAGGCCACCGCTCAGGCCACCCAAACCACGCTGGAGCTGGGCAAGAAATTCCTCGGCGGGTTGGGCCTCAACATCGGCGGCAACGACACCACCACGACGCCGAACCGGATCCCGCGGGTGTATGGCCGCCAGGCGGTCGAGTACGTGATCCGCCGCGGCATGTCGCAGATCGGGGTCCCCTATTCCTGGGGCGGCGGGACGCCCAACGGCCCAAGCCGCGGCGTGGGTTCGGGTGCGGACACCGTCGGCTACGACTGCTCGGGCTTCACCCGGTACGCCTTTGCGGGGGTCGGCGTGCTGATCCCGAAGTATTCCGGCGACCAGTACAACACCGGGCGGCACGTGCTGCCCGCGCAGGCCAAGCGCGGTGACCTGATCTTTTACGGCCCCGGGGGCAGCCAGCATGTGGCGATCTATCTCGGAAACGGCCAAATGCTCGAGGCGTCGGGCAGTGCGGGCAAGGTGACCGTCAGCCCGGTCCGAACTGCCGGGATGTCGCCATATCTGGCCCGGATCATCGAGTACTGACCTCCCGGGGCGCCCATTCGACGGAAGCGGAGCGGCCTGGAATAGTTGAACAAGGGCACGCCGCTGCCCCGCGACGTTCGTCGTGCGAGCAGTCGTGTCTGAGGACTGGAGGTTGTGTCGATGACATCAGCAGGTGGCGTCAGCGGGTACCCGGGTACCGGCGAACCGCGCCCGATGCCGGCGCACGCGGCGCCGTCGGGCAGTGGTAACGGGCTGGCTGCCGAGGTGCACACCTTGGAGCGGGCGATCTTCGAGGTCAAACGGATCATCGTCGGTCAGGACCAACTCGTTGAGCGCATGCTTGTCGGTCTGCTGTCCAAGGGCCACGTGCTGCTCGAAGGTGTGCCCGGAGTCGCCAAGACCCTGGCAGTGGAGACCTTCGCGCGGGTGGTCGGCGGGACGTTCGCCCGGATCCAGTTCACTCCCGACCTGGTGCCCACCGACATCATCGGCACCCGCATCTATCGGCAGGGCAAGGAAGAGTTCGACACCGAGCTCGGCCCGGTGGTGGTCAACTTCCTGCTGGCCGACGAGATCAACCGCGCCCCGGCCAAAGTGCAGTCGGCGCTGCTGGAGGTCATGCAGGAACGGCACGTGTCGATCGGCGGCAAGACGTTCCCGTTGCCCAGTCCGTTCCTGGTGATGGCGACGCAGAACCCGATCGAACACGAGGGCGTATACCCGCTGCCCGAGGCACAGCGGGACCGCTTCCTGTTCAAGATCAACGTCGGCTACCCCTCCCCGGAGGAGGAGCGGGAGATCATCTACCGGATGGGGGTCAAACCACCGGAGCCCAAGCAGATCCTGAGCACCGGCGATCTGCTGCGCCTGCAGGAGATCGCCGCCAACAACTTCGTCCATCACGCACTGGTCGACTACGTGGTCCGCGTCGTCACCGCCACGCGCACTCCCGAGCAGCTGGGCATGAACGACGTCAGGAGTTGGATCTCGTTCGGGGCATCACCGCGTGCCTCGCTGGGCATCATCGCCGCGGCCCGCTCGCTGGCGCTGGTACGCGGCCGTGACTACGTGATCCCGCAGGACGTCGTCGAGGTCATTCCCGACGTGCTGCGACACCGGTTGGTGTTGACCTACGACGCGCTCGCCGACGAAATCTCGCCGGAGATCGTCATCAACCGGGTCCTGCAGACCGTCGCACTGCCGCAAGTCAACGCTGTGCCCACCCAAGGGCATTCAGTGCCCCCGGTGATGCAGGCCGCGACGGCGGCCAGCGGTCGGTGACCCAGACCAACGGCGCCGGGGCCAAGCCCGCGGCTCTTCATCCGCCGTCGATGCAGCGTGGGCAGATCGAAGACCCGAAGCTGTCGGCGGCGCTGCGCACCCTGGAGTTGACCGTCAAGCGCAAGCTCGACGGCGTGCTGCACGGTGATTACCAGGGTTTGATCCCCGGGCCGGGTTCCGAGCCGGGGGAGTCGCGGCTCTATCAGCCCGGTGACGACGTGCGGCGGATGGACTGGGCGGTCACCGCGCGCACCACGCACCCGCATGTCCGGCAGATGATCGCCGACCGGGAACTGGAGACATGGATGGTGATCGACATGTCGGCCAGCCTGGATTTCGGCACCGCGGTCTGCGAGAAACGCGACCTGGCGGTGGCCGCCGCCGCGGCCATCACCTTCCTCAACAGCGGGGGCGGCAACCGGCTTGGCGCGCTGATCGCCACCGGGGCCCAGATGACCCGGGTGCCCGCCCGCTCCGGACGCCTGCATGAGCAAAAGCTGTTGCGCACCATCGCCACCACGCCGAAGGCGCCGGTCGGCGTGCGCGGCGACCTGGCGGTGGCCATCGACGCGTTGCGCCGCCCGCAACGCCGCCGCGGGATGGCCGTGATCATCAGCGACTTCCTCGGCCCGATCAACTGGGTGCGTCCGCTGCGCGCGATCGCGGCTCGCCACGAAGTGCTGGGCATCGAGGTGCTCGATCCTCGCGATGTCGAGTTGCCCGACGTCGGCGACGTCATTCTGCAAGATCCCGAGTCGGGGGTGACCCGCGAGTTCACCATCGATTCGCGGCTGCGTGACGACTTCGCCAAGGCCGCGGCCGCACATCGCGCCGAGGTGGCGCGCACCATCCGCGGATGCGGCGCGCCGCTGCTGTCCCTGCGCACCGATCGCGACTGGATCGCCGACATCGTCCGTTTCGTCGAGTCGCGCCGACGGGGCGCATTGGCGGGCAGCCAGTGAGCGGCGTTGCGGCGGCTTTCCACCCCACCACAGGTCCGTTATGACGGTGCCGGTGCTCGGGCCGATGACCCTGACCGGGTTCGCGCATCCGTGGTTTTTTCTGTTCCTGTTGGTGGTTCTCGGACTGGCCGCGCTCTACATCATCGCGCAGGTGGCCCGGCAGCGCCGGATGCTGCGATTCGCCAACATGGAACTGTTGGACAGCGTCGCGCCCAAGCGGCCCACCCGCTGGCGGCACCTGCCGGCGATCCTGCTGGTCGCGTCCATGGTGCTGTTGACCCTCGCGATGGCCGGCCCGACTCGCGATGTGCGGATTCCGCGCAACCGCGCGGTGGTGATGCTGGTGATCGACGTGTCGCAGTCGATGCGGGCCACCGACGTCCAACCCAACCGGATGGTCGCCGCCGAAGAGGCCGCCAAGGATTTCGCCAACGAGCTGACCCCGGGGATCAACCTGGGACTGATCACCTACGCCGGCACCGCAACGGTTCTGGTGCAACCGACCACCAACCGGGCGGCGACCATCGCCGCCCTCTCCAGGCTGCAGTTCGCCGACCGCACCGCCACCGGTGAGGCGATCTTCACGGCGCTGCAGGCTATCGCCACCGTCGGCGCGGTGATCGGCGGTGGCGACACTCCGCCGCCGGCTCGCATCGTGCTATTTTCCGACGGCAAGGAGACCGTGCCGACCAACCCCGACAATCCCAAGGGAGCGTTCACCGCGGCGCGGACCGCCAAGGACCAGGGTGTGCCGATCTCGACGATTTCGTTCGGCACGCCCTACGGTTTCGTGGACATCAACGGTCAGCGCCAGCCGGTGCCCGTCGACAACACCACGATGAAAAAGGTCGCCGAGCTGTCCGGCGGCAACAACTACACCGCGTCCAATCTGGCGCAGCTCAAGGAGGTGTATGCCAATCTGCAGCAGCAAATCGGCTACGAAACCATTCGCGGTGACGCCAGCGTCGGCTGGCTGCGGCTGGGTTCGCTGGTGCTGGCGCTGGCCGCACTGGCCGCATTGCTGATCAACCGCCGACTGCCGACCTGAAGTCGGCGCTTTCGTCGAGCGTTACGCGCAGGTGACGCCGGCCACGACACCGTGGCCCGCGCCGGCGCGGCCCGGGTGCTGTCGGCGTTGTGCTGCTGATTCGCTAAGTTGACTGGGTGACTGACGCAGCCACCGCGCACACCGCCCAACCGCCCACCGCCGCCCGGCCGCCGTTCGTTTCCCGATCGGTACTGGTAACGGGAGGGAACCGGGGGATCGGGCTGGCGGTGGCACGCCGGCTGGCTGCCGACGGGCACCAGGTGGCGGTGACCCACCGGTCGTCGGGTCCGCCCGAGGACTTGTTCGGTGTCGAGTGCGACGTCACCGACTATGCGTCCGTCGACGCCGCTTTCACCGCCGTCGAGGACCATCAGGGACCGGTCGAGGTGCTGGTGGCCAACGCCGGCATCACCTCCGACATGTTGATCATGCGGATGAGCGAGGAGCAGTTCTACAAGGTCATCGACGCCAACCTCACCGGTGTGTTCCGGGTCGCCAAGCGCGCGTCACGCAACATGGTCAAAAAACGTTTCGGGCGCTACATTTTCATGGGTTCGGTGGTCGGCCTGACCGGCCTGCCGGGACAGGCGAACTACTCGGCGTCGAAGGCCGGGCTGGTCGGCATGGCGCGCTCGCTGACCCGGGAACTGGGGTCGAGGTCGATCACCGCCAACGTGGTGGCCCCCGGTTTCATCGACACCGAGATGACCCGCGCGATGGAACCCCGATACCAGGAGATGGCGCAGCAGGCGATTCCGCTGGGCCGCATCGGCCGGCCCGAAGAAGTCGCCGGTGTGGTCAGCTTCCTGGCTTCCGAGGACGCCAGCTACATCTCGGGCGCGGTGATTCCGGTCGACGGCGGCGCCGGCATGGGTCACTGAGACGGCGCAACCCCACGTGAGGACGGTTATGGCAGGACTTCTCGAAGGCAAAAGGATTCTGGTCACCGGGATCATCACCGACGCGTCGATCGCGTTCCACATCGCCCGGGTGGCCCAGGAACAGGGCGCCCGACTGGTGTGCACCGGTTTCGACCGGCTACGCCTGATCGAGCGCATCCTCGACCGGCTTCCGCAGAAGCCTCCGTTGCTGGAACTCGACGTGCAAAACGAGAAACACCTGGCGACTCTGTCCGATCGGGTGATCGAGGTGATCGGTGAAGGCAATCAGCTTGACGGCGTGGTGCATTCGATCGGTTTCATGCCGCCCAGCGGAATGGGCATCAACCCGTTCTTCGATGCGCCTTATGAGGATGTCGCCAAAGGCATTCATATCTCTGCGTATTCGTACGCCTCGCTGGCCAAAGCACTGTTGCCGATCATGAGCCCGGGCAGCGCCATTGTCGGCATGGACTTCGACCCGAGCCGGGCGATGCCGGCCTACAACTGGATGACGGTGGCCAAGAGTGCGCTGGAGTCGGTGAACCGGTTTGTCGCGCGTGAGGCCGGGAAATACAAAGTGCGATCGAATTTGGTTGCAGCCGGGCCGATCCGCACCTTGGCGATGAGTGCTATCGTCGGCGGTGCGCTCGGCGAGGAGGCCAGCGGCCAGATGCAGCTGCTCGAGCAGGGCTGGGACCAGCGGGCGCCGATCGGCTGGAACATGAAGGATGCCACTCCGGTCGCCAAGACGGTGTGCGCGGTGCTGTCCGAATGGCTGCCCGCCACCACGGGGGACATCATCTACGCCGACGGCGGTGCGCACACTCAGTTGCTCTAGGGGGTGCGGTACCCGTGATCTTCGACGCCGTCCTGCTGCTGTCCTTCGGCGGACCCGAGGGCCCCGAGCAGGTGCGGCCGTTCCTGGAAAACGTCACCCGCGGTCGTGACGTACCGCCGGAGCGTCTCGACGAGGTCGCCGGACACTACCTGCACTTCGGTGGGGTGTCGCCGATCAACGGCATCAACCGCGCGTTGACGCAGTCGTTGCGGGCCGAACTCGACTTGCCGGTGTACTTCGGCAACCGCAACTGGTCACCCTACGTCGAAGATACCGTCACCACCATGCGGGACCAGGGGATTCGTCGGGCCGCGGTATTCGTCACCTCGGCGTGGAGCGGCTATTCGGGCTGTGCTCAATACGTCGAGGACATCGCCCGGGCACGCCGGGCGGCCGGGGAGTGCGCACCGGAGCTGGTCAAGCTGCGGCCGTACTTCGACCATCCGCTGTTCGTCGAGATGTTCGCCGCCGCCGTCGCCGCCGCTGCCGAGACAGTGCCCGACGACGCGAGACTGGTTTTCACGGCGCATTCGATTCCGGTGGCCGCCGACCAGGCCCTCGGCCCGAACCTCTACAGCCGCCAAGTCGCTTATGCCGCAAAGCTTGTCGCAACGGCCGCTGGCTACGCCGACTACGACCTGGCATGGCAGTCACGGTCAGGCCCGCCGCATGTGCGGTGGCTGGAACCCGACGTCGGCGACCACCTCGCCACCTTGGCTGTTGCCGGCGTCAAGGGCGTCGTCGTCTGCCCGATCGGCTTCGTAGCCGACCACATCGAGGTGGTGTGGGATCTCGACCACGAACTGGCATCGCAGGCTGCTGCGGCCGGCGTCGCGTATGCGCGGGCCGCGACGCCCAACGCCGACCGGCGATTTGCCCTGCTGGCCAAAGACCTGATCGAGGAACTGCGCGAGGGCCGCGAGCCCACCCGGGTGACCGGCCCCGATGCGGTGCCGGGCTGCGGGGCGAGCCTGAACGGTGCGCCGTGCCGGCCACCGCACTGCGTAGCGGAGGTGGTCAGCCCAGCCACGCCGACCGCAGGATCGCGCTGACCGCAGCGATGCGCGCCGAGCGCACCACCTGCGCCAGCGGGCGCAAGGTGTCGACGGCGATGTGCGTTGAGCCGGTGCCGACCGTGATGATCGCGTCGACGCGGGCGGCTGTTTCCAATACCCGCACCGCACGCGACGGCGCATGTTCGGGAACGCGGTGGCGCCGAGTCATTTCCAGAAGCTGTTCGACACGCCCGCGCGGATCGTCGACGTCGACGCCGGTGGTCCCCGGCCCGATAGCGGTGAGCGCATCAGCCGCTGACCGCACGGCTAAGCGGAGCTGGTATTCGGTTTCGGCCAGTTCGTGCTGGTCGAGGGCGGGCAACGCGGGCAACGAGTACACGGTCCACGACAGTGCGCACACGGCGGGCATGCCCGCGGCGTCCTCGGTGTCGCCGTGTCTGAACTCCGGAACCAAACCGACAGCCGTCGCCGCGTCGTCGGGGCCCGATACGATCACCGCCTCGCCGGCGGCCAGCGCGTCCCGCTCGAACTGGGTTCCGGCTATAAGGCCACGGACATCTCCCGGCACCGGCAACACCAGGTTGACAGCGGCTGCGGCCAGCGCGGGCTGGATTCCCCGGCCGGCCGCGCTGCGCAGCGTCTGCAACAACCACACCGCGCCGACGTCGTGCACATCCGGCCACGGCAGCCCCGCGTGACCTGCTGCGACGGCATCATAAGCGGTGACCGATTGCGTTGGCGCCCAAAGTGATAACGCATCAAGAACGTCGTCGGGCGCAGCTTTGCCGGCAAGCCAGGCGCCGGCCCACACCGACAGCGTCGCGCTGGGACACCACATGGTCCGCAGTCTAGTTGTCCTTCGTGATCGGGGCCGGGTGCGCGATATCCTGTCGGCATGTCCGCCGGTCTGATCTGGCTGATCGCCGCAGTGGTGCTGGCCGGTGCGGAGGCGTTGACCGGCACCCTGTTCTTGTTGATGCTGGGCGGCGGGGCGTTGGCCGCAGCGGTGAGCAGCTGGCTGGTGGGCGGACCGGCCTGGGTCGGCGGCGGGGTTTTTCTCGCGATGTCGGTGCTGCTGCTGACGGTGGTCCGGCCCGGGCTGCGACGGCGGTTGCCCCCCGCCGCGGGAATGCTGACCGGCGTCGACGCTCTGGAAGGCCAGAGCGCACTCGTTCTCGACCGGGTCGCCAGCGACCAGGGGCAGGTCAAGCTCGGCGGGCAGGTATGGACCGCGCGGCCGCTCAACGACACCGACGTCTATCAACCCGGCGAGCGGGTGACCGTCATGCACATCGACGGAGCTACCGCGGTGGTCTGGAGAAGCACCTGACAAAAGGAGTTGCTGTGGTTGCCGGTGTGGTGTTGTCAGCCGTCCTGGTGCTGTTCGCGATTGTCGTGGTGGCCAAGTCGGTGGCGCTGATTCCGCAGGCGGAGGCGGCGGTGATCGAGCGGCTGGGCCGCTACAGCCGCACGGTCAGCGGGCAGTTGACCCTGCTGGTGCCGTTCATCGACCGGATCCGGGCCCGGGTGGACCTGCGCGAGCGGGTGGTGTCCTTCCCGCCGCAGCCGGTGATCACCGAGGACAATCTGACGCTGGCCATCGACACCGTGGTCTACTTCCAGGTGACCCGACCCCAGGCTGCCGTCTACGAGATCAACAACTACCTCGTGGGTGTCGAGCAGCTGACCACCACCACGTTGCGCAACGTGGTCGGCGGCATGACCCTCGAGCAGACGTTGACCTCGCGGGACCAGATCAACAACCAACTGCGCGGTGTACTCGACGAGGCGACCGGCCGCTGGGGGCTGCGGGTGGCACGGGTTGAACTGCGCAGTATCGACCCACCGCCGTCGATCCAGGCGTCGATGGAAAAACAGATGAAGGCCGACCGCGAGAAGCGGGCGATGATCTTGACCGCCGAAGGGCAGCGGGCGTCTGCGATCACGCAGGCCGAGGGCGAAAAACAGGCCCAGATTCTGGCGGCGGAAGGCGCCAAGCAGGCCGCGATCCTGGCTGCCGAGGCCGACCGGCAGTCGCGGATGTTGCGCGCTCAGGGCGAGCGGGCCGCGGCGTATCTGCAGGCGCAAGGTCAGGCCAAGGCGATCGAGAAGACGTTTGCCGCGATCAAGGCCGCCCGGCCCACCCCCGAACTGTTGGCCTATCAGTATCTGTTGACGCTGCCGCAGATCGCGCAGGGGCCGGCCAGCAAGGTCTGGGTGGTGCCCAGCGAGTTCGGTTCGGCGTTGCAGGGCTTTGCCAAACTGCTGGGCGCGCCTGGCGACGACGGGGTGTTTCGCTATCAGCCGTCGCCGGCGGACGACGACCTGCCCAGGCCCGAGGACGACAGCGACGAGATCGCCGACTGGTTTTCCACCGAGACCGATCCGGCCATCGTTGCGGCAGTCACAACGGCAATCGCCAAGGCCGCGGCCGAGGCCGCCAGGCCGGTTGAAGGTGTGATCGCGACGCCGCCGGAGTCACATCAACAGGGGTGACGACGGGGTCTTTGCTGCTCGCAAAAACCTCTGCGGCGCTGGCTGCGGTCCGGGCCGGCGACGCGATGGCGTGCAGGAGGACGAGGTCCGCAAAGTGGGTCGCGTCGGGAGATCAGTGCCGCGAGTGTGTCAGCGGCCATGCTTTCTCAACTCGTCGCCGGGGCCGATAACGGTGCAGGCAATCCCCGGCGCCCCTTGGATTCGTCGATCGAGGGTTACCAACGGTACGGACAAGATCTCTGCCAGAGCCACGTATGCCGCATCGTAGCTCGATAAATCGGCGCGTAGCTCCCAGACACGGGTCGCCAGCATGTCGTACGGCCACAGCTCGACCGGCAGGTCGAGGAGGTCCGCATGGGCTTGTGCCGCTTGGTCGGAGCCGATCGCGTTGTCGAGTGCTGATCGTCTGATGATGTTGGCGCACTCGAAGGGCATCAGTGCCGGCGCGAAAAGCTCTGCGCCGACCAATCGCTGAGCGGCCCATTGACCGTTGACCCCGGAATCCAACAGGACCGCGATCACCGCAGATGCGTCGCAGACCACCCGGTCTCTCACCGGCGGTCGGCGTCTTTCGCAGCGAGGATCGCTCGGACGTCCAGCCGGGCGCCGGTGGTGTTCACTCGTGCGCGGGCACGAGCGATGACGTCTTGAGCGGTCGGCTTCTCCGCTGTTGCGACGAGGACACCGCGTAGATATTCCTGCAGCGACTGTCCGGCTCGTGCGGCTCTTGCGGCAAGCTCGTCACGAACGTCGTCCGGGATGTCCCGGATCGTTATCGCTACCATGATTGCATTTTAGCAGCATTGCAGGCACATCACAGCTACGGGTCCTCCTCGTCGCCGAGCAGTTCTTCGGGGTGGTGAATGTGATTGACACGGGGCGACCCGGTGCCGTCGGACCAGGCCAGACGACCGTCCTTGGTGACGGTGGTGGTGTATTCGCCCCGGGTTGCCGCGGCATGGTCGGGCGCGCAGCCGAAGAACAGCTTGTCGGCGTCGGTCGTGCCACCGCGGGCCCAATCGACTGCGTGATGCACTTCAGAGCGATAGCCGGATTCCAGGCAGTCGGGCCGGGTGCAGCCCCGATCGCGGGCATAGCAGACGATGCGTTGGTCGATGGTGGCGATGCGTTTGCTGCGGCCAAGATATAGCGGCCGAGCAGAATGGTCTTCGAACACCGCCAGGTAGTGAATCGAGTCGGCGGCCATCCGGATCAGATCGCGCATGGGCAAACGGCTGCCGCCGCCGGTGTGCGCGGGTGCAGGCATCCCGACACCGGGATCGCACATGGCACGGGCGGCTTGATCGAGCTCGCCTAAAGTCGTCGTGACGATCACGGTGACGGGTACGCCGCGGTGAGTGCCGAGCTGTCCCGAGCTGATCCCATGACGAAGCGCAAGTTTGAGCGCATCATGGCAGCGCTGTGCCGACGATCTGGTGTCGCGCTCGTCGACCGCGCGGCCCGCGGGCGTCTCGGGTAGGCGGTGCCCCGGACGCACGGCCGCGGTCACGGCTTCAAGATATGCACGGGCTTCGGGATCCAGAAATCCGCTGATTGGGCTCATGCCGTCGGCGCGTTGCCGACCCAGCACCAGGCTGCGCCGCCTGGCGCGGTCTTCGTCGGAGAAATTGCCGTCGGGATTGAGGCAGTCGGCGATCTTGTAGCCGATGGCGGTCACGAATTTCGCGTCCTGCTTGCCGGCGTAGCCGACCAGTCTGCGCTCGGCATCGTCGCGGTCGGTGGCGCTGACAGCGGCGGGAAGCTGATCGAGGGCCTTGATCACCGCGGCGATGTGCTCCTCGTCGACGTCACCGGCCTCGACGGCCGCCCCGAGTTCGGGCAGTTCCGGCGGTAACGCCGGCCCGGTGAGGGTGCGGCGCGGCCGAATCCGGGCCGCGATACGAAACCGACGCCGGATTTCACCGCGAGTGATCCGCAGCCGGGCCCACAGCAGATCACGCACTTTGACCTCGGCAGGCAGTGCGGGGTCGTCGGGTCCGTCGACCGGATCGGCGATCTCGCCGAACATCCGGTACGACAGACCGCGGTTGGTGCGCAGCTGGGCTTCCAGCCGATCGGCCACCTCGATGCGAAAAGCGTTGCCCACCAGATCAGTGCAGGTCGCGCGAAGCCTGGCATGCGCGCTGTCGATAAGGTCCAAATCGGCGCGGATACGGGCGCGCGCGACGTCAGCCGGCAGGAGCTGATCGCGAACGGACATAACGACCATGGTATCGAACATATGTTCGATATGCAAGCCTTCGACAAGCATCACGAAAAGTGCCCGCGAAACACCCTCGGTGCATCACGTAAGAATGCCCGCGAAACGGTGACCCTCGACAGGCATGGGAAGTGGGCTGTCAATGTCGTCTGGTGCCGAGATCACCGCGAGGTTCGCCAGGGCGTACCTGAAGGCCTCCAAGAAGGGCAGGGGCCAGATTCTGGATCCGGTCAGGTCACCGGCTGGTCGCGAGACAATGCGCGGCGCCGCTTGAGGTCCGCGGCCCGCACGCCACGGTGAACTCGTCGACGGCCAGGACCGCTACAGCCCCGGTGTGCGTGCTGAGCTGGTGGCGATGAGCGGCGCCACGATCGACCGCTACCTGCGTACCGCCAAGGCAGGTGAGCAGATCAAGGGCGAATCGACCACCAAGCCCTCTCGGCTGCTGCGGTCGTCGATCACGATCCGCAAGGCCACCGACGAGGTCGAGGCCGCGCCGGGATTCTTCGAAGGTGACACCGTCGCGCACTGCGGGCCAACGCTGAAAAGGCGAGTTCGCCCGCACGGTCAACTTCACCGACATGCGTATCGGCTGGGTGTTCACCCGCAGTGTGCCCAACAACGCCCATACCCGCATCCTGGGCGCACTGAAGGCAGGGATACATGAAATACCTTACGAGGTAATAGGTTTGGACTTCGACAACGGCAGCGAGTTTTTGAACAAGGCCGTCATCGCCGACGCACCGTGCTCAACCGACTATGGCGCCGGGTCAACGACCGGCGCAACTACCTGACTCCCACCATCAAACCCATCGGCTACGGCAAGGGTCGCGACGGGCAGCGCCGCCGGCTCTACGACACGCCCACGACCCCGCCGGACCGCCTGGTTGAAGCCGGGGTCCCCTCGCCGGCCCAGGAAACAGAGCTGTGCGCCTACCTCGACAGCCTCAACCGACCGCGATCGCCCGCCGGATCGCCGACCTGCAGACCAGCCTGCTCACACTCGCCAAGGACAAGACCCAACAGCTCTACCTCGCCACCACCCCTACCGCCCTACCCGACGCCAGAGCCGGCATCCGGGTCAAAAACAAGACCGCCAGCTGACCCCCGATCTCGCGGGCATCGTGACGTGATGCATTACGGCCTTGGATCCTGGTACCGGGAAGCCGCTCGTACACTCGGTGCGGGAACTGGGCCGGTGTGCCCGCACCGGTGAGGAGGGCAGTCAGTGCCGATCTCTACGGCGGCCACCGAGTTGCCGGGCATCGACTGTCCGATTGTGTCGGCCCCGATGGACGCAGTCGCAGGCGGCCGGTTGGCCGCAGCCGGGTGGCCGGGATTTGATCGGTGGCGGTCCTTCGCGACGACCGTTGGCCGGGGCGAAACCCGATGACCTTGTTGTGCAATGCCGGCACTGACGGCTGGAATGGCGCCGAACGCGATCTGCCTGCCGGCACGGAGATCGTCAAGCAGTACCACCGAGCAGTCGAAGAAAACGACTACAGCATTGCGAATGTCATCGTGGGTCGGGCCGTCGGCCCGATCCACGATGCGACGTCGGCCGCTGATATTGTTGTCGCCACCGTAGACGAGTTGGTTGTTCTGCTTGGCAGCGAAAGGCCACGGCGTCGATGACCCGCTCATGGTGGGGTTGGGGAAACGTTGAGGACGCTGTCACTCCCGACGAGCGCAAGGCGCTGATCAAACGGGTCCAGACGTTGCTGCCAAACGCCGATCTCGCTCTGCACCAACCACCGTCGCTGCAAACTCTCGACGTACGGCCGCCGCGGGTCAGTCCACCGGCGGCGCTGGCTTACTTGGCCTCGATCGACCTGGCAGACCGGGTGCGCCACAGTCATGGACAGGCCTATCGCGACGTGGTGCGGTGCCTGATGGGCAGGGTGGACCACGTCGTGGACGCCGTGCTGCGGCCGACCGCAGAACACGAAGTCGTCGACGTGCTGGACTGGTGCTCCGGCGAGCGGATCGCGGTGATCCCGTTCGGCGGCGGCAGTTCGGTTGTGGGCGGCGTCGAACCTCGTTTCGACGGCGAGTATGCCGGTGTCGTCGCGCTGGACCTCACCGCCATGAACCGCGTGCTCGACATCGACCGGGTCAGCCGCGCCGCCCGGATTCAGGCCGGCGTGCTCGGCCCCGCACTCGAGGATCAATTGCGTGGTGACGGTTACACATTGCGGCACTTCCCGCAATCGTTCGAGTTCTCCACCCTCGGGGGATGGCTGGCCACCCGTTCGGGCGGCCATTTCGCCACCCTCTACACCCACATCGACGATCTCACCGAATCGTTGCGCGTGGTGACGCCCCGCGGTATCAGCGAGTCCCGGCGCTTACCGGGGTCGGGGGCCGGTCCGTCGCCGGACCGCATGTTCTTGGGCTCGGAGGGAACGCTCGGGGTGATCACCGAGGCGTGGATGCGGCTTCAGGAGCGGCCGCGGTGGCGGGCCGGCGCATCGGTGATTTTCGACGACTACGCCGAGGCCGTGGACGCGACGCGGATGGTGGCGCAGGCGGGCCTATTTCCCAGTAACTGCCGACTGCTCGACCCGATGGAAGCGATGCTCAACGCCGAAACGACGACGGCGGGCGGGGTATTGGTGCTGGCCTTCGAGTCCGCCGACCACCCGGTCGACGGATGGTTGGCGCGGGCGGTCGAGATCGTTTCCGATTACGGCGGCACACTGCCCGAGGGCGTGCAATCAAGCGATTCCACCGACGTCAACCCGGTCAGCGGTGCAGCCGATGCGTGGCGTTCGTCGTTCCTGCGCATGCCCTACCGCCGCGATGCGCTGGCGCAGCATTCGATGATCACCGAGACGTTCGAAACATCTTGCACCTGGGATACTTTCGAAACCTTGCATGCCGCGGTCACCGAGGCTGCCGTCGAGGCGATGGCTGCCGTCGGGGTTGCCGGCGTGCTGACCTGCCGATTTACCCACGTCTATCCGGATGGTCCGGCACCCTATTTCGGGGTATATGCGGCCGGTCACTGGGGCAAGACGCTGGGGCAGTGGGATGACATCAAAGCGGCGGTGTCACAGGCCGTGACGGACCACGGCGCCACCATCACCCACCATCACGCGATCGGCCGCGATCACCGGCCCTGGTATGACCGTCAGCGGCCGGAACCATTCGCCGGCGTTCTGCGAGCAGCCAAACGCGTTCTCGACCCCGCCGGGATACTCAATCCGGGCGTCCTCATCGACCCGGCGGCCTGACCTGGCCATCGACTGAAACCGGCTCAGATCGGAAACAGCGTGCTGAGGAACAGAATTGCCATGCCGGCAGCCATCGCCGGCTGACTCAGGTAGCCCAGCGACTTGTACCAGGCGGCTCCGCGCGGCCGCTGCGTGAAGGACCGGTAGATCCAGAAAACGGCTGCGATCGCGAAGAAGACGGTCCCGAACCAGTCTACGGCGCTGAACCATCCGGGGGATCCGCTACTTGACGGCATGTCCATGCCAGCCATAGCCATGCCCGGCATCGGTACACTCGGCTGTGCGAGGTCCCGGGGGCCCGATCCGCCGGTGAGCAGATCACCGTCCATCAGGGCATACATCCAGGCCGTTGCCAGCATCATCAGGGCGTTGTATCCATCCTGTAAGCGCGATGCGGCCGTGCGGGCCACCCCGACGGCCATCGTCGCGAACACGGCCGTCGCCAACAGGAAAAACAGCATCGGTCCCGTCGCCGGCAACTGCGCGCCCTGCGGCCAGACCATGACCACCATTGCCACCGACATGACGAAATGCAGCCCGTGGCTGACGACCAGTGTCCAGGGCCCACGGTTGCTGAGGATCGCGTGACCACACTCGGCGGCGGACAGCATGAACAGTCCGGTGACCACCCAGCGCAGCAACAGCTCCGAGATCATTTGCAGTACTGTGCCTTTCAGCTTGAGTCAGGGTCATGTCGCCCGGGGTCGGCGCTGACCCGATGCGAGCGCGGGGATCAGGCGAATCGGCGTAGCCGCAGCGAGTTGGTCACCACGCTGACCGAGGACAGTCCCATCGCCGCACCCGCCACGACCGGGTTCAGTAAGCCCAGCGCGGCCAACGGGATGGCAGCGGTGTTGTAGCCGAAGGCCCAGCCGAGATTCTGGTGGATCGTGCGCAGGGTTTGCCGAGAAAGCCCGATCGCGCGCACGACGCCGTCGAGCCGATCGGACATCAAGGTGATGTCGGAGGCTTCGATGGCCACGTCGGTGCCGGTGCCGATCGCGATGCCCAAATCGGCTTGCACCAGGGCAGGGGCGTCGTTGACGCCGTCGCCGACCATCGCGACCACCCGACCCTGGTCTTGGAGCCGGCGCACTTCGGTGACTTTGTCTTGTGGCAGCACCTCGGCCAGCACCGTGTCGATGCCGACCTGCTGGGCGATCGCGGCTGCGGTGCGGCTGTTGTCGCCGGTGATCATGGCGACCTGCAGTCCCATCGCGTGCAGCTGGCGAACCACGTCGGCGGCGTCGTCTTTGACCGTGTCAGCCACCGCGAGCACCCCCGCAACGTGCCCGTCGAGGCCGACGAACACCGCCGTGCGGCCCCGCTCCTCGAGCTCGCCGGCCGCTGCGGCGAGGTCGTCGGGCAGCTGCAGGTCGTGCTCCTGGACAAGCGTGCGCCGCCCGACCAGCACGTGGCTGCCGTCGACCTCGCCGCGCACCCCTTGCCCGGCGATATTGGCGAACCCGGTGGCGGCCGCAATCTCCAATCCCCGCTCGCGTGCACCGGCGACGATCGCCGCGCCGATCGGGTGTTCGGAGCCCGACTCGACCGCCGCGGCGATCCGCAGCACCTGCTCGGGCTGCTCCTGCGTGCCGACCACCACGTCGGTGAGCTGCATCCGGGCACGGGTGAGGGTGCCGGTCTTGTCGAACACCACCGTGTCGATCTTCCTGGATGCTTCGAGCACTTCACCGCCCTTGACCAGGATCCCCAGGTCCGCACCCCGGCCAGTGCCGACCATGATCGCCGTGGGGGTAGCCAGGCCCAGCGCACACGGGCACGCGGTGATCAGCGCCGCCACCGCCGCGGTCATCCCCGCGACCGGATTTGCGGCGATCAGCGTCCACCCGGCAAATGTCAGGGCGGCAACACCGATGACGGCCGGCACAAACACTGCCGAGACCCGGTCGGCCAACCGCTGCACCGGTGCCTTGCCGCCCTGGGCCTGCTCGACCAGGCGCACGATGTGCGCCAGCGCGGTGTCGGCCCCGACGGCGGTGGCGCGCACGGTCAGCAACCCATCGGTGTTGACGGTGGCTCCGGCAACACGGTCGCCGACCGTTTTCTCCACCGGGACGGACTCGCCGGTCAGCATCGACTCGTCGACGGCAGCGCGCCCGTCGACGACCTCCCCGTCGACCGGGATCTTCTCTCCCGGCCGTACCCGCATCAGGTCCCCGACGTGGACTTGAGCGATCGGCACGAGAAGTTCTTGACCGTCGACGAGCAGGCAGGCTTCCTTGGCGCCCATCTCCAGCAGCTTGCCGATCGCCTCGCGGGCCTTGCCCTGGGCGCTGGCCTCCAAATAGCGGCCCAATACCACGAACGCGATGATCAGCGCCGAGGTGTCGAAGAACAGCGGCCCACCGGCGAACAATTGATAAGTCGAGTAGCTAAACGCGGTCAGCGTGCCCAGCGTGATCAGCGTGTCCATGCCAGCGGACCCCGCCCGCGCCTGCTGTACCGCCCCTTTCAGGAATGGCCAGCCGGCGACGAATTGCACCGGCGCCGTCGCGGCGAAGGCCAACCACCCGGCCCACGGGGGAGCGAGGAACATCGTCGCCATCGACACCAGTCCCAACGGAAAGGCCACCCACACCCGCCGCAACCACCTCCGACGCTCGCGCCGGCTCTGCTCGTCCGGCGACACGCCGTTGGCGCTGACCGGCGCGGAGCCGCAGCTGCCGCAACTCTCGGCATCCGGCGTCCGGTCTTGTGCGCGCCCGCGTAGGCCGGCAATCCTGCGCACCATGCCGACCCGGGGAACAGTGGCCGAGTGCGGGGCACGCTCAGGCACCAATTCGGCCGGGATGTGCTCGGCGTCGGCGATCGCCGACAGCACGGCAGCGGTGTCGCAGCGCTCGGGCGAATACCAGACAACCACCGATCCGGTCCGCGGATAGGCTTGCACGGACTGTACGCCGGTCACTCGGAAAACCGTTTCCTCGATCGCCACAGCCCGGACGGTGTCGACATGAAACCCGTTGACCGCTACTCTCATCCGCCCCGCCGCGTCGGAGAGCACTTTCAGCGCCAGGCCGGTGTCGGGGCGAGTTTTAGTGGCAAGCATCAGCGGCCTCAGTGACTTTCGTCCGGGGCCACATCCGCCGCCGGCGGCGGTGGAACTTGTTCACCCATACTGGCTGCCGCCTCGGCCAGCACGTCGGCCGTCGCCAATCGGACTTTCTCGGCGGTTTCTTTGGACATGCTCTCCATTGCGCGCACAGCCCGCAGGCCCAAAGCAGTAGCGCTCACCGCAATCTTCCGCCACGGAGCCTTCGCCAAAACCTCAAAGGCCGCAACACCCACCACCCCGTTGACCACCGAGGACACCGCCGTGCCCCACAGTCCGGTCCCCGACGATAGCGCTTGTCGCGGTAGCTGCCCGTGACGCGGGCCTAGCGCAGCGGGCCTGGGGCTACCACACCGTGTCATCACGAATTCTCCCTTCCATAGTCGTTGGCTTTCTATAGTCGTTGGCTCGTTGTTGGCTCGTCGTTGGCGCATCACGCGCGGTCCTCCGCCGGCATCTCGTCAGCGGTCGGTTCCCCCACTGCGGCCCCGTTGAGGTGCAAATCCGGTCCGGTCAACGCGGGCGTGAACTTGACCGCATCAATCAGCTCGGCTATTGCCGCCGGTCCACGGCCGTCCAGCACCGCCGCCGAAAAGCACGTCTCCAGATGGTTGTGCAACATCACCCGGTTCGCTCGCTCCAGCGAAGACTGCACTGCGGAGATCTGCTTCATCACCTCCACGCAGTAGGCGTCGGACTCCACCATTCGGATGATCCCGTCGAGATGACCCCGAACCGTCTTGAGCCGATTCAGCGCCGCCCGCTTCTTGGCCGTCAATTCGTTGCTCATCGCTACCTCCCAACGGACACCACGGTAGTATAGCCCACCCCACCCGGGGTGGGCTATCGAAGACGGGCTGCTGCCTGAACCGGTCGGTCTTCATCGTGTGGTGAGGGCGACGACATCGCACGACGACATCGCACTCCGCAGCGCGGTGAGTGCAGCCTGGATGCCCTGGACGCAGACCCGGGTGTTCGGCGCCTGTCAATGGCGGTCGAGCGACCAGGGTATTAGCGACTCGTGCCCGAGGTCGGACACCTTTGGGTGCAGACGAGGCGCTCAGATGCCATGCAGTTCCGACAGCATCAAGCGAGCGATCATGAAATAGATGATCAGCCCGGTGCCGTCGACGATCGTGGCGATCATCGGGCCTGAAACGACGGCCGGGTCGACCCGCAACATTTTCAGCAGGGGCGGAAGCAGCGCCGCGATCAGCGACGACCACAGCACTATTGCCGCCACCGTCACCGCAACGGTCGCAGTCACTTCAGGACCCACGCTCAACGTCCAGGCGCGGATTATCGCTGCCCCCGCCATGGTCAGGGCCAGGAGCGAACCGGTCGACATCTCCTTGGCCAACACGAGGGGGACGTCGCGAAACCGGATCTGGCCGGTGGCCATGGCGCGGATGAGGGTGGTGGTGATCTGGGTGCCGGTATTGCCGCCGGTGCCGATCAGCAGCGGAATGAAGAACGCCAAGGCGACCACCGCCTCGAGCTCGGTCTCGAACGCCCGCAGCACGGTTCCGGTGTAGGCTTCGGCGGCGAACAGGACGAGAAGCCAGACGACGCGCTTGCGCCACAGCAGCCACGGGGATGCTCTCAGGTAGGGCACTTCCAGCGGAGCGGAGCCGCCCTGCCGTTCGGCGTCTTCGGTCGCCTCGTCCTGGGCAATATCGTGGGCCTCGTCCTCGGCGATGATGCCGAGGAGCTTTTTGTCGTGATCGACGACGGGAACCGCCAGTAAATTATGGTCGAGGAGTATCTGGGCGGCCAGCTCGGCATCGGTCAGCGCTGAGACCACGATCAGGTTCTCGTCCATCAACTCCGCAACCTGCTGTTGTGGATCGGCCAGCACGAGACGACGGAACGGGACCAAACCGAGCAGATGAGAGTCCGCGTCGGTAACAAAGATGTATGCGGTGGTTCGTGAATCGCTCAGCGACGCCGCAGCGTTCGCGCGGGCTGCGGCGATCACCTCCGACACCGTCATGTCCGGGCGCACGGTCAACATCTCGGGCACCATGTGTGCCGCGGCCGAGTCCTCGGGCCAGCTCAGCAACCCGCGAAGAACCGTCGCTCGGTCCGGCGGCAGCAACGTCAGCAACGCCTCGCGTTTCGGTCCGTCCATTTCGCGCAGAATGCTGGTGGCTTGATCGGAGTCGAGCGCGTCGAGCATGAGAGCCGCCCGCGATGGGTCCATCGCCTCAAGTACCTGCGCTGCCAGATTGTCGTCAACCGACTCGATCAGCTCGGCGCCGTTATCAGGGTCGAGCAATTCACCGAGTTTGCCGAATTCGGTTGTGGACAACGCGGCGAGTTCACGGGCCCGATCCCACACATCGGTGACGGCATCGATCCACCGCTCGACGGCTTTCGGATCCCCGCTCGCGACGACTTCCCGCAGCGGCAAGCGTCGAGGCAACACCGCCAGGAGCGGAAAATAGTCAGTACTGGGCACGTCCTCGGGGTATCCGCCACGCACAAACGACACGACTTTGGCGAGAACGGGCGGAAGATCGCTGCGGACCATGGTCATACCTTCCAATCAGCTAGCCGTGCCGGTAAATGACCGGTCGCTGCCCACGGCGCTGTCTCGATGTGCATAGGCACGACTGAGTTTGGCGCCGAGAGCATGTGCGCAGCGTTGCCTCGAGTGGCCAAAGGTATCGGTGGTGAAATCCAACGTGCGGAGCGACCGATCTGTATCGCACAGTAAAAGGGGAGCACACCGCGAAGTTATACGCAACTGTCGCGCTCACCCGATCGCCAAGGATGTCGCCCTAATGGCGTAACGTCACGAATTCGCTTAATGAACGGCGGATGAATTATTCGACATGCTGCGATAGCACACTGGCGCGAATTATGCCACCGGCTGACACTGTTGGTATGACGAACTCTTCTCCTGCCCAACCCGATCATCGTCATTTTCTCCGATCAGTGGTGCGCTGGTTGCAGGTTGGCTATCCGAACGGTGTCCCCGGACCCGACCGGGTTCCGTTGCTGGCTCTGCTGCGCAGCACACCGCTGAGCGAAGAGCAGATCCGGGAGGTGGTGCGCCGCATCAGCGCAGCGGCAGGATCCCCGGCAACAGTTGACCATTCGATCGACCGTGACGAGATCGCCGAGTTCATTGCCGGCGTGACCCATCACGATGCCGGGCCGGAGAACATCCGTCGGGTGGCCGGCGCGCTGGCCGCAGCCGGCTGGCCACTGGCCGGCATCGACGTCAGCGAGGTAGTGCCCGGTGATCAACTGGCCGAGGCAGCCGAAGACATCGCGTCCCAAGCTCCGGGTGCCTCGGGAGCTTGACGGGCCGACGAGGCGGCGATGCACGGCGCGCGCCGCCCTGACGACCGCCACGGTGTTCGCTGGTGTCGCCTACTCGGTCATCTCGGGCACGGCATGGACCTGCGTAGCCCCGAGCAGATACCAGCCCGTTTTCGCCGCGATGAAGTCGCGTGCGATGAACAGCACCCCGAGCAGGACTGCCGTCAGCACCAGGCCGTAGATGATCCAACTGAGCGCGACTAACGCCGGGCGCTTCGTCGCCGCGGCGACATGACCGTCGGCGACACCGGCGCCGGTAGCCTGCAAGCGCACTCCCGCCGCGAACAACGCCGGCAAACCAGCACCTACCAGCAGACTGAAGAGCAGGATCTTCACAATGGCGGAGTAGTTGAACCAGGCGCTCACGATGTCTTCTCCGCGGTCGTCTCGACGGTCGTCTCGACGGTCTTCTCCGCGGTCGTCTCTGAGCCGACCGCAGCCGGCTTCGGTGCCCCGTTTCCAGCGCCGGGTGAGGATTCGAGCCCGGCAGTCAGGCTCCCTTCCCAATCGGCGTTGACGTTCGTGTGATCGATGCGCACCTTACGCGACTGCAAGTAGATGGCCAGCGCCACAGCCGACAGCACGGCGAATCCGATGATCGCACCGGGGTATCCGCCGATGCCGTGGACCAGCCAATACGTGAACGCCCCGACGACGCCGGCAGAGGGAAGTGTGACCAACCAGGCGACCACCATCCGTCCGGCGACGCCCCAACGCACCTCGGCGCCGGGTTTTCCCACGCCGCTGCCGAGCACCGATCCCGTCGCAACCTGTGTGGTGGACAACGCATACCCGAAATGGGCGGACAGCAAAATGACCGCGGCCGACGACGTCTCGGCGGCCATCCCCTGCGGGGCCTTGATCTCCACCAAGCCCTTGCCCATGGTGCGGATGATCCGCCAGCCGCCCAGATATGTGCCCAGCGCTATGGCCATCGCGCAGCTCACGATGACCCACATCGGTGGCATATGCGCTTTGCTGCTGACGGAGCCGTAGGACATCAGTGCCAGGAAGATCACGCCCATTGTCTTCTGGGCGTCGTTGGTGCCGTGTGCCAGCGACACCAACGCCGCGGACCCGATCTGGCCGCGGCGGAAGCCTTTTTCCGTGCGCTTCTCCGGGATGCCCCGGGTGACGCGATAGATCAGCCAGGTGCCGGTTGCCGCGACCACGATCGCTACCACAGCCGCCGCGAAGGCGGGCGTGATCACCTTGGACACCACGCCCTGCCAGATCACCCCGTGGCCGCCGACCGCGGCGATCGTCGCGCCGATGATGCCGCCGATCAGCGCGTGCGAGGAACTCGAAGGAATGCCGAGCAGCCAGGTCAGCAGGTTCCAGACGATACTGCCGACCAAGCCGGCAAAAACGAGCTCCAGTGTCACCAGATGCGCGTCGACGAGGCCTTTGGCGATCGTCGCCGCGACCGCTGTGGACAAGAAAGCGCCCACCAGGTTCAGCACCGCCGACAGCGTCACCGCGACCTTCGGCGCGAGCGCACCGCTGGCGATCGAGGTGGCCATGGCATTGCCGGTGTCGTGGAACCCGTTGGTGAAGTCAAACGCCAACGCTGTAATTACGACGATGATCAGCAGAAAAAGCTGAAAGTTCACAAACGGGAGTGTAGCGCGTCGACATCCGTAATACACCGGAAAGTGCCGGGGAAAGCTCCGGTCGAAATATGACCCCTCGGTTAATCAAATTTTCACCTGCCCTTAAAAATGTCATCAAATTGCGTTCATAATAATGAGATGCTCGCCAGTACATTTTTGCGACGGCAAAGTGGTGTGCTGCGGCGTTGTGCAGGGTGATCTGCTGGGTAGCCGACGCAGCGACATCCGCGCCGTCGTTAGTGAGCGCCGCGTGGTTGAGGAAACGTCCCGTCGAGAGCTGCCTCGTCGCGGGCGGCCGTCCGGAGTCTTTGTCCACGCCGGTGATCCGATACGGTGCGATACATTACGGCGAAACGCCGGTGTTCGTTGGCGGCGGTCCGGCCCGGCAACGAAACTTCTTGTCCGTCGGCAGTCGCGGGGCGTTGGTGGATCTGTGGAGGGGAAAAATCCTCAGCCGTGTGACGGTGACTGTGCGATCCTGAACCCGGTGGCAACGGAAGGGCGGGCGGGCAGTGTGGGCATTCACGAGACGAACGGCGGTGCTGCTGCTGGCAGGTGCCGGAATCATCCCAGTTACGTTGGGGTTACCGCCGGCCGCCGCCGACCCCTCCGAACAAGAGCTTGATCGACTTGCGAACCGGTACGCCTCGACGACATGCGCGCAGCTGGCCCAGATTCCCGGCCAACAGGGCGTCTACGCGGCAATTGCGGACGTTATGGACCGGAGTGCGATTGCGCGGTCGGCGGCCGAACGGGTGGTCTTGCTCGCGTCACAAGCCTCTTGCCCTCAGTACCAATCCACCGTCAAAGAATTTGT
Organism: Mycobacterium sp.; assembly: GCF_008709575.1. Classification (GTDB taxonomy): domain Bacteria; phylum Actinomycetota; class Actinomycetes; order Mycobacteriales; family Mycobacteriaceae; genus Mycobacterium. Next base: position 40,010 of record NZ_VYIK01000011.1, read on the forward strand.
CTCGCCCGCCGCGCTGGAGCCGGCAGATTAATCGAGGCCACTCTCGAGCCACCCTCAAGCCGTCGAGTCGACGGCGACCTGCCTGGTTGTCCGCGTGTGCTCAGCGGAGAAGCACCGGCTCGGCATCCTCGCGCCGCACGACCGGTGCGTGGCGATGCCGCCGATGGTGACGGATCTCGGCGGAGAGCAGCCCCAGTCCGGCGAGGCTCGTGCACAGCGACACCAAAAAAAGCACCGGGCTGACGCGACCGGTGAGCGCGTCGCCGAAGATCACGACCGCCGCCGTGCCGGGAACCAAACCAACCAGGGTGGCCAGCGTGTAGGGCAGCACCGGCACCGCCGACGCGCCGGCGGCGTAGTTGAGTATCGAAAACGGCACGGCGGGGATCAACCGTAATGACATGATCGCCGGCCAACCCCGGGTGCGCAGCCGGGCGTCGAGCCTTTCGACTGCCCGGTGACGAACCAGATGGCCGAGTCGCCAGCCGGTCAAGCGCACCGCAACCAACGCGATCACCGCGCTGGCCGTACTGGCAAGCACCGCCAGCACCACCCCCTGGGCTACCCCGAACAGCAGTCCGGCGGCCAGCGTGAACGCCGTGCGAGGAAACGGCAGCACGGTCACGACCATGTGTGCTCCCAGAAACGCCAGCGGCAGCCACGGTCCCGCCGAGGTCGCCCAGTCCCGCAGCTGGACCGCCGTGGGCAGTTCGACCATCAGCACCAGCGCGACCAGCCCGAAGAGCGCGACGATGGTCGCCACGATGCGCCGTCGAGATACCTGACCGGCCGTCGTGACGGCAGCGACGATCAGGCTGCGCAGCGTGTCAGCGACTAAGCTGGGGGTGGGAACCGGCACGGAGATCAAGCCTACGGGTCGTCGATGAACACAGCGTTTCACGCGCCGGGCGTTTCCCGAACAGTGATCCAGTGCCGGGGCGCGGGTCGTCGTCAAGCCGCGATCAATTAGCCTGGTCATCGCTAGGCATGCCCGGCTGGGAAGGCGGGCCGGGACGCCCGAGGGCGAGCCGGGGCAATCAGATCCAGCCGCCGTAGACAACGCCATGACAACAGGAGCCGCCGGTGTCTTGCGAGGTGTCCGCCGGGCCTGCCGACCTCGAGCAGGGCCGCGCCCGCTGGCGGGCGGCGGTGGCCGGAGTGCTGGCCAAAACCTTACAGGCGCGCGGCCAGGACGCCAGCGGATTCGGGCCTGAGCCCGAGCGTCTGCTCGATACCCCGACCTACGAGGGGTTCGCCATCCGGGCGCTCTATACGGCGTTGGATGAGCTGCCGGAGCGGCCGCTGCCCGGCCGGTGGCCTTTTGTCCGCGGCGCCGACGCGCTGCGCGACGTCAGTGCCGGCTGGAAGGTCGCCGAGGTCTTCCCCGATAACGGCGCCGACGACAACGCCGCGGTGCTGACCGCGCTTGCCGACGGTGTGAGCGCTCTGGTCCTGCGTATCGGCCCGTCTGGGGTGGCACCCGCGCAACTCGAGCAGCTGTTGGCCGGGGTCTATGTGGACTTGGTGCCGGTGATACTGGACGCCGGCGCTGATTACGCCGCGGCCGCCGAGGCACTGTTTTCCCTGCTGGCCGCGGTGGACAAGCCGACGACGCTGTCGGTGGACCTGGGCGCCGACCCGTTGACCGCGCCGCTGTGCGGTCGGCGGCACCCGTCGCTCGACGAGGTGGTCGAAGTGGCGACCAGGGCAGCGCAGACCCCGGGTGTGCGGGCGATCAGCGTCGACGGCATCACGTTCCACAATCTGGGAGCCAACGCGGCCTGGGAGCTGGCCGGCAGCATCGCCGCCGCGGTCGACTATGTGCGGGTACTTGCCGGATCCGGATTACCGATTGCAAAAGCCTTGCAGCAGATTAGTTTCCAGCTGGCTGCCGACGACGACCAGTTCATGACGATCGCCAAGATGCGAGCCGCGCGTCGACTGTGGGCGCGGGTTGGCGAGGTCGTCGGCGAACCGTGTGGCGGCGCGGCCGTTCTGCACGCCCAGACTTCGCTGCCGATGATGACGCAGCGTGATCCGTGGGTGAACATGCTGCGCACCACGCTGGCGGCGTTCGGTGCCGGCGTCGGCGGCGCCGACACCGTCCGGGTGCTGCCGTTCGACGTGGCGATCCCCGGCGGCTTGCCCGGCACCGCGGCCGGTTTCTCCCGCCGCATCGCGCGTAACACGCAGTTGTTGCTGCTGGAAGAGTCGCACGTGGGACGGGTGCTGGATCCGGCGGGCGGGTCATGGTACGTCGAGGATCTCACCGAGCAGCTGGCGGCGCGGGCCTGGCAGCATTTCCAGGCCATCGAAAAATGGTCGGCGCAGCGGGGAGCGACCGGTGGATTCGTCGATGCCCACGACTACCTGCGTGATCAGATCGCTGCGATCGCCGCACGCCGCGCCGACGACATCGCGCATCGCCGGACACCCATCACCGGCGTCAACGAATACCCCAACCTGGCCGAAGCGCCTCTTCCACGGGCCGACACCCCACCGCAGGTACGCCGCTACGCCGCAGCATTCGAGGCGTTGCGGGACCGCTCGGACACTTACCTGCAGCGCACCGGATCGCGACCCCGGGCGCTGTTGCTGCCGTTGGGCCCGCTGGTCGAACACAACATCCGGGCGACCTTTGCAACCAATCTGTTGGCCTGCGGCGGCATCGAGACCATCAACCCGGGGCCCCTCGACGCCACAAGCGTTCCCCGAGCGGTTTCGGATGCCGGCTCGCCGACGACGGCGGTGATCTGTGGCACCGACGAGCGCTACGCAACCGAGGCCGTGGGCGTCGTCAAGGCGGCGCGTAGTGCCGGAATAGAATGCGTCTACCTGACCGGACCGGAAACGGCGATCGGCGACACCGTGCACCGGCCTGACGCATACCTGACGGCCGAAATCAATGCGGTCGAATTCCTGTCGAACCTGTTGACCCGATTGGGAGCCTAGCGACGATGACCGCTCACGATGTCGCCGGCAAGCCGGCTGAGCAAACTCCTTATGTCATCGGCAGTTTCGCCGATGTACCACTGTGCGGCGAGCATTCCTTCGAGGCTCCGACCGAACCAGACGTCCGGCAGCACATCGCCGCTGCCGCCGCTGCGCACGGATACACCCCGGATCAGCTGGACTGGGACACCCCCGAAGGCATCGTGGTCAAACCGCTCTACATCGCCGCCGACCGTGCCGCCGCGGAAGCCGATGGCTACCCGCTACACAGCTTCCCGGGTGAACCGCCGTACATTCGCGGCCCGTACCCGACAATGTATGTCAACCAGCCGTGGACCATCCGCCAATACGCCGGCTTCTCCACCGCGGCCGAATCGAACGCCTTCTACAGGCGTAACTTGGCCGCCGGCCAGAAGGGTCTTTCGGTGGCCTTCGACCTGGCCACTCACCGCGGCTACGACTCTGACCACCCACGGGTGCAAGGTGATGTCGGAATGGCTGGTGTTGCAATAGATTCCATTCTGGACATGCGGGAACTCTTTGACGGCATCGACTTGTCAGCGGTCAGTGTGTCGATGACCATGAACGGCGCGGTGCTGCCGATCCTGGCGCTGTATGTGGTAGCCGCCGAGGAGCAGGGCGTGCCGCCGCAAAAGCTTGCCGGAACGATCCAGAATGACATTCTCAAAGAGTTTATGGTGCGCAACACCTACATCTATCCGCCGAAGCCGTCGATGCGGATCATCTCCGACATCTTCGCCTATACCAGCGCGAAAATGCCCAAGTTCAACTCGATTTCGATATCCGGGTACCACATCCAGGAAGCCGGCGCAACCGCCGATTTGGAGCTGGCTTACACACTTGCCGACGGCGTCGCCTACATCCAGGCCGGCCTCGACGCCGGCTTGGACATCGACCAGTTCGCGCCTCGGCTCTCGTTTTTCTGGGGCATCGGGATGAACTTTTTCACCGAAGTAGCCAAACTGCGCGCCGGTCGGCTGCTGTGGAGCGAGTTGGTCGCCCAGTTCGGGCCCAAGGACGTCAGATCATTGTCCCTGCGCACCCATTCGCAGACTTCGGGATGGTCGCTGACCGCGCAGGACCCCTTCAACAACGTCGCGCGGACTTGCATCGAAGCGATGGCCGCCACCCAGGGACACACTCAGTCACTGCACACCAACGCCCTCGACGAGGCGTTGGCTTTGCCCACCGACTTTTCGGCCCGCATTGCTCGCAACACCCAACTGCTTCTGCAACAGGAGTCCGGTACCACCCGCCCGATCGACCCCTGGGGCGGCTCCTATTACGTGGAGTGGTTAACCCATCAACTGGCGCAACGTGCCCGCACTCATCTCCGCGAAGTGGAAGAGCACGGCGGTATGGCGCAAGCGATCAGCGACGGTATTCCCAAGCTGCGCATCGAAGAGGCCGCCGCACGCACCCAGGCCCGCATCGACTCCGGACGCCAGCCGGTGATCGGGGTCAACAAGTACCGGGTCGAGGAGGACCAAGAGATCGAGGTGCTCAAAGTCGACAACAGCCGGGTGCGCGCCGAGCAGCTGGCTAAACTTCGTGAGCTGCGGGCCGGTCGGGATCAACGTGCGGTCGACGCCGCACTGGCCGAGCTGACTCGGGCTGCCGCAACCCGGGGCCGAGCCGGTGCAGACGGGCTTGGTAACAATCTGCTGGCGCTTTCCATCAACGCGGCTCGGGCCAGGGCCACCGTCGGGGAGATCTCCGCTGCGCTGGAAAAGGTCTACGGGCGCCACCGTGCCGAGATTCGAACTATCGCCGGCGTTTACCGTGATGAAGTCCAAGGCGCAGGAGGAGGTGGCAGTATCCGCTCTTTTTCCAAGGCTGCGGAACTCGTCGAGAAGTTCGCCGAGGCCGACGGTCGGCGGCCGCGCATCCTGGTGGCCAAGATGGGCCAGGACGGCCACGATCGGGGCCAAAAGGTGATCGCGACGGCGTTCGCCGACATCGGATTCGACGTCGACGTCGGATCGCTGTTCGCCACGCCCGAAGAGGTCGCCCGCCAGGCCGCCGACAACGACGTCCATGTGATCGGGGTATCGTCGCTGGCCGCCGGTCACTTGACGTTGGTGCCGGCGCTGCGCGACGCTCTGGCCGAGGTAGGCCGACCCGACATCATGATCGTGGTCGGCGGGGTCATCCCGCCGGGTGACTTCGCTGCGCTCTACGACGCCGGCGCTGCCGCCATCTTCCCGCCCGGAACCGTCATCGCCGAGGCCGCAATCGGCTTGTTGCACAAGCTTGCCGAGCGGTTGGGATACACGCTTTAGCGCAATGGCACCCGATCACGACGACACCGTCGAAAAATTGGCCGACGCTGTCCGCAACGGCGACCGCACAGCGCTGGCACGGGCCATCACCGTGGTGGAGTCCACCCGCGCGGACCGTCAAGAGCACGGGCAGCAGCTGCTGCTCGAGCTGATGCCGGAAGCCGGGAAGGCCTATCACGTCGGCCTGACCGGGGTTCCCGGTGTCGGGAAGTCGACCGCGATCGAGGCCCTCGGGATGTACCTGATCGAGCGGGGACACCGGGTCGCGGTACTGGCCGTCGACCCGTCGTCGACGCGGTCTGGCGGATCGATCCTCGGCGACAAAACCCGCATGCCGCGCTTGGCGGTGCATCCGGACGCCTATGTGCGTCCCTCCCCGACATCGGGCACGCTGGGCGGAGTCGCCAAAGCTACCAGGGAAACCATGGTCCTGCTGGAAGCAGCCGGGTTCGGCGTGATCCTCGTCGAGACCGTCGGCGTCGGCCAATCCGAGGTGGCAGTCGCCAACATGGTCGACACCTTTGTCTACCTGACGCTGGCGCGCACCGGGGATCAGTTGCAGGGCATCAAAAAAGGTGTGTTGGAGCTGGCCGACATAGTCGTGGTGAACAAGGCCGATGGCGACCACCTGGCCGAGGCGCGCGCAGCTGCGCGCGAACTCGGCGCGGTGATCCGGATGATCCATCCGCGCGAGACGCTATGGCGTCCGCCGGTTCTGACGATGAGCGCTCTGCAGGGGACCGGGGTTGAGCAGTTATGGCAAACGGTCGAGAAGCACCGGCGGGTGCTGACCGAGGCCGGACAATTCGAGGCGCGCCGGCGGGCCCAACAGGTCGACTGGACCTGGCAGATGGTCCGTGACACGGCGCTGGACCGGGTGCTGTCCAATCCTGCGGTGCGCCGGATCCGCGCCGAGCTGGAACGGCAGGTCGTGGCCGGCGAGATAACTCCGACCATGGCCGCCCAGCAAATACTGAGGGTTGCAGCAGGCTAACGGAAGGATAACTCCGGCATTGTTTGCGGAACAGCTCGGTAAATTCGATGGTATGCGGCTGGAAGTCGTAGGTGATCGCCGATCGGTGCTTCCGCACGGTGTGCACGGCGCGGCGGACCCTCGCTTTGCCTGTGCCGTGCGCAGCTTCGCCGGCATGTTCCCGGGTCGCCGATTCGGAGGCGGGGCACTGGCCGCCTATCTCGACGGGGAACCGGTCGTGGACGTCTGGACCGGATGGTCCGACCGGCGCGGACGGGTGCCATGGACAGCCGATACCGCCCCGATGGTGTTCTCCGCTACCAAAGGGATGTCCTCCACCGTTATCCACCGGCTCGTCGACCGGGGACTGATCGACTACGACACACCGGTGGCCGAGTACTGGCCGGAGTTCGGCGTCAATGGTAAGTCCGACATCACGGTCCGCCAGTTGATGCGGCATCAGGCCGGCTTGTCGGCGTTGCGCGGGGCCGGCGCGGAAAACTTGCTGGACCACCGGTTGATGGAAGATCGGCTGGCCGCGGCGCCGCCGGGATATTCACGCGGCAAACCCGCCTACCACGCGCTGACCTACGGCTGGCTCATGTCGGGGCTGGCCCGGGCAGTCACCGGCAGGGGGATGCGGGAACTGTTCCGCATGGAGTTGGCCGAGCCGCTGAACACCGACGGTCTACATCTGGGCCGGCCCCCGGTCGACGCGCCGACGCAGCCCGCCCAGATCGTCATGCCACAGAGCGGCATCCCTAACGTCCTGTTTGACGCGGTCGCACCCAGGGTGGCCGCGCTCAGGATGTCGGCCGGATTCGGGGCCCTGTATGCCCCGGGCATAAAAGCACTGCTACAAGGCGACATGCCGATACTCGACGGTGAGCTCCCGGCAGTCAACGGAGTCGTGACGGCACGTGCGTTGGCCAAGATGTATGCGGCGATCGCCAACGATGGCGAGATCGACGGGACTTCCTACTTGTCCCGGGAATTGGTGGCCGGTCTAAGCGGACCGCGCAGCCTTCAGTGGGACCGAAACATGCTGGCGCCATTGTCGTTTCATCTCGGCTACCACCGTGCGCCATTCGGTGTGATGCCGGGATTCGGGCACATCGGCCTGGGCGGATCACTGGGTTGGGCCGATCCCGCGACCGGATTGGCGTTTGCATTCGTGCACAACCGGCTGTTATCTCCGCTGGTGCTGGTGGATCATGCCGGATTCGTCGCGGTGGCCGCCCTGTTGCGGCGAGGCGCCGTCGAGGCCCGCAGACACGGATTCGAGCGAATAGACGAATTCGGGGCTCCATTCCGCGAGCCGGGAGCGGCGGCGGGCTGATGGCGGTTATCCTCCGGGACCGAAGTGAATCACGGGATAGGGAGATGGATCGGTAATGCCGCGTTCGTTCGACGTATCTGTCGAATCATCGACCAGTGTCGAACAGTTCCATGCGGCACTCAGCGGCCAAGACTACTGGCTGGCCCGGCTTGCGGCCTCCGGCGAAAGTTCCACGTTCGACTCGTTGATCGTCGACCCCGATCGTACGGTGCGGATGGTGGTCGTCCAGGATGTCGTCCGTGACCTGTTGCCCGGTATGCTCGCCAAATTTTATCGCCGCGACCTCACAGTCCGGCACACCGAGACGTGGAGGTCGATCGGCGGGCAGCAGCTGCGCGGCGAGATCAGCGTCGTGGTGTCCGGGGGGCCGGGATCCGGTTCCGGTGTGGCATTGATCACCCCGACCCAAACCGGGTCTCGGTTGACAGTCCGGGGAACCGTCGAGTTCAAAGTCCCGCTTGTGGGCGGCGTTATCGAGAGTTTCCTCGCGCACGAGTTCGCTCAAGGAATCCCAGAACTTCAGCGTTTCACCACGACATGGATCGGCCAACATTCTTGAAGAGTCTTGTGGCTGGTCGATGACGCGAAGACGACACCCCGGCCGGTACGGCCAAGGTTGCCCGGGAGATGCAGACCCGTCGGCTCAGTACTGAGAACAGGTGTTGGCCACCTGCGTAATCAGTCCAAAGTACTGCTGAGCTTGTGGGATGCTCTGCAACCTTTGGGCCATCTGCAGGCGCTGATCCGGCCCGGAAGCGAGAAAGGACCGCAGATACGACTGCGCCACCGGCGATCCGTTCAGCTGCGTGGCAACCGCCGGATCTTCCGCGTTCAGCGCCGATACGATCTGTGAATAACTGCAGGTTGTGTTGATGGCCGGGCTCAGATCGGGGTCCGCCGACGCCATCCCTGCACCGGCGGTCGAGTACAATGCGAGGCCGGTCACTGCGACCACCAGCCGGGTCAACGAGAGCGTCACTCGGAGTACCTCCCAACTCATGCACCGCCAACGGCTTAGCAGTGGCCGTCGTTAGCCAGGCTAGCAGGTTTTGCGGGCCGGCTGACTTTTCTCCCGTTGACCAGGCAACTTCATGGTCGGCCGAGCGTCGTGTCCAGTCGTTCTGCGGGCAGGTCAATGGTGATCGGCAGGGCCCGGCCACTCCGGAATGAGCTGCGGATCAGCGACACGTCGTGAGGTGTCGCCCGGCGGTCCTCGTTGCTGTCGGCGGCGAACCGTGGCGGCCGTACTGCGGGCCCCGGCGAGTAAGAGACGACTGAATTTCCTTGTTCGGTGTGCTGAGAGGACCAGCTTTCTCCGGGGCGCCACGAGGGCACGCGCAGGCAATTCAGTGCGGATGCAGGTACCATCGTGCGGGTGATCGGATCTTCTCTTCCGGAGGTGCTGCGCGAGCGAGCGAGTCTGCAGCCCAATGACATCGTGTTCACGTTTGTCGACTACGAGCAGGACTGGGACGGGGTAGCGATAAGCCTGACGTGGTCGCAGCTGTACCGGCGCAGTACCAACCTCGCGCACGAACTTCGGCGCCATGCCACGACTGGTGACCGTGCGGTGATTTTGGCACCGCAGGGACTGGACTACATCACCGCGTTTTTCGGCGCCTTGCAGGCCGGAATCGTTGCGGTGCCGCTTTCTGCTCCGCAGGGCGGTGTCACTGACGAGCGCGCTGATTCGGTGCTGCGCGACGCGTCTCCCGCTGTTGTTCTCACCACCTCGGCCGTCGCGGGCAACGTCGCCGAGCACATCAAGCCGCAACCCGGTGAACGCGCTCCGCTGCTGGTCGAAGTCGACAGGCTGGACCTGGACTCCCGCACGGCAAGCGGTGCGCGAAGCTACAGTCTTCCCGAGGTCGCGTACCTGCAGTACACCTCGGGTTCCACCCGTCAACCGGCCGGTGTCATGCTCTCGTACGCCAATGTTTTCGCCAATATGCGGCAGACTATCTCCGCCTACTTCCGGGACTACGGAAATGTCGCCCCGCCGGACACGACCGTGGTGTCATGGTTGCCCTTCTACCACGACATGGGCCTGGTGGTGGGCATCATCTTTCCGGTGTTCGCCGGACTTCGCGCCGTGATCACCAGCCCGGTGTCGTTCCTGCAGCGCCCGGCGCGCTGGATGCAGTTGCTGGCGACCAACAGCCGTTCGTTCAGCGCGGCGCCCAATTTCGCGTTCGAGTTAGCAGCCCGAAAGACGTCCGACGACGACATGGCCGGACTTGATCTGGGGGACGTCGTCAGCATCTTGAACGGCAGCGAGCGGGTACAACCGGCGACTCTCGCACGCTTCGCGAATCGGTTCGCTCCCTTCAACCTCCACGACACCGTGCTGCGGCCCTCTTATGGAATGTCCGAGGCGATGGTGTACATCGCCACGCGAACGGCGGGACAACCACCGGAAATAGTCCACTTCGAATCGGAGAAGCTGCTCGCCGGCCATGCCAAGCGATGCATGAACACCAACGGCACGCCGCTGGTCAGTTACGGTATGCCGCAGTCACCGACGGTGCGGATCGTCGATCCGGATACCCACATCGAACGTCCGGCCGGAACCGCCGGCGAGATATGGGTGCACGGCGACAACGTCGGTGCAGGCTATTGGGGGAGGCCGCAGGAGACCGACTACACGTTCAATGGCAGGATCATTGCCCCGTCGCCCGGTACGCCGGAAGGGCCATGGCTGCGGACCGGAGATTTGGGCTTCTTCTTCGAAGGCGAGCTGTTCATTATCGGGCGCATCAAGGATCTGCTGATCGTGTATGGGCGTAACCACTCGCCCGACGACATCGAGGCGACGGTTCAGGAGATTACCCACGGTCGCTGCGCGGCTGTGGCGGTCCCGGACGGCGGCACAGAGCAGTTGGTTGTCATCATCGAACTCCGGGATCGGGCAGACTCCCAGGACTCGACCGACAGGTTCGCCGTCGTCAAGCGTGAAGTCACCTCGGCAATATCGAATGCACATGGCCTCAGTGTCGCTGACCTGGTCCTGGTGGCAGCGGGCTCGATCCCCACTACCACAAGCGGCAAGGTCAGACGTAGCACGTGCCTCGAGCAGTACCGGCAGGGTCAGTTCGTCCGCTTGGACGCCTAGGAAGTAGTACCAGGTCGGTGGTTGTGTCGCAATCGTGCGCGACCTTCCTGACTACTTCGGCACAGATGTGCCTGCCGCGTCGCTGGTGACCTCGCCGAGCGCCGCGGCTGGTGTTGGGATCGGCACCGCTACGCGCCCTGCGTGGCCCCCCGCGCGTTCTCGGAGCGCCGTGGATTCGTTGAGATCGACACCATCGGCCCCATGCCGGGATGGGAATCTGGAGGTCCCGCAGCGATCCGCGTAGCTGCTCTCACCCCCGCCAGATGATCGCTCGACAGCCGCCTGTTCGAGCCGGCCGCCGAGAAGGCTCGAACAGCACTGCCGGCTGCGCCGGACCGAGTTGGCCTTGGGGATGACGGCAAAAGCACACGCACGCTCTGAAAGACTGTCCGCGAGCCTGGATTCCGAGCCATCGCCTGGATCAACCACTTCCGAAGCGCTGGCCGAATCGACGCCGGAACCGGGCTCATCGGCCTTGACACCTTTCGCAACCCTGTTACATTGAGCGGCACCCGCGAGGCCCGGCTGCCTGACGACAGTCGGCGAGTCTCGACCGGCTCGGCAATTCTGCGCCTTGTGGAGTTAAGCCCACCTGAAGGGGGAAAGCCCGATGCGTGGTTGGTTCAGCACCTTTGGTGTCGCCATGATGGGTGCGGGCCTGGCGGTGAGCTCGTCGTTCGTGCCTCCATCGGTCAGCGTGCCGGCCCACGTGGTTCTGCTCGCCGGCGATACCGCCGACTCGCCGCTCGGGGACGGCCCGGCGTTGGTGATCGGCCCCAGCGGCTTCCCGATACCGGGCCAACGCTATGTGGACGCCGCCGACACGCTGTATCTGCAGCCGCGCGACTTCACCGGCACTGCGCAGGGGTTATTCACCCCCGAAGGGGACTACCCGAGTACCGGCGTCAGAAGCCTGGAGTTCAACCAGGCGGTGGCCCAGGGGGAGCAAATTCTGGATTCGGCGATTGAAAACCACATCGCCGGAGGGCATGTCGATGCCGCCAACCCTGTCGTGGTTTTCGGCTGGTCGGAGAGCGCCACCATCGCCTCGTTGACCATGTCGCAACTGGCTGCGCAGGGTGTGCCCAGTGACGATGTGCATTTCGTACTGGTCGGTGACCCCAACAACCCCAGCGGCGGCCAGTTGCAACTCTTCGACGTCCCGCCCGGCACGAATCCCACCATCCCTTTCTTCGGCACGTTCAGCGGCGCCACCCCGGATGACTTGTTCCCTACCGACATCTACACGAAAGAATATGACGGCTTCGCCGACGTGCCGCGCTACCCGCTCAACCTGCTGTCGGACCTCAACGCCCTCTTCGGCACCATCATCGTGCACAGCACGTACCCGGTTCTCACGCCCGCCGAGCTGATACCCACCACAGACGGCGGTCGGGCGATTCTCTTGCCGGGCTCGGAGGCCCTGACCGGGGAGGGGCTGACCAACTATTACATGATCCCCACCGAGAGTCTGCCCCTGTTGGATCCGCTGCGGCTGATCCCGGTGGTCGGGCAACCGCTCTACGACTTGCTGGAACCCGACACGAGAATCCTGGTCAACCTGGGCTACGGCAGCATCTCCGACGGCTGGGCCGCGGGCCCGGCCAATGTGCCCACCACGTTCGGCCTGTTTCCCACCGGTCTCAACCCGGCCGAGGTGCTCACCGCCCTCGGCGACGGCCTGCTGCAGGGAGTCACCGACGCCGCCAAAGATCTGCAGAACCCCGATACGTACCGACCAACGCCCATCATCGACAACCCGGTGCTGTCAGAGCTGGTCAAAGCGGCATTCACGATGGGCATCGTCGACACCCCGCACCCGACGCTGGGCCAACTGCTGCAAGCGGAATTCGGCGGGCCGGCATCTCAGGACATCACGACCGGCTCGCACACCACGCTGCTGTCGCTTGCCGGCGAGCTCAGCGGCGCGTTGTCGTCCGTCTATTCGGGTCTGCTCCCGCTTGCCGACACCGTCAACGTGCTGTTCACCGCGATGCCCGCATATGACGTGAGCCTCTTCATCGACCAGCTCGAGGCTGGCAACCTCCTTGGCGCCGTCGGTGATCCGATCGCTGCCGACGTGGGATGGATATTCACCATCGCCTCGTCCTTGTTGCCGTGAAATTGCCGGCGTGTTCAGGTCCGCGTCGCCAGGCACGCCGCCCGCCGCGCCGAGCACCGGATCACGCCTTAGCGCCTCCCCGGAGCGCCGCGGCCAGCGCGGCCCGCCAACCCAGCAACAACAGGGCGGTGACCGACGAAGCGACCACCACGAAGCTGGCAGAGACCCCGGACGACGACAGCTTCCGCAACACCATCCCCGTCGCGACCGTGCACACCCAGACGACCATGCCGGTCGGGGCCAGCGCCGTCGGCCGCCGCCAACCTCGCGACAAAACCCACCCCAGCAAGGTGCCGGTCAAAAACGGCCAGGCCGTGGCCGCAACGCCGGCGACGTCGAGTCCTTCGTGGTGGCTGCGCCGTCCGACCGTGCAGAACACCAGCACGCAGGCGACGTCGGCGCCGAGCCAGCCCAGACCCCGCGGCAGTCGCATGCCGCGACAATACCGGGCTTGACACCGGCTTGACCTGGCCATCGCACGGCCCTGGTATGAATAATGCGATCCACACGATTGCGCGGGAGTGCACTTGACCGACACCGCTGAGTGCAGATGAGCAGCACAATCGCACTGGTGACCGGCGCCGGATCGGGTATCGGCAAAGCGATCGCGCTCGGGTTTGCCGCCCAGGGTGACCACGTGATCGCCGCCGACATCGACGAGGCGGCCGCAGCGGCCACCGCCCGGGAGTACCCGCAGTGCATCACGGCGCTGCCGGTCGACGTCGCCGACCGGTCCCGGGTTGACGCGCTGCGTGACCGGGCGCACGCCGACATCGGCGTCCCCACTGTGCTGGTCAATGCCGCCGGCTGGGATCGGACTGACCAATTTCTCAACGCGACAACCGAATTCGCCGAAAAGGTGGTGGCGATCAACTACCTCGGGCCGGTGCACATCTGCAGCGCGTTCCTGCCGGCGATGATCGAGGCCGGGGGTGGCGGGCGGGTCATCAACGTGGCCAGCGACGCGGGCCGTGTCGGCAGCGCGGGCGAAACCATCTACGCCGGCGCCAAGGGCGGCGTCATCGCGCTGACCAAATCGCTCGCCCGGGAGATGGCCCGCTACCTGATTACCGTCAACTGTGTGTGTCCCGGCCCCACCGATACTCCGCTGTTCGCGGCGCAGCCGGAGAAGCTCAGGCAGGCTCTGGTCAAAGCGATCCCGTTCCGCCGGCTGGCCCGGCCCGAGGAAGTGGCCGCGCCGGTGTTGTTCTTCGCCTCCGATGCCGCGTCGTTCATCACCGGTCAGGTGATCAGTGTCAGCGGCGGTCTGACGATGGCCGGCTGAGTAAGCTCGTCCGATGAGCAGTAAGCCGCCTTTCGACCCCAACGACCCGCTCGGCCTGGACGCGTCGCTGACCGACGACGAGATCGCGCTGCGTGACACGGTCCGAGCGTTCTGCGCCGAACAGATCACCCCATATGCCGCCCAGTGGTTCGAGATAGGCGACCTGCCGGTCCGCGAGCTCGCCAAGCAACTCGGCGAGCTCGGACTGCTGGGCATGCACCTGCAGGGCTACGGCTGCGGCGGGGCATCGGCCGTGCATTACGGGCTGGCTTGCCTGGAACTGGAAGCCGCCGACTCCGGAATCCGGTCGCTGGTATCGGTGCAAGGGTCGCTGGCGATGTTTGCCATCTGGAACAACGGGTCCGAAGAGCAGAAGCGACAGTGGTTGCCGGGCATGGCCGCAGGCGAACTGCTCGGATGTTTCGGACTCACCGAACCCGACGTCGGGTCCAATCCGGCGGCGATGAAAACCCGGGCCCGACGGGACGGCCCCGACTGGGTGCTCAACGGCCGCAAGATGTGGATCACCAACGGTTCGGTTGCCGATGTCGCGATCGTGTGGGCGGCTACCGACGACGGGATCCGCGGATTCATCGTTCCTACCGACGTGGCGGGATTCACCGCGAACACGATTCACCACAAACTTTCGCTGCGCGCGTCGATCACCAGCGAGTTGGTGCTCGACGACGTACGGCTGCCGCACGATGCGGTGCTGCCCGATTCGATCGGCTTGCGCAGCCCGCTGGCGTGCTTATCCGAGGCGCGCTACGGCATCATCTGGGGATCGATGGGCGCCGCACGATCGGCGTGGCAGTCCGCGCTGGAATACGCGACGACGAGGACCCAATTCGACCGCCCGATCGCGGGATTTCAGCTGACTCAGGCCAAGCTCGTCGACATGGCGGTCGAACTGAACAAAGGTCAGCTCCTCGCACTGCATCTGGGCCGGCTCAAGGATCGCGTCGGACTTCGTCCCGAGCAGGTCAGCTTCGGCAAGCTCAACAACACCCGGGAAGCGCTCGAGATCTGCCGGACTGCCCGGACGATTCTGGGCGGCAATGGAATATCACTGGAGTATCCGGTGATCCGGCACATGGTCAACCTGGAATCGGTGCTGACCTACGAGGGAACCCCCGAGATGCACCAGCTAGTCCTGGGGCAAGCTCTCACCGGTCTGGACGCTTTCCGCTGAGAGGATTATGTCGATTGAGCCCGCGCCTGGAATACACGTCTGAGCACCATCAGTTCCGTTCGCTGGTGCGTGATTTCGTACAATCGACCGTTGTGCCTTCCCACGAACACTGGGAGAAGGCGGGGCGTTTGGACCGTTCCCTGTTCACCGAGGCCGGCAAGCTTGGACTGCTGGGGTTTTCGGTGCCCGAAGAATTCGGCGGTCCGGGCGTTGACGACTTTCGCTACAACGCGATCGTCGTCGAAGAACTCCAGCGGGTCGGAGCGGCGGCCGAGGCTGTGGCTTTCTCGTTGCAAAACGACATCGTGCTGCCCTATCTCACCGACCTGACGACACCCGAACAACAACGGCGCTGGCTTCCCGGTGTGGTGACGGGCGAGACGATAATCGGCATTGCGATGACCGAGCCAGGCGCCGGCAGCGACCTGGCCGGGATCCGCACCACCGCGGTGCGCGACGGTGACCACTACCTGGTCAACGGCGCTAAAACGTTTATCTCCAACGGGCAGATCGGCGACTTGTTCGTGATCGCCGCACGCACTGCACCCGATCGGCACAAGGGTTTGTCACTCCTGGTCGTCGAGTCGAGCACGCCGGGTTTTCACCGCGGCCGCAACCTGGACAAGATCGGTTTGCACGCGCAGGACACCAGTGAGCTGAGCTTCACCGACATGCGGGTTCCCGCCGATTCCCTGCTCGAAGCCGAAGGCCGGGGCTTCTACCAGCTGATGGCCCACCTTCCCCAGGAGCGGCTGTCGCTGGCGGTGGGCGCGGTGGCCGCCGCGGAGGGCGTGCTGGCCGAGACTATCGACTACGTCCGGCAGCGCAACGCCTTCGGCGCGCCCATTTCCGGCCTGCAGAATACCCAGTTCATGCTTGCCGAGCTGGCCACCGAACTCGACGTGGCTCGCACTTATCTCGACGACTGCATAGCCGAGCACTTGACCGGCGGGCTCAGTGCCGGGCGGGCCGCCCGCCTGAAATGGTGGACCACCGAGTTGCAGGTGCGGGTGGCCGACCGCTGTCTGCAATTGCACGGTGGCTACGGGTACATGCGCGAGTACCCGGTATCACGGGCATTCGTCGACGCTCGCATCCAGACCATCTACGGCGGCACCACCGAGATCATGAAGACGATCATCGCCAAAGACCTGGGCCTGTGACGGCGACCACGTGTGCTCAGGCCAAGGTCAGGAAAAGTCTTTCCAGCTCGGGCTCGGTGAGCGGAGGCGTGCCGGTCGCGCTGCCGGAGCCCATGATGCAGTCCCGCAAACCGGACGCGACGATTTTGAATCCGGCCCGGTCGAGCGCTCTCGACACCGCTGCCAGCTGGGTGACGACATCCTTGCAGTCGCGACCCTGCTCGATCATTGCTATCACACCGGCGAGCTGGCCCTGGGCGCGCCGCAACCGGTTCAGTACGGCCGCCATGCCGGCCTGATCATCCGCCATGTGGTCCTCCAATCCGACTTTTTCCCATCTTACCCCCCGGGGTATGAGAGAACCGCCAATCGACACTCAGGACGGGCCGGCCGACCCGGGAATAGATATACGGGTAGGGGTATTTTTCCTGGTATCGTGCCCAAGGAAGGATGCCGGAAATGTCCGTCAAAGAACTCACCATGTCCGACTTCGAATCGACGATCCGGGAGAGCCCGACCGTGTTGGTCGACTTCTGGGCGCCGTGGTGCGGGCCTTGCCGCGCGTTCGCGCCGGTCTTCGAGCGGTCCGCCGTCGATCACCCCGACATCGTGCACGCCAAGGTCAACACCGAGGTCGAGCGAGAACTGGCCGCGATCGCCGGTATCCGGTCGATTCCGACCATCATGGCCTTCCGCGAAGGTGTCCTCGTCTACAGCCAGCCGGGCGCGATGCCCTCGGCGGTGCTCGAGGACCTGATCCGCCAGATCAACGAGCTCGACATGGCTGCCGTGCGTGCCAAGCTCGCCGAACGTGAGACCGCCGCCAACGCCTGACGGCCGGTAGACCGAAAGGAGTGGTGACCGAGCCCGCGGGGTTTCGCGTTGGCACCCAGCGCACCTCAACTCGTCCCATCCGAGGTCTTGCCATGGCTAAAGTGAGTCGGCATGGACAAGATCAGGGGCAAGACCGTCGTGATCACCGGCGCTGCGCGGGGAATCGGGCTGGCGACTACCAAAGCGCTGTTGGCACGCGGTGCCCGCGTGGTTATCGGTGATCGGGACGTGAGCGTTCTCGAGCAAACTGTCGCCGGCATGAGCAAACTGGGTCCGGTTTCAGGCCACCCGCTCGACGTCACCGACCGGAAGTCATTCGCGGCCTTCCTGGACAAGGCCCGTGCCGACGGCGGCGGGCCTATCGACGTGTTGATCAACAACGCCGGCGTGATGCCGGTCGGTCCTTTTCTTCAGCAGTCGACCGATGCCATCCGCTCATCGATCGAGGTCAACTTCTACGGGGTGCTCACCGGCTGCCAGTTGGTGCTGCCGGAGATGGTCAAACGTGGCAACGGCCACATCGTCAACGTGGCGTCGATGGCCGGCATGGTGGCATTGCCCGGGCAGGTGGTCTACGCCGGCACCAAGTTTGCCGTGGTCGGGCTCTCCCGTGCGTTGGCTGACGAGGTCGCGTCGCAGGGCGTCGACGTCACCGCGGTGCTGCCGGTGTTCACCAATACCGACTTGATCTCCGGTACCAAGACGAGCGTCGTGACAAAGCCGGTGCAGCCCGAGCACGTCGCCGCCGCGATCGTCAAAGTGCTCGACAAGCCGAAGACCCAGGTGTCGGTGCCCGGAGTGTCTCGCTACATCGGCATCCTGACGATGCTGCTGCCGACTCGTGCCCGCCGCTGGCTGGGCAACAAGACGGGCACCAGCACGGTCTTTCTCAATCTCGACACCGAGGCCCGTGCAGCCTACGAGGACCGCGCCCAGCATGCGATAGGCGTCGTCGAGCACCGGCCCTGATCAACCGCTACAAGGCGGACAATCCTCGAATCTTTTGAACTTCGTTGTCCTGAAAAGGTTTTCCGTCCGAATGGAGCAGGTCGTGAAACCACACCTCCGGCACCGACGTGTAGGGCTGGTCCCAGGAATCCCAGGGGTAGTAGGTCTGGGTTTTGCCTGCTACTAAACCCCAGTTGAAGGCACCAACCTTGTCTCGCTTGGCAATCGGCAGAATTCCCTCTACCGTGCTGCCTTGGGTGCGGGCCATGTACTCCGTGCACATCAGCGGCCGGCCCAGCGGTTGCAGCTCGGCGATACGGTTCTCGAAATTCGCCGGCCGGCCATAGCAGTGGAATGTGATCACGTCGGAGTTGTCAAGTTGAATGTTGCTGACGGTGCTGCGGCGTGCGGGATCTCCCCATACACCGTCCCACACAGCACTTGTCAGCGGTTGACTCGGGTCAACTGCGCGTGCCCACCCGAACACCTGCGGAAGCAGGTCTGCGACCAGTTCCTGCTTGTCCCGTCGCTCGACTCGGTGATATACCCGCGCCGGATTGTCGGGCTCATTCCACAGATCCCAGCCCAGTATGCGGCCGTCGTTGCGGAATTGGCTCAGCACGCCGGTGACGTAGTTCCGCAGAGTGGGCAGATAACGGCGGTCACCGAGGCGTTCGGCGCCCGGGCTCTGCACCCATCCGGAGTTGTGCACCCCGGGTCTGGGCGCGCGCTGGCGCCCCGGTGTTGGCAGCGGATCCCAACATGAGTCGAACAAGACAAACAGCGGCTTGATGCGGTGACGCGCCGCAATGTCGACAAACTTCGCAAGACGGGCCTGAAACCCCCGAGAGTCCTGCGCCCAGAGCTGATCGTGAAGGAACACGCGTACCGTGTTGAGGCCGTGCGACCGGGCCCAGCCCAGTTCGGTGTCGATCCGGCGGGGGTCATAGGTGTCGGGCTGAAACATCTCCAGCTGGTTGATGGCGGTCGAGGTGATGTAGTTCGCACCGACGGGCCAGCCCTGGGCTTGATACCAGCGATGGGCGCGATCAGCCGACCAGCGGTTTGCCGCTGCGGCGGCACGCGGGGTTGCGGTGAGCGCCATGCCTGCTGCCAGCAGCAGAGGTAATTTCAAAACCGTTCGCCGGTACACGAAGAGACCATAATTTGTCTCCGGTGAGGAACCCGGTATTTGCTTGGCGCGTCGCGCTGAATTGTTCTGTGGCTATCCACCAGGCGCGGGCTGACCGTCAGTGGACCAGCGCTGCCGATGCCTGCCGGGCACGGCGGCGCGCGGTTTTTGCATCCGCCGCGGTGACCACGGCCACCGCCAGCAGACGCCGGGCGTCGGGCCGGGTCGACCGGGTGAACATCCGCACATCACTTTCCGGCACCGCGAGCGCAGCAGCCAGCGCTTCGGTGGAGGGCCCGGCATCAGTGCCGCCGGTATACAACAGTTGTGCCGCGCCCGGTGAAATCATGATGGTGTCGCCCGCCAGACCCAAGATTGCCCGGGCTTGCAGCTCGAACGCCGACAACCGCTGGGTACGCAGTGTCACCAGAGCGGACTCGTAGGGTCGGACGCTGACGTCGCAGAAGTACACCTCGTCGCCGCGTACCATCAATTCGACTCCGAAGACGCCGCGCCCGCCAAGTGCCTTGACGATACGTGCGGCGATCGACTTGGCAGCGTCCAAGGCAGCTGTGCTGATCTCCTGCGGCTGCCACAATTCCAGCGTGTCGCGGGTGGCTGCGTTGCGTCCGATCGGCGCGCAGAAGTCGATCACCGGCCCGGCCGGCCCGTCGCGGCGTACGGCAAGCAGCGTGATGTGAAAGTCGATTTCGACGATGGCTTCGACGAGCAGCCGCGTGGTGTCCGGGCCTGCATCGGGAGATACCGTGCGCTGCCAGGCCGACTCGAGATCCTGCGGCCCGGAAATCACCGACTCTCGTTGCCCGGCCGGGAGCGTTACCGGCTGCACCCGCAAGGGATACCCGGCATGGTCGGCGACTGCACGCAGTTCGTGCAGCGATCCGGCGAACCAGAATGGTGCGGTGGGCAGCCCGAGCTCGTCGGCGGCCAGCCGCCGCAGAGCTTCCCGGTCGGCGGTCAGCCGCACACCGCGGGCAGTTGGGAAGAATTGCGCTAACCCGTTTCCCGCAGCCGCGATCAATGCGTCGGCGCCGACCTTGTCGGTGACGGTCACTACGAAATGGGGATGAAACTGGCCGATGATCGCGGTCAACGCTTGGGTATCGCTCATCTGCACCACCACCGACTGGTCGGCGACCCCGTGTGCCGGAGCGTCGGCGTAGCATTCGACCGCGATCACCTCCGCGCCCAGACGTTGCAAGACGATTGCCAGCTCGCGGCTGAAATCTCCGGATCCCAGCAGCATCACCCGGGTCCGCACGGCGTCGCCGGCCCGCTGATGACGTCCGCGGCCGGGCGCCGGGCTCCCGTCCGGTGCCGCGGTCAAGCCCTCGGTGCCCGGATCGTGTCCGGCTGTCATGGGGCCGCACCCTGGGGTCTTGGCCGCGTCTGCCGCATGCTGACCAGGATAAAGGTTGTGGAGCCGAGCTAAGGCTGGCCGGGCAGCAGCCGCACCATCAGCGCGTGCGCCTCGGCCAGCAACGTGTCGGTTTCGTCGACGAGCTCGCCGGCGATGAACGCCTTGCGGCCCTGGGTTTCGGTCACCCGCCCGCGCACGACAAGCGGGATGTCTATCGGCGTGACCTTGCGGTAGTCCACCTTGAGAAACGCGGTCCGGCTGATCGGCTGTCCGGACGCGTGCACCACCATCCCGCACAACCAGTCGAACACCAGCGGGATCACACCGCCGTGCACCGCCATGTTGCCGCCCACGTAAAAGCGACTGAAATGGCCGCGCATTTCGACACCGTCGGCGTCGAACTTAGTCATCGTCCACGGCGGCATCAGCAGGCTGCCCATGCCGGGCAGCGAAGGAACCCGCCCGGCCGGCGCGACGCCTTCGGGCACCTGGAACGGGTCGAGCAGCTTCACCAGCGCTTCGGCCTGCTCGGCGGCGATGTCCCAGGTGTCGTCGTCGGGGTCGGTGGAGACCGCGAGGTCCTGCAGGCGCCGCATCGCGGTGACGAACCGGCCGAAACCCGGTCCCGGCCTGGCGGTCTCGTAATTCGGGAACCCGCCGTGCTTGGCATAATCGGGGTCCAGGTAATCGGGTTGGTCACTCATCGGCGGACCGCCAGGACGTCGCGACGCACGATGGTCTGATCTCGACCCGGGCCGACCCCGATACAGGAAACATGGGCTCCGGCAAGCTCTTCCAGTCGCAACACGTAGTCCCGCGCCTTGGCGGGCAGATCATCGAACCTTCGTGCACCCGAGATGTCCTCCCACCAGCCTGGTAGTTCCTCGTAAATCGGTTCCGCGCGATACAAATCGCTTTGGGTCATCGGCATTTCGTAGGTGCGCTTGCCGTCGACCCGGTAGCCGACGCAGACCGGAACCGTTTCCAGGCTGGACAGCACGTCGAGCTTGGTCAAGAAGTAGTCGGTGATGCCGTTGACCCGGGTGGAGTAGCGGGCCACCACGGCGTCGAACCAGCCGCACCGTCGGCGCCGGCCGGTGGTGACCCCGAATTCACCACCGGTCTTAGACAGGTATTCGCCGTGCTCGTCGACCAATTCGGTGGGAAACGGACCCGAACCGACCCGGGTGGTGTAGGCCTTGAGGATGCCGAGCACGGTGGTGATCCGAGTCGGGCCGATGCCGGAGCCGACCGACGCACCGCCCGCGGTGGGATTGGACGACGTGACATAGGGATAGGTGCCGTGGTCGACGTCGAGCAGGGTGCCCTGCGACCCCTCCAGCAGCACCGTCTCGCCGGCCTCCAGGGCCGTGTTGAGCAGCAGCCGGGTATCGGCGATGCGATGTTTGAACCCCTCGGCTTGGGCGAGCAGCGACTCGACGACCTGAGCCGGTTCCAGTGCCTTGCGATTGTAGATCTTGACCAGCACCTGGTTCTTGAATTCCAAAGCCGCCCTAACTTTTTGGGCCAGCAGCTCGGGATCGAGCACATCGGCGACCCGGACCCCGATGCGGGCGATCTTGTCCTGGTAGCACGGGCCGATACCGCGGCCGGTAGTACCGATCTTCTTGTTGCCCATGTAACGCTCGGTGACCTTGTCGATGGCCACGTGATAGGGCAGCAGCAGGTGGGCGTCCGCGGAGATCAGCAGTCGCGACGTGTCAACACCACGGTCCTCGAGCCCGGTGAGCTCGTCGAGCAGCACACCCGGATCGATCACCACGCCGTTACCGATGACATTGGTGACCCCCGGCGTGAGCACCCCGGACGGGATCAGGTGCAGCGCGAAGTTCTCGCCGCTGGGCAGCACGACGGTGTGGCCGGCGTTGTTGCCGCCCTGGTAACGCACCACCCACTGCACCCGGCCGCCGAGTAGGTCAGTGGCCTTGCCTTTGCCCTCGTCGCCCCATTGGGCGCCGATCAGGACGATTGCCGGCATGGCTTTTCTCCTGCCGCTCTGTGCCTTGTGGTCCAGCCGGTGAGAGAGCCTATCCCAAGCAGTCTGCGCGCAGCCCGGCCTTCCTGCGGTGGTGCCTCCCAGACTCAGAAAACGGTCAGCAGATCCGGCACTAGCCGGCCGAGGTCCAGCACTGCGCTGGGGTCCATCGTGGTGGTGAGGTCGGGGAGCGTCGGAACCGAATCGGGCGAGACCAGCTTGATCAGGTAGTCGTAGATCGGCGTCACAATCCCCTGTGTGATAGTCGCGCCCGTCGCTTCGATCAGTTCTGCGATACCCGCCGGAACCTCCGAGAGTCCGCCCACAGCCGTACCGATAGGCGTGAACACCCCGCCGAGGTCGGCGATGGCTGTGCCGAGCGACGTCACCGCCCCGCCCAGCAGCGCCAACGGTGTGGCGTCCAGGCCGGTCACCGCCACACCGAGCAGGATCGCGATCGTCGCCGTGGTGGTGATGATGCTCGCCAGCTTGTCATCGATGCTCGCGAGGTCGATACCGGAAAGCGCCAGGGCGTCGAGGGCCGGAGATCCGGTGTGGGGCCCACCGGCGTCCAACAGTGCATCCGATTCCGCACCGAGTCCAGACGGCGCGAGCACGGCAGTGAGGGGGTTTGACAGGTCGATGACGGATTCCGCGGAGGCGGAGAGCTCGATCGCCGGGTCGTGAATGGCCTGCTGGAGCGGTGTCGCCGCAGGAGTAAGGGCGATGACGCTGGCAGTCACGGCGACCATAACCGTCATAACGGGGCGAAGACTCAGCTCCATCGCGCATTCCTTGATGTTTGCCAGGTATCGGTCGTCGACCGCCACGCGCTCTTAACCTTACCTTCGGTAGGACTGAGAACGGCCTAATCGGCGGGCATTGGCGGCGCGTGTCGCAAGCAGTTCGCCGAGGTCAGCTGCCGCGGGCGCCGGGCTTGCCGGGCACCCCGTCGGTACCCGTCCCGAGGGCCTTACCGGCCGCGCCGCCCGGCCCGCCGGCGCCGCCGGAACTGCTGGTGGACCCGGCGCCGCCGTTGCCGCCGTTGCCGCCGTCGCCACCGTTGCCGACGTTGCCGGCCGAGCCGCCGTTGCCGCCGTTGCCGCCGGCCCCACCGGTACCGCCGGTGCTGCCCTCGCGGCCGGCCCCGCCGAGATCGGCCGA
>NZ_VYIK01000120.1 GCF_008709575.1 Mycobacterium sp.
GGAGTCCATTGGAAGATTAATAAAACGAATTAACGGCGCGGGACACTAGGTTGGCGTCGACTACGCGTTGTGGGTATCTCGCCCCTTGACGAAAACGCCGTCCATATCAGCTGCACGGTGCGCGTAAACGTTTGTGTTCGCCAGCGGTAAGCAGCACCGCTACGATTTTCTCTAAAGTCGCGTTGGGAAGGTGCGCCGATGGCGGCGGAGTTAATCCGGGTGGACCCGGCGGCGGTGGCCGCAGGCAGCGCCCAGCTGGAGACCGGTGTGGGCGACGCTGCGATCGACTTCATCGTCCACGAGGACCAGCTGGCTGACGCCGCGCCGGGCTGGATCGGAGAGTCGGCCAAGGCGCTGTCGGAAGTGATGGCGCGCTGGGAGATCCGCCACACCCAGCACAAACGCCGGACCGGCGAATTGGCCTACCACATGGCCACCGCGGGGACCGCCTTCACCACCAACGAGGAACACAGCGCGCAGGCGCTGTCGTCGATCTGCCCGCGATGAGCGGGCTGACCCCCGACGACGTGCGCCGCTGGGACGCCGCGGCGGTGCTCAAGGTGTTCCAGGTAGCCACCAACCGCGCGAAGACCCTGTACCGGTTCGGGGAGGATCTGGGCCAGACGGGCCAGCTGCTCCTCGACTGGCAGGGCGAGGCCGGCTCGGCGTTTCACCGCAGCCTGGGCGCGCTGCGCACCGACATCGACAACGACGGCCGCGAGTCGACACAGGTGGGCGCCGCGGTGAGCACGGCCGTGGCGGACGTGCAGGCCTGCAAGGCGATGATGAGCGAAATCGACCAGGCCGCCGAGCAACTGGGCTTTACCATCACCGAGGACTGGAAGGTCGATGTCGGCGATACCGCTGCTGTGCTGATGGGCTCGCGGGAAGCCGAGCTGCAGCGCCAGATCCTTCAAACCGATCTCGACGCGGTGAAGTTCAAGGCGCACAGCACCGACCACGAGCTGGCCGCTGCGATGCGCACCGCCGTCAGCGACCCCCAGCTCGGCACCGACAGTGACGCTGGGGCCGCGTCTTCGCCTCGAAAGCCCAACGCGGAAGCCGACGGCAGCGCCGGCCGATTGCCTCCAACGCCGGCACCGGGAGCCGGCGCTCACGCCGGCGAGGATCCCGGGCTGACCGTGACGAAGGGGGATGTGGCGATCGGTGCTGCGGGTGCGGTCGCCGGTGGTACCGCCGAGGGTGTGCGTCAGACGACGCTGCAGTTGATCGAGGAGTCTCCCGGTACGGGTCCGGGTAAGGCTTCCCCGGGCTTGTTGAAGTGGCTGGAGGATCCACAGATCGGCGGAGTCGAACTCAAGGGGTTCTCCCGAATCGGCGGGGTGGTTGGTGCGGCCAGCGCGGTACCGGCCGTCATGTCCGACATCCATGACGGCGACTCGGCGGCCGAGGCCATCACCCGTGAGGGCGCAGGTGTCGCCGCCGGGCTGTGGGCGGGCGCGGAGACTGGTGCAGTGATCGGTTCGCTCGTTCCGGGTGCAGGGACCGCGGTTGGCCTGGCGGTGGGTGCCGTTATCGGAGCGGGCGCCGCCTTGGGTGCATCCAAGTTCGTCGAAGCGGCCTGGCAGCCGGTCGCGGATGCGGTCGGTAGCGCGGTGCGCGGCGTGGAATCGGTCTTCGGTTTCGGGTAGGACGACGGCGATGCGATTCGATGAGTTCGTGCAGAAGCGCGGCCTCGCTGTGTCTCCGGTCAACCGGTTCGCCGATTTTCTCGTCGAGGTGGGGGTGCCGCCGGGCTGGGAGCCGTTTGACTCCGCCGTCGGGGTCCGTGTGTGGGCCAATCGCGACGACCCGTGCATCAAGGAGTTTTGCGCTAACGCGGTGTTGACGATGCATCGCGTCGCGGCCTCACTGGACCCCGCTGAAGTGTTTACGATGCTGGCTGACCAGCAGCTGCAGTCGGCGCCGGGATGTCGCGAACTGAGCCGCGAACTCGGCCCGGCCGGTGATGCTGCCGGGGTTCAAGGATCACTCGCAATGCGGATCGCCCATGAGCTCGGCACGATCGACAGCGCGTCACAAACCCGGATCATCACGACGGGGCAGGACACACTGATCGCGCAACTCACGGTGACCGCGCGACACGATTCACCGGTGAACCGCGCACACATCTGGCTGACCGTCCGGCCGAGTGCGACGGCAGGTCCCGCGCCCGCGGGTCACCGCGGCGTCGTGCCGGCAATCACCACCCGAGACGGCCAGTGATAGCCAGCGGCGGGAGGAAAGGCCGTTGGGGGCGCATGCTCCGCTACACCTTCGCCGCGGTTTTATTACTGTTCGCCGTGGTGGCATTGCGGGCGGGAGGGCAGTGGTACTGGTCTCTCATAGGATTCTGCACGGTCGGCATCATCGTCGTTGGGCAGCGTCGGATTTTTCGTGCTGGCGTGAGCAGATCCGGCGACGAGATTGTCTGCCGCTACGTGCCCTGGTACGAGGGCAACGCGTACAGCGCACTAGTGCTGATCCCGCTGATGGGGATCGCCATGGTTGCGGCGGGGGGCGCTTCTGGCAATCCGGCGTGGCTGCGGCCGGGCGGGATCTTTCTTCTTCTGGGCGCGACCCCGCTGACCGTGTACGGCATCGTCCGTATGTGGCTTCGAAGTCTTCTCTGCATCACCCCGTCGACGTTGACCGTGCGGTCGCCCGAGCGACGGGGTCAGTTGACCGAAATCCGGCGTGAGCTGGTCGAGTCGATCGAGCCCAAGATCGTCCCGATTGTGAGCGCTTTGTCGCTGCAAGTCGCAATCACCTACCGCCCCGTAGATGTCGGCACCGAGGCCACCAAGACCGTCATCCTCGGCCTGCGGCTGACCGTTCGGCCGGTCAACCTTCTCAACGCACTCGTCGCCTGGAAAGACGGTGCCGACGACAACCCCAGCGAGCTGTTGGATCGGGTCGAACGAGTCCTTCGAGGCCACTCGATGGCCGGCGTGTGACCCCTCGCGTAGCTCGACTTGATAGCAG
>NZ_VYIK01000121.1 GCF_008709575.1 Mycobacterium sp.
GTCGACCCGGGTGGCCAGCGTCGCCTGGTCCATCGCCGGCAACC
The DNA here is from genome assembly GCF_008709575.1 of Mycobacterium sp. GTDB lineage: Bacteria > Actinomycetota > Actinomycetes > Mycobacteriales > Mycobacteriaceae > Mycobacterium. The sequence continues at coordinate 45 of NZ_VYIK01000121.1, forward strand.
GGAACACCTCCCGCCAGTAGCGGGCGTAGGACGCCAGGGCGGCCCGCATCAGCTCGGCGGGGACGTCGGGCGGTGCCACCCCGATGACGCGGGCCAGGTTCTTGCGCAGCTGATCCGGCCCGCCGCCGCGGGATGCGTAGCGGGCCCCGGCGTCGAACAGGCCGCGCGCGGCGAACTCCGGCAACGCCCGCACCACCCGCCAGCCGGCCGCATACGACCAGTCTGTGACCAGCTCGGCCGCGCTGCCGGTCACGACGGGCCCGTCCCCGGCGACAGCGGCTCGTCCGCCCCCGGCGAGTGCCGCACCCGGTGCAACCGCTGCGCGCAGGTCAGCAGGCTGGCCAGCGCCAGCAGCCACATCGCCGCCGGCAGCGCCCACGGCAGCGGCACCACCGGCAGATCCGACAACCCCGCGCCGACCAGCACGACGATCAACCGTTCCGGCCGCTCGATGAGGCCCCCGTCGCCGCGCAGGCCGCTGGCCTCGGCCCGGGCCTTGATGTAGGAGATCACCTCCGAGGAGACCAGGCAGATCAACGTCGCCACCACCAGCGACGGGCTGCGCAGCCCGAACGCCGCCCACCACGCCAGCCCGCAGAACACCGCGCCGTCGCTGATCCGGTCGCAGGTGGCGTCCAGCACGGCGCCGAATCGGCTGCCGCCGCCGCTGAGGCGGGCCATCGCCCCGTCGAGCAGGTCGAACATCACGAAAAAACAGATCACCACCGCCCCGGCGAACAGCCGGCCCGCCGGGAACAGGGTCAGCGCGGCCACCACGGCCGCCGCGGTGCCGATGATCGTGACCGCGTCGGCGCTGCAGCCGGCCCGCAGCAGCACCCGCGCCAACGGGGTGGTCACCCGCTCGACACCGCCGCGCGACAGCAACTTGCTCAACTGCGCCGCTCCTTCTCATCGGCATCGCTCTGCATCGTGGCCGGCGCGCTCACGGCAGCCTGGCCCACTCGGTGGCCAGCAACGCCCGGGTGTCGCGCAGCAGCTGCGGGATCACCTTGGAGTCGCCGATGATCGTGATGAAGTTGGCGTCGCCGCCCCACCGCGGCACGACGTGCACGTGCAGGTGCTCGGCCAGCGACCCGCCCGCCGAGGTGCCCAGGTTGAGCCCGACGTTGAACCCGTGCGGGTGCGACACGTTCTTGATGACGCGGATCGCCTTCTTGATGAAGGCCATCAGCTCGGCGGTCTCGGCGTCGGTGAGGTCCTCGAGCTCGGAGACCCGCCGGTAGGGCACCACCATCAGGTGCCCGGGGTTGTAGGGGTAGAGGTTGAGCACGGCGTAGACCTGCTCGCCGCGGGCGACCATCAGGCCGTCCTCGTCGGGCAGGCTGGGGATGTCGGTGAACGGGTTGTTCTGCCCGGAGTTCTCCCGCCGCGCCGGCGCCTCGGCCAGATAGCTCATCCGGTACGGCGTCCACAGCCGCTGCAGGTGGTCGACGTCTCCGACCCCGCGGTCGACGATCGCGTCCTCACCCATGACCGCCCACCTTCACCAGGTCGGCGGTCGGCGCGATGTTCTCGCGGTCGGCGATCCAGGTCACGATCGCCGCGACCGCCTCGTCGCAGGGCACCCCGTTGAGCTGGCTGCGGTCGCCGAAGCGGAAGCTGACCGCGCCGGCGGCGACGTCACGATCCCCGGCCAGCAGCATAAACGGCACCTTCTGGTGGGTGTGGGTGACGATCTTCTTGGTCATCCGGTCCTCGCCGGCGTCCACCTCGACCCGCACCCCGTGCGCGGCGAGCCGGGCGGCGACGTCGCGCAGGTACGGCACGTGCTCGCCGGCGACCGGGATGGCGACCACCTGCACCGGCGCCAGCCACGCCGGAAACGCCCCCGCGTAGTGCTCGGTGAGGATGCCGAAGAACCGCTCGATCGACCCGAACAGCGCGCGGTGGATCATCACCGGGCGCTGCCGGCTGCCGTCGGCGGCGGTGTACTCCAAATCGAAGCGCTCCGGGAAGTTGAAGTCGACCTGGATGGTCGACATCTGCCAGCTGCGGCCCAGCGCGTCGCGGGCCTGCACGGAGATCTTGGGGCCGTAGAACGCCGCGCCGCCCGGGTCGGGCACCAGCGCCAGGCCGGAGTCGGCCGCCACCGCCGCCAAGATGTCGGTGGCCTGCTGCCACATCTCCTCGGAGCCGACGAACTTGGCCGGGTCCTTGGTGGACAGCTCCAGGTAGAAATCCGCCAGCCCGTAGTCGCCGAGCAGCTCGAGCACGAAGCCCAGCAGCGACCCCAGTTCGGCGGGCAGCTGCTCGCGGGTGCAGAAGATGTGCGCGTCGTCCATGGTGAAGCCGCGCGCGCGGGTCAGCCCGTGCACCACCCCGGATTTCTCGTAGCGGTACACGGTGCCGAACTCGAACAGCCGCAGCGGCAGTTCGCGGTAGGACCGCCCGCGGGCCCGGTAGATCAGGGTGTGCATCGGGCAGTTCATCGGCTTGAGGTAGTAGTCCTGGCCGGGTTTGCGCACGGTCCCGTCGTCGGCGTAGTCGGCGTCGAGGTGCATCGGCGGGTACATCGCCTCGGCGTACCAGTCCAGGTGCCCGGAGGTGTGGAACAGGTCCGCCTTGGTGATGTGGGGGGTGTTGACGAACTCGTAGCCGGCGGCGATGTGCTTGCGCCGCGAATAGTCCTCCAGCTCGCGGCGCACGATGCCGCCCCTGGGGTGAAACACCGGCAGGCCGGAGCCGATCTCGTCGGGGAAGCTGAACAGGTCCAGCTCCACGCCGAGTTTGCGGTGGTCGCGGCGCTGCGCTTCCTCGACGAGCGCCAGGTGGCGATCCAACGCGTCCGGGGATTCCCACGCGGTGCCGTAGATGCGTTGCAGGCTGGGATTGTTCTGATC
>NZ_VYIK01000122.1 GCF_008709575.1 Mycobacterium sp.
GGCGTTGCGCCCCAAATCCCCAGGTCACGAACCCACTACAACGTCACAAGAGCCGACAAGCAAGGCAAATGGAAACGCTGGTACGACCAAAACATCCCCATCGCCGACGAGCTGTTCGACACACACCTGAACAAGCTGAAGCAAACCAAGCACCAGAAAGGACGCAAACGCCGATGACCACACTCGACGACTGGCTCAAAAAGCGCCCGGTCAACCGCGCCGCCGTCGACGCCCATAAAGCCCGCATGCGCCGCGAACCGCGTGGCTACGCCCTGCGCGAACTGCGCGAGTCCCAAGGACTCACCCAGACCCAACTGGCCGATCTGTTGCACGTTAGCCAAAACCGCGTCAGTGCCCTGGAACGCGGTGAGGTCGGACACACTCAGGTCGACACCCTGCGCCGCTATGTCGACGCCCTCGGCGGCCAGCTCCGCATCGAAGTCGATCTTGGCGACGAACGCATTCAAATCGCCTAAAGGCACAACCACGGACACGCGAAGCGATCCGCAGAAACGGCAGGGGCGTGCCGCATCAACTTCGATTGAGGCCTGTGCGGGCCGAGTGTGGAACCGGAGGCTAACAAACTGCGAACCTGTGTTCGTCGTGTCCTAACGATGTCCTACGACACGCGACGACCCGCTAGCACACGCTGGACACATCAGCATGAGAATTTTTCGTCTTGCTGGACAGATCGCCACTCTGGCGACACTGTAAAACGGCGCAGAACAGTCGCTTTCATCCTGGCAGTGTGGGGGTCAGGGTTCGAGTCCCCTTAGCTCCACTCCGGAGTGTGGCTGGTGCATCACGGCGGTAAGCCGCTCGTGCGGCAGCGGCGGCAACCCGCGGCCGCTGCCTATCCCGGCGCCGGCGCACCAGCAGAGCGGGCTGCACTGCGGGCCCGGGCTTCGCCGATTTCCGCCTTGCGGCGCCCACCGGTTATACAGTCCCGGTAGCGCCACGCGATGAGGAGCCGTCAATGACACTTCGGGTATGCCGCCGACTCATCGTCGCACTGCCGGCGGCATGCAGTGCCGGACTGTTGTCGTTGGCATCGGTGACGACTGCGGGCGCGGCCCACGCCGGAGACCCGTCCGACGAGACAGCGTTCATCATGGGCGGCACGTTGAACCCGCAACCCGATCCCGGCTACGTGACCGCGACCCGACTTGGCTCAATTTAGTGCGCAGTTGCGTCGCCGATGGCGGTGAGGGCTTGGTGGAGGTCGTCGGGTAGTGGGTGTGCGGCAGTGAGGGTGTGGTCGCCGGCTTGGATGGTGATAGTCCGATAGCGACGGGCGGTGCGTATGAATTTCTTTATACTCCAGCCGGTTTGGCGTTCGATCCAGTGGCTGACAGCCAGCGCGGTGACGACGATGCTCAGGTGCGCTTCGATGGAGTCGCGTAGCCGATGGTAGATGGGTCTGGCAGCCAGGTCGTGCTTGGACATTCGGAAGCTTTTCTCGATGTGCCACAGCTGGTGGTAGGCGCTGATGACGAAGTCAGGGGTTTGGTCGGTCAGGTTGGTGGTGTAGCCCTTCCACCCGGCCAGGGCGCGGTTTTTGGCTTCCAACTCCCGGTTGACCGTTGTAGCGGCGTCGGTGAGCTGGATGTAGCGGTTGCGTTTGACCGGGGCTTTTCCGGCGACGGCCCGTTCGGCTTTGGCGATCTGCTCATCGATACCGTGCAGGGTGCGCCTGGCCCGGTCAACACGGTACTGGTAGTAGATCATCCGGTCAGGGACACCGCGGGTCTTCTCGGTCGAGCTGGCCGGCCAGGGTTGGGTCAGCACCAGCTGATCGGGAACCGTCTCGCCGGGGTGTTGGGCCTGCCATTCGCTGACCACACCGGGCAGATGTGGGATACGGGTGCCCAGGATGAACCGCAAACCCGCAGCGTGCAGCGCGATCTGGTTGGCTTCGGAGATCATCCCGGCATCGGCGACTATCGTGACATCAGTGAGGCCGTGTGCGGTTTTGAAGGCGTTGATGACCGGCAGCATAGTCGCGGTCTCGACCTTGTTGCCCTCGAATGCTTCCACTGTCAACGGGAATCCTGATGCGTCGGTGAGTAAGCCGAGAACAATCTGGGGTTCGAGGCGTCGTTCCTTGGAAAAACCGGTTTCGCGGAATCCATCGCCGCTATCGGTCTCGAAGTACAGCGTGGACACATCGAAGAGCACCAGCGAGGTTGGCCCCAACCCGGCGTGCGCGGCGCAGGCCTTGGCCAGTGCTTGGCGCCAGCTGGGTTTGGCATAGGTCGGCAGGCGGCGTTTGAGCGTGGCATACGAGGCCGCGGGTATTCCGATCTCATTGAGTACCCGGGCGGTGTCGAGCTTGCTGGCCGGTTCGATGATCCTGGCCAGCGTCAGGTCACGAAATACGTTGTCGCCTTTGGTCGCTGACTCAAATCCAAGCACTCTGTAGGCTGTGCACAGGGCGTCCCACAAATGAGCCGCCTGCGACGAGGTGATCGGCAGCGGCTCAGTTCCAGCCGGGGCCTGCACACCCAGGTCCAGCACTTGTTGGCCCGCGGTCAACCGCTGGGCGGCGGCTGCTTTCAACACGGCCACTTCCGCGGCATCGTGGGCTGAGCCGATGTGCTCGATCTGGCGGGCTCCGCGCCGCGAGGACCACACGACTTGTACCGCGACCGCCCCGGATGCGGTCTTCACGGTGCGGACATACGCCACCCAGGCAGCCTACGAACCCAAAATTAGTGCGCAAATCCCGGCCACGCGGCACCCAAACCAGCAGGTCAAACAGCTAACGGTCAAAAAACCCGGAAACGTGAGCCAAGTCAGGAAACCTGGTGCTGGTGATGTGCCCTATCACCACCGGCTGCACCACCACGGCGGCATCACCAACCAGCTGGCG
>NZ_VYIK01000123.1 GCF_008709575.1 Mycobacterium sp.
CGGACGCCCCCAAAAGCGCTTTCACCTGCGGCTCCGCCCGGATCGCGATCGTGGTGATCACCCCGCCCAGGCCCTCCTCGCGGGCGGCGAGCAGGACGCTCCAGGCGAACGGATAGATCGACGCGCCGCCGGCGAACCCGTACCGCTCGGCGTCGCGGTCGACGGCGGCCAGCGCCGACAGGTCAGCGAACAGCGCCAACAGCACCGGGGCCCGGCCGAACCAGTCGGCCGAGCCCGCCGTCTCGTGTCCGGCGGCGAGCGCGCGGGCCTCGGCGTCGCGGTCGTTGGTCGGCGCCCACGGCCGCAGGCCCGCGACGGTCATAGCCAGGTAGTCCCGCCAACCGGTGACGTAGAGATCCTGTAACCGGCGGCGGCGCTCGGCGTCCTTGACCACCACGACCCGCCAGGGCTGCGCGTTGGCGCCGCTGGGCGCGAACCGCGCGGTGTCGAGCACGCGCGCCACCACGGCGTCGTCGACGGGCACGTCGGTGAAATCGCGGACCGCACCCGTGGTGCGCAGCGCTGCGGTGAGTTCCATGACAGCACGATGGCAGACTGGCCGTCATGAACCAACTGCTGTTCTTCCTGCCGCTGTTCGTCATCATGGCGGCGGTCATGTTCTTCTCGTCGCGCCGGCAGCGGCGCGCCATGCAGGCCACCATCGAGCTGCACGAGTCGCTGCGCGTCGGCGACCGGGTGCACACCACGTCGGGATTGCAGGGCAGGATCACCGACATCACCGACGACACGGTGGACCTCGAGATCGCCCCGGGCGTGGTGACCACGTGGATGAAACTGGCGGTCCGGGACCGCATCGACCCGCAGGGCGCGGACCTCGAGACCCCGGAGCGCGAGCAGGAGGCCGAGCCGCAGCGACTGCCCAAGGACTGAGGTCGCGCGCCCGCCACGTACCCTTTGCGGGAGCAGTCGAAAGGTTCGGTCAGCGAGGAGACGGAGACGACGTGGCATCGCCTTCAGCGCCGGTGCACCCCGCCCGCTACCTGTCGGTGTTTCTGGTCATGCTCATCGGGGTGTACCTGCTGGTCTTCCTTACCGGGAACAAGCGGGCGCAACCCAAGCTCGGGATCGATCTGCAGGGCGGCACCCGGGTCACCCTGACCGCGCGCACCCCCGACGGGTCGGCACCCACCCGCGAGGCGCTGGCGCAGGCGCAGCAGATCATCAGCGCCCGGGTCAACGGCCTGGGCGTCTCGGGCTCCGAGGTCGTCATCGACGGCGACAACCTGGTCATCACGGTGCCCGGAAACGACAGCAACGAGGCCCGCAACCTCGGCCAGACCGCGCGGCTGTACATCCGCCCGGTGATCAACGAGATACCGGCGCAGCCCGCTGCGCCGCCGGAAAAGCCCGCGCTGCCGGCGCCGGGGGCCTCGCCGGACACCGCGGACACCGCGCCCCCGCCGCAGCCCCGGCCCTACCCGCAGGAGCCGCCGCCGGTGCAGCCCGGGCCCCCCGACAAGGGCAAAGACCTCGCCGAACGCATCGCCAAAGAAAAGCAGTGGCGCCAAAGCACCAACCGGGGGGTGCAGTTTCTGGCCCTGCAGTACGAGGCCAGCCGCTGCGGCAAGGACGACATCCTGGCCGGCAACGACGACCCGAACCTGCCGTTGGTCACCTGTTCGACCGACCACAAGATCGCCTACCTGCTGGCGCCGTCGATCATCAGCGGCGATCAGATCGCCAACGCCAGCTGGGGATTGAACCAGCGCAGCGCCAGCTACGTCGTCGAGCTGCAGTTCAAAAGCGCCGCGGCCAACACCTGGGCGGAGTTCACCGCCTCGCACGTCGGCACCCAGACCGCGTTCACCCTGGACTCCGAAGTGGTGAGCGCGCCGCGGATCCAGGAGGCGATCCCCGGCGGCCGGACTCAGATCACCGGTGACTTCACCCAAGCCCAGGCCCGCGATCTGGCCAACGTGCTCAAGTACGGCTCGCTGCCGTTGTCGTTCGAATCCTCGGAAGCCCAAACCGTGTCGGCCACACTGGGATTGACGTCGCTGCGGGCCGGGCTGGTCGCGGGCGCGATCGGTCTGGTGCTGGTGTTGGTGTACTCGCTGAGCTACTACCGGGTGCTGGGACTGCTGACCGCGCTGTCGCTGGCCGCCTCCGGCGCCATGGTCTTCGCGATCCTGGTGCTATTGGGCCGCTACATCAACTACACCCTGGACCTGGCCGGCATCGCGGGTCTGATCATCGGCATCGGCACCACCGCCGACTCGTTCGTGGTGTTCTTCGAGCGCATCAAAGACGAGATCCGCGAAGGCCGCTCGTTCCGCTCGGCGGTGCCGCGGGGCTGGGCGCGGGCCCGCAAGACGATCTTGTCGGGCAACGCGGTGACCTTCCTGGCCGCCGCGGTGCTGTACTTCCTGGCGATCGGGCAGGTCAAGGGGTTCGCGTTCACCCTGGGGCTGACCACGATCCTGGATCTGGTGGTGGTGTTCCTGGTGACCTGGCCGCTGGTGTACCTGGCGTCGAAGTCGGCGGTGCTGGCCAAGCCGGCCTTCAACGGCCTGGGCGCCGTCCAGCAGGTGGCCCGGGAGCGCCGGGCCGCCGCGGCGGGACGGGTGTGAGGCGATGACGTCGAAAGCGCACACCGCCGGCGACGCCGACGAAGACGCCACCGAGTCTCCCGAGGCCGTCGACACCGCCGCCGGGCTGCCGCGGCACGGCTTCTTCTCCCGGCTCTACACCGGCACCGGCGCGTTCGAGGTGATCGGCCGCCGCCGGATGTGGTACGCGGCCAGCGGGGCGATGGTGG
>NZ_VYIK01000124.1:0-634 GCF_008709575.1 Mycobacterium sp.
GTCATGGCGATGAACGCCCACGCCGACGATGCCCAGGAGGGCATGTGTGCGTTCCTCGAAAAGCGCCCGGCGCGCTGGCCGCAGCGCTGACTTCCGGCACTATCGCGGCACCCACACACAGATCAGGCGCGGGTACCTCCGTTCGTAACAGATATACGAATGTTATTTCGTGAGACTAGACATACGTACTGGCAATCATGTAGTTTCCACCGTATGTACACCCTCCTGTCAACGGCAGCAGCTGGCGGTGCTCACCAGTGAGCGCCGTTCTCATCGGTGTGTTGACCTTGCCCCTCCTGACTTCACTGAGCGCCCTGATCGCCGGCTCGCGACGTCCGCGCCTGGTGGGCCGAGTGGGCGCCACAGCCAGCAGCGCAGGGTTTGTCGGCGTGTTGCTGATAGGGCTCGACGTGACGGTCCACGGCTCCGTGTCGGCCACCCTGCGATCAGCCAATGACAGCCTGATTGCCCAGGCGGAGGCCGACCGGCTCAGCGTGGTGCTGCTGGTGCTGGTGTACGGGGTGAGCACGATCGTGCAGATTTTCGCCCTGCGCTACCTGGCCTGCGACAGACGGTCGGGATGGTTCACCGCCAGCACCGGAATGCTCACTGCTGCCTCCGCTGGCCTGTTGAC
>NZ_VYIK01000124.1:776-1034 GCF_008709575.1 Mycobacterium sp.
GGGAGTTGCCCGCTGCCCGCGACGGCATGCTCAGGGCGGCGACAGCGTTCGTGATAGGCGATCTCGCCCTGTGGTTGGCGGTGGGACTACTCACCGCACGACAGGGCAACGTGAGCCTGTTCGCACTGGGCCGCAGCAGATTCGAGCACTCCTCACCGATCCTTGTCGCGGCGTCGGGGCTTATCGTCGTTGCGGCGCTGTCACGATCGGCGCAAATTCCGTTTCACCGCTGGCTGCCGGCGACCCTGGCCGCACCGA
>NZ_VYIK01000124.1:1211-2057 GCF_008709575.1 Mycobacterium sp.
ATGGGCTTCATGGTCTTGACCTGCGGGTTGGGCCTGTTCGCAGCCGCGGTATTTCACCTGGTGGGCCACGGTTTTTACAAGGCCACATTGTTCCTATCATCCGGCTCGGCAATCGCTAAGCGGCGCCAAAAGGCCGCCCGGCCGCCCGCGCCGACACTTGCCCCGGCCCGTTGGTCAGCCGTCCACGGATCGGCGATGCTGCTCGCTGGCGCCGCGCTATACGCAGCAAGCAGCATCGTGCGACCTCCAGAATTCGAGCACGGCTCGACGCACGCACTACTGGTCTTCGCCTGGGCCACCGCCGCGGCCGCGTTGGCGGGCTGGCTGGCACGCAACCCTGACGTGCGGGCTGCTCTTATCGGAACTTTCGTGCTGCTCGTTGCAGCCATCGGGTATCTAACGCTGGTCGGCGCGGTGACCGGTTTCCTCGCTGTCGGCCTGCCCCCGGCCACCGTGCCGCCGGCCTCGTCTTTGGGCATCGTCACAGTGACGGTCATCCTGGGCGCACTGACCCTATTGCGCCAAGCGCCACCCAACGGCTGGATGGGCCGCCTACAACGCGTGATTTATACGAAAGCACTTGCCGCCGGGAATATTGCAGCGTCTCGTTCACAACCCATGCCGACTACCCATCCCCTGGCTTACCAACCGATGGGAGCGCTGCGGTGACTATGGCGGCCGATCACGTCTCAGCCGACACCCGCCGCGCGCAGCTGCGCAGCGAGGTAAACCTGGCCGCCCGGGTGATCCCGGTGCACTACCCACTCGAGACCTTCATCGCGGTCAACCCGCTGGCCGGACTGGAGTCCATGCCCTTCGAACAGGCAATCCGGCGGGCCAGCCACC
>NZ_VYIK01000124.1:2072-2522 GCF_008709575.1 Mycobacterium sp.
GGACGGATCAACGATGCCGACCTCGAGTCGACGCTACGGCTGCGTTACCCGACATTGTTGGACGGGCAGCCCGTTCAGGTGGGCAACCACACGTTGACGCCGGCCGAATTGTTGCGCGCCGACTTACTCACCGGCGACCCTGCCCCAAAGCCGCCCCGGCGCAACATGACCCGCAGCGAGCAAACGGCACCGCAAGTGGCCGACCAGGTCGACGCGCAGGCCGCCAAAGGGTGTGCGGCATACTTTGGAGCGCCCGCGGCGGGCTGGCCGATGCCCGACCACCAGCGCGGCTTCTACCAGGCCTGGCGGGCACTGAGCCCTAGCGATTACAAGCTGAGCCGAAGGGCCCGCACGTCGCTGCGCATGGTACCGCAACGGCCCGATGACGCCGTCCTGCAAGCATTAGAACAGCTTGGAGTGGCCGAAGACGATCGAATCATCTACTTCCAA
>NZ_VYIK01000125.1 GCF_008709575.1 Mycobacterium sp.
GGATAAGGCCTTTGCCTATTTCTACCCTGCCGACACGCTTACTGAAGGGCTAGTGCCCCCGGCGTCGGTGCGACAGATGACCTGCTGGTGCGCGGGGTCCACCGGCAGCTGCGCCAGCGCCGCCTCCAACACGGTGAGGTGGTCGCCGGCAGTACCCGAACCCGCATTGCCCGGCCGTAGCAGCCCGGCCAGCGCCTCCCCAGTGGCGTCCAGGACCGCCAACAGCGGATAAAACCCGAACCCGCGCTTATAGGTCGGCGCCGCATATTGCTTGTCGGAATCGGCCTCGATGAGTACCCCGTCGATATCGATGACATACCAGCCCGGATCGGCCCCGGTTGCCCAGGCCGCGGCACGCGCGGCGGCGCGGGCGGTTTGGATGCGGGCCAACGCGTCGGTGTCGACGGCCTCCAAGGTTCGCCATGCCGTCGCCACCGAAGCCACCTGACCGAACAGATCGGGCTGATCAGCCAGCACCCGCAGGTCGCTGATCGCCGTCGCGCCGTCGCCGATAGCCACCGCCAGGTCGGTCAGCACCCGGCCCCGGTCATGGCCGCGGCGACGCTTCTTCGTCGGTGCCATCGCCGCTGACAACCCCTCAGTCAGTCCCAGCCCGTCGGCCAGCTCGCACAACAATCGCGTGCCCGCGTGCGCCACGACACCCCGTCCGCCTGTAGTTACCACCAGACCCGGACGGCCAGCTGTAGTCTTCACCTCGGAAGTGCCCTTCTGCTGTTGGAACTGTTACGGTTAGCAACTACAGTTTCCCTTGCAACAGAAGGGCTTTCCGTTATCTACACGCCGTGTCGCCCACAACTACTGCAAAATCCGGGCTAAGCCCAATACCGTTTACTTAAGGGTTTACGATGACGTGGCGGTGGGTGGTTGGCGCGTTGCGGTGATGAGTGTGTTTGAGCTGGTAGCTCGACATTTTGCGTTTGACGACGCGGGGATTGGCGCGGGGGCGGCGCGCAGGTAGCAGTTCGTGGAGAATTTCGGCGGTGACACAGGTGTGCGCGTTGGCGATGGCCTCAGGGGGAAAAACCCGGGTGGCTGGCGGTGGTTCTGCGAGCTGCCCGAAGTGATCGGATGAAAGACAGCCTGTCTGGATCGTGTCCGTAATCAGTTGCCGCCGAATGCATCAGCCAGCGGATCGCGTAGTGCACGCACAAGTAGCCGTAAACCTCCTGGATCACCCCGTCGGGCAACTTGGACCGCAGCACCAGGCCCGGGCCGCGCTGGTGGGTCTTAAGTTCGTCGAAGGCGGTCTCGATCTCCCAGCGCTGGGTGTAGAGCTGAGCGAGTTCGGCGGCGGGGGCGGCGCCCGGATCGGTAATGCTGGTGATCAACCGGTAGGTGCGCTCAGCGGGGCCATCGTCGGTGTCCTGCTCGGCCGCGAGCGTGTATTCGATGACCCGCACCTTGATGCCCTCGGTGTGGGTACGGCGCGCTTTGGTCCCCGGGTAGATGTGGGATGCAAAAGAGCCATCGCTGTAGCGTTGTTCGACCGGTAGGACGGCATTGGACTTGACCCGCCACAGCAGCTCGGCACCGGTGCCGGCCGCCTTGGCCCACAGCGAGTAGCTGAAAAATCCGCGATCGGCCAGCAGCAGCATGCCCGGCAACAGCGAGCGCAACACCGACTCGGCCAGCGTCTGCTCACCCTGCCGATACGGGCCGACTGCGGCATCGATGATCGTGTGCGACCCACACTCGGCCAGCCCCAGGACCCGGACCTGCGGAAACGCCCCACCTCGGCCCTCCCCCCGCGAGGATGCCGGCCGGCCGAACCACTCGACGTTGGCCTCGGTATCGGCGGCATCCAGGCAAAACCCGTCGATGCTCATCAACCGCCACGACCGATAGAAACCACCCGCCACCTGGGAATCAGCCAACGGCACCACCGCCTTATCAAACAATGCCCGCAACGGTTCGGAGCCCAGCCGCTTGCGCGCCTGAAACAACGCGGCCTTCGTCGGCACCGACCACTGCTGCGACCAGCCCGATGCCCACGAAAGACCAGCCACCAGCATCCGCATCACCTCCTCGTAGGAGGACGTCGAAAACAACGCCAGGCCAAGCACGTAATAGACGACCACCCGCGCCGGCAACAACCGGTGGCGCACCTCCACCCGGCCACACTCGAAGAGCACCTCATCGATCAGCTCCGGCGGAAATACCCTGGTCAACACGCCCAACGAGATGTGATCAGACAACCGCTGATCACTCTGCGGCTTCACCCACCCAGCCCGTGGCACCGCCTCAGAATAACAACCATGTAATCTTAAGTAAACGGTATTGGTGTTAGCCTCGATTTTTCACATGGCCTGGCGGGGTTGCTCGGAGCCGGTTGCTGGCCGGCT
>NZ_VYIK01000126.1 GCF_008709575.1 Mycobacterium sp.
ACCGTCGATGTTGTCTCCACCCCGGAGGCGGGCGCTGCACCCGTCGCGGCGGGCATCACCAGACCGGCGCCGGAGGTCAACGCCTGGATGCTCGCATCGATCGCTTCGCCGAGCGGGCTGTCGGCCCACGCCTGGCTGAGGTCGCGAAGCGGATCCAGGCCGGCCAGCGCACCGGTGAGCGAATCGATGATGGGGTCGAAAAGCACATCGAGAAGGTCGGCATGGGCGGGCGCCGCCGCGGCCAGGGGCGACATCGCCAACGTCACTGCGGCGCCGGCGGCCGTGCCCAGAACCTGAGCGCGCGAGAGCGTCGCCGCTTTGTGTGAGCACGGGCAGCGGTGACGCGACATCGCAGCTCCATCGCTACGGGTGGGCAATTAGGTGAAAAAAATATGCAGCAAAACACTATAACAGCTGTCCAAGACACGTCAAACAGTTTGTACTTACCAAGGCATAGGCGTCTACCTTCTTGACGTGCGTGTACACGATGTCAATCGCGGGAAAGCGGTTTCATGCAGAATGGCATCGGCTGAATTCTTTGTGATAATGACCCGTCGTGGGCGCTACTGTGCCGACTCTATGCGTACGGAGATGCCGGCCTTAATACGTGATACTCGGCAGTTCGTGTTGTGGAGCCGATCGGCGGGGAAGTCACGATGCTTGGGGAGCCCGGCTTGCCAACGCCCTCTGCAGTCGGCCGATCGACGACCCGATACCGAATTGGTCCGCGAGTTCAGCGATGGCCGCGGGGTCGGTCGCGGTGAGCGGCAGCGCGTCGGTAGGCGTCGAGAACGTGACCGGCGCATCGGTGACCACCCGCACCACCGGCTCGGCGGCCGCCAGATAGTCGGCGGCCGCCCGCAATTTGGCGCGGAGCGCCTTGGGCAGCGACGAGTTCGGGTCATCGACAGCGGCGAGAATGCCTGCTAGCGAGCCGTGCTGGGTCAGCAGCATCGCGGCCGTCTTTTCCCCGATACCGCGCACGCCGGGAAGCCCATCGGACGGGTCGCCGCGCAGCAGCGCCAATTCGGCGTAGCCGGCACCGGCGCGATCACCAGGCACGCCGTAGCGTTCGGCTACCTCTCGGGGTCCCATCAGGATGGCATTGGTCACGCCGCGATTAAGGTAGAGCACCCGAACCGGGACCGGGTCGTCGCCGACTACCTGTAGCAGGTCACGGTCCCCGCTGACCACGACGACCGGGTCCCGGCGTTCGGCGGCAGCCAGCGTCCCGATCACGTCGTCGGCTTCGAAGCCCGCCGCACCGGCAGTGCATATACCGAACGCTCCGAGGATGTGTTCGATGATCTCCACCTGAGGGGACAGATCGTCGGGCACCTCGTCCTGACTTTCCTCCTCCACGCGGTGCGCCTTGTACGAGGCGATGGCGTACACGCGGAACTGGGGGCGCCAATCCAGATCCAGGCACACCACCAACCTGGCTGGCTGATGCCGGGTGATGAGCAGCGCCATCGAGTCCACAAAGCCGCGGACCGCATTCATTGGCTGCCCGTCCGGCGCCGTGATCGACGTCGGCACCCCGTAGTAGGAGCGGAACCACATGCTGGCTCCGTCGAGCAGCAGCAGAGGCGCAGACATGCCCCTCACGGTAGTGTTCGCGAGAGTGTGGTTAGCGACGGGACTTCTTGGGGAATGTGTCGCTACTGGCACTCTGGCGGTCGAATCCAGCGACGGCCGTCTAGCCTGATCGGTACATGAACTCCCGGCGATTCGACACAGACGTCTATGCGCGTCGGCTTGCTGCGGCGACGACCGCCGCCGCCGACGCCGGCCTCGCGGGCCTGGTTATCACCCCCGGCTATGACCTGCGGTATCTGATCGGGTCGCGGGCGCAGACCTTCGAGCGGCTGACTGCGCTGGTAATGCCGCCCGCGGGGCAGCCCACGCTCGTGCTGCCGCGGCTGGAACTGGCCGCGCTGCGGGAGTCCGCCGCCGCGGAGTTGAGGCTGTCGGTGGCCGACTGGGTTGACGGCGAGGATCCCTACCGGCTGGTCGCCGCGGCCCTGGGCGGTGCCCCGGCAGCGACCGGACCTGTCGGGGTCAGCGAGTCGATGCCTGCTCTGCACCTGCTGCCGCTGGCCGAGGTGCTTGGCGGTTGGCCGGTGCTGGCCACCGGTGTACTGCGTGGGCTGCGGATGATCAAGGACGCGTCGGAGATCGACGCGCTGACCAAGGCCGGTGCGGCCATCGATCGGGTTCACGCCCGCGTGCCACATTTCCTGGCGCCGGGCCGGACCGAGGTCGACGTCGCCGCGGACATAGCTGACGCCATTGTCGCCG
>NZ_VYIK01000127.1 GCF_008709575.1 Mycobacterium sp.
CGAGGCCACTCGATGGCCGGCGTGTGACCCCTCGCGTAGCTCGACTTGATAGCAGTGAACTCACGTGGGAGGTTAGGGCATGTGTCCCACGGTGGCCGGCGGTCTGGCCAGGCTCTGGTCGCCGCGCGAGAGGCGCAAACGCCGTTGGCCTGGCGGTGGCAGGCGCGAACACGGCCGGTGTTCTCACTGAGTGGTGGGCGCTGGTGTGGTGCTCGGCGGCGGACGCAAGGCGCAGTGGAGCGACCGGCGCGGACGGGAGCGCCAGCGGACGGAAGCGAAGGGAGCGCAGCGAAGCCCGGAAGGTAGCCGCCGAGCTGTCGCGTGTGCTCAACGTGTGGTGAGGAGTTCGATCAGGGTGTCGACGTTGCGGCCGAGGTGGTCGAGGGCACTGCTGCCCTTGGCGGCGGTGGCCTGGGATGGTGAGCCGATGACGCCGGTGGGCGTAGATCTCCGTGGCCGTGCCTTCACCGCCGCGTCGGCGACGAACGTTGCCACTCGTCACGGTGTCGGACCACTATTCGAAATGCCCGCCTCGTAGCGACTTTTCAGTGACGAGCTGCTACATCAACGAACTTCACTGCGGCCCGTCGTGCGCCACCGGCCGGCTAAGCTCAAGCCGCGATGCGGGATCGACCATGCAGCGCCGACATCACCGGCGTCGAACGGTGCCGTCGTCTGGTCAGTGCCTGCTGGACGATTTGCGGTTGCTCGACGTGGCCCTGGATGAACCATCCGCGGAAACCCGTTTGACGTTCCTCGCCGCCCTCACCGGTGGGCGTGCAACCGGTCGGACGCCGATCGTCAGCCCAACCGGTGCAAGCATATTGACCAGCGCGTCGAGGCTGAACTTGCTGATCTTTCCGTTCAACGGATCCGAAACTCGAGGCTGAGTCAGATGAAGACGCGCGGCAGCCTCGGTCTGCGCCCAACCCTCCTCCCTGATTCGCTGCTCAATGGCGATCATCAACAGGCCGCGCGCGGTGAGGTTGGCCGCCTCCTCCGGGGTCGCAGCGCGATCGTAGAACACGCTGTCAGCCGTCTCGTGCCTCGCTATACCGCTTCCCGGCCAGATCAATTTCATTGATCGGTGTCGGTTGCGACTTCTTCGTGAAGACGTGAAGGACGCAAACTTCGCGACGTAGAAATTGTTTGGCATCAGCCCCATTTGCCGGCGAAACAGCTGCTGGCCAAACTCATACCGAATCTCCCCGCGTTGCGCGCAGATATCCTCACGAGTTGTGCCAAGCCATATAGAAGCCAGGCGAGGTCTCGACGGCGGTCGGCCACCTGGCACGTTACGCAGACGGCCTCGCCCCGCGCGCGGCTGCCCGGGCGTCCGGTGGGCGCGCTGTAGTTGACCGGCAACAGGCGCGGGTGACGACGCCTGTGCAGGGTCGCCGACACGACCCGTCGACGATCGAGGATCTGCGACTCACTGGCACGGCGTAAGCCGCCTGACCGATGTGTCCACCAACTTACGTCAAGCCCACATCAGCTTTCTCAGAGTTGGGCGAGTGTGGCGGTGATGTCCTTGGTCAGCAGGTAAAGGTCGAGGTTTGTCGGGTCCTCGGGGTCGAACGGCGCGAATCCGAACCGCTGCCACCAAGTGACGGTGCCGGGGTTGAGCGCAGTGACGACGACGGCCCGGCATGCTGCTTTGAGGTTCAGTTCGGCCGCAGTCGCCAGGATGTGCTTCACCATGTGAGTGCCGAGCCCAAGTCCAGTGACATGCGTGTCGGTGGCTAGGCGACCGACAAGCAGCGCGGGAACTTGCATCGGGGCGCCCGTCGCCACAGGAGCCGGTCTAGCGGCTCGATTCACCGAAGTCATCGACAACGTTGCGTAACACACCACCCGATGGCCACGGTCGGCGATGACCCACACTGCTGCGGTGTTGCCGCGTCGGTTCTGGCCCGCGTAGCGGCGCAGCCACTCGTCTCGTGACGGTTCGCCCGAGGCGAAGCCCTCGCGCTGATGCTTGTCCGGGTCCAGCAACGTCGGCCGGTAGAACTCCACTCAGTCCAGCCAGCTGAACTTTTGTGAGCGCTGCAATGCAGCCGCCAGCCGTTCGTTCACCCGCGCCGGCCGGTTCAGTGCTTCCGTGAACGCGGTTGCCGCGTCGGGCGACAAACGGATGGTCTGTCGTTCGGCGAGCAGGTCGTCGGCGGCCTGACGTGCGGCCTGCAGGACGAATGCCGACACACTTAAGTGCGCCTCGCTGGCAGCCTCCTCCAGCCGACGCTTCGACGCCGCGTCGACGCGCAGCTGTAGA
>NZ_VYIK01000128.1 GCF_008709575.1 Mycobacterium sp.
AGCTGGTCGACCTCGGTGGTGTACGGGGGGCCGGGCAGCGCCGGAGGTGTCAGCGTCGTCACGCAGCACGGCCGGGTGCCGTCCATGACCAAGGCGATGTCAGCGTCATCGGCCCACGCGACCGCCCAGCTCGCCGCGGTCAAGCCCCCCGCGAGTGCGGCTGCGGTCGCTGCCAAGCTTAGTCGGCACACTGCAGGATGTCCCATCGCCGGCACCTCCCGGGACGCTGTTCGGCGCGCGTCGAATGTATCACCGCCGTCGCCCGGGACTGGCACGCTGAAACATAGCGCGCCAAGCGGGCGGATAGCAGGACGTTTCCCGCGCGGCGTCGGTTCCACGATGAGACGGCACCCGGCCGGTATGAGGCGGACAATTCCAGCACTACGGCCAGGAGGTGGTAGGTGCTCGAAGGACTGACCTACGACGACGATGACTTCCCACCCGTCGGTGTGGTTGCGCCGGGCACGTCATGGAACGACGTTGTCGACCATATCAAGATCGCTCACGATTTCCTGGTGATCCCGCCCGACGACGACGGTAACTGGGCGGGCGCCTACTGGACCGGCACCGAAATGACGGTGATGCAGGATTTGGGCACTGACCAGGACGAAGCAGTGGAAAACCTGCGGGAGGAACTTCGCTGTCGGGGAGAATTATGACCGCCGCAACGTCAACTCGCGCCCAATCGGATAGCCAACCGGGCAATTGTCAGACATCCGGATGCCGCCGACACGACCGCCCCGTCACGGTCAGCGATCACTTTGCCGCCTACTGCGGTTTCGTGGCGAGCCGTGCTGGCGTCGTTGCTTGGACCTTCATTCGGTCGAGCGGATATCCGGCCGCAGGATGGCCGGATTTGCCACCGTCTGACCGTAACAGTGCAGGCTGCCGGTCCCGAATCGGCGGCATCTACGCTGCCAGTGCTCTCGGCGGCCGGGTGATCGCGCTGTTGCGCGACGAGGACCCGCGGACCAGGTCCGTGGTGGTGGTCCGGTCGGCCACGCTGAGAAGCCGGCGCGAGATCAGATGCCCAGCGGCACACCGGTTGCGATGGCCTGGAGGGCCTCGATGGCGAAGGCGGCTGCGAAGTTGTCCATGATGATGCTGTCAGCGCCGATGGTTTGGAGTTCTTGACCGAACCCGCTGATGTCACCGATGGCCAGATCTTCCACCGCGGTAACCAGATCTTGGGTGACATTCGTGACGAAAAGACCGGGAATCTCCAGTTCGAAGGTTGACAGCTGCTCGCCGACATAGACGGCGTTGGTGATCGCGGCGGGAGCGTCCACGTCGGTGGCAACGGTCGTGAGCGCCGAGCCGATGCCGAACACGATTGACTGGATCGCGGGATCGAGGTGGTCGTCGACGGCGCCGGCGACCAGCGAATCCAGGCCTCGGAGCGGACCCTCGATGAGCTCGCCGATCTGTGGCGGAACATCCAGCGTCAGGCTGGGAGGGGTGAACGTGCTGGTCGCGGTCAGCGAGTTCATCAGGGTGGACACGATCGGCACGTCCGGCAGCGACGGCAAAGCCGGCAGTCCTTGTGCTGCCAGCGCGTCGTTGACGCCCTGTCCGATCGACCGGAGAAAGTCGACGACGACGGTGATGGGGTTGTCCAGCGGGAACAGCGTGGCCGGGGTGGGCACGTTCGCCGGTGCCGTCGGGTCATAGCCCAGGTTGATGATGTCGCGCAGCGGCGGCTCGATGAGATCCAGCAGCGGTGCGGGCACGACACCCTGCAGGGGTTCCAGCAGCGGCAGATTCTGGCTGGGAATCAGGATGTAGGTGGTGTCGGTATCGGCCGGAGTCACCGGTTCGACCACGCCGGCGCCAACCTGCTCGGCGGTGAGGTCCGGATATGTGGGGTGCACCAGCAGCATGCCCAGGTCCGCGTTGAGGTCGGCGGGGATATCGATCGGGTACTGCGGAAAGTCGGCGAAACCGTCGTATTGCAGCGTGTAGATGACGCTGGGGTAGAGATCGTCGGGGGTCGCGCCGTAGCCCTGCACACCCAGCGCCGGGACGTAGACGCCGGCGATCCGCTCAAGCAGCCCGCCGTCGGGGTTGTCGGGATCACCGATCAGCACGAAGGACAGCTGGTCGGGGCTCGGCCGGGCGTCGGGCGGCAGGGTGGCCAGATAGTCCTCGTAGACGGTGGCGACGGTCGCGCTCTGCGAGTAGCCGAACACGACGACGTGGTTTCCCTGGCCGAGTTGCTCGGCGACCG
>NZ_VYIK01000129.1 GCF_008709575.1 Mycobacterium sp.
GCGCAACTTGCGCACGATGTCCTCCGCGGAATGCCTCTTGCGGCCAGCCATGTGACTCATCGTCCCTTCCGCCCCACCCGGGGGCCACAGGACTCTAAAACACGGCGGACTCATCCAACGGGAACACGCCAATCGAGGTACGTGAGTTGTTGCGGGTGTTGACGTCGGGGGGTCGGCTTGCGTCAACTGGCTGCGTTGGCCGGGGTGGATCGCAAGACCGCCCGCAGCTATGCGAACGCGGCGGTGCTGGCGGGGTTGGATCGTGGCGGTGCCGTTCGTGCGAGACGACATCGAAAGTGAAGCCCTTGCGAAAAATCTGGCCGATTGTCGCAACAGTTTCACCCTCGCTGAGGTTGGGCTGGATGGGAACCGCGTGCCTCGCCACGAGCGAGACTGCGAGTGTGACGCGACCGCGGCCACGTCGCACCTCGATCGGTGGATACAGCCGAGAGCGTCCTAGTGCTTGCCGTTTTCCCTGGCGGTCGATTTGCCCTTGATCAGGTCGCGGACCTCAACCGGGAGCACGTAGCGTCGATCATCGCGCCGCTCATCGCCGGCATACGCATTGGCGAATGTCGCGGTGCTGCTGGCGCGAGACGACATCGACGCCTCACCTTTTATGCCCGGCGCCGATTACTGGTTAGCCGGTACTTCTCGTGCTGCACGTCGACCTCACGTCGACCTATTGACAGCGAGGCGGCTATCGATATAACTTGCCGCCCGCCCCGGTCAGCAGCAGTCAGGGAAGGGCGTCGATGGGTCCGGCATTGGGTGACCATCGTTCGCACGACGTCGCGATGAGTCGTTGGCTCGTCGGTCTCGGTAGCGTGGCGCTGGGGCTGGGCCCGCTGTTGCTCACTCCGGCGAAGGCTACCGCTGACGAGCTTGATGCGGTCCTCGATCCGATCGTCGCTGCGCTCTCCGACGTCGACCCGACGCCAAGTACCGACGTGAGCGCGATGGTCGTCGGCGGCGACCCGGCGTTCGCCACCGATCAGCCGGCAAGTGCGGCCGCTTCCGCCGGTTTTGCCCAGTTAGTCGACCAGTCGCTCACCTCAGCGCTGCATGCGGTCGAGCAGACCTGGATCGCCAGCTCTTGGGGTAATCACGTCGACAAGCTCATCAACACAGCCTTCGGACATGACATCATCGGCAACGGTGCCCCTGGCACGGCCGCCCATCCCGACGGCGGTGCCGGCGGGCTGTTGTTCGGCGACGGCGGGGCCGGCTGGAACAGCACCGCTGCCGGAGTGGCCGGGGGTAACGGTGGCTCGGCGGGGCTCTTCGGCGACGGCGGCGCGGGTGGCAACGGTGGTGCCGGCGCGGCCGGCGGCGACGGCGGCGCCGGCGGGTATTTGATCGGCGACGGCGGCGTCGGCGGCAATGGCGGCGATGGCAGTACGACCTCCGGTCTGCCTGCGCTGGGGGCGCCGGCGGCAATGCCGGCCTGCTCGGCAGTCACGGTGCGGTAGGCCAGGCCGGCACGATTGCCGGCGTCTCCCCGAGCGCCGGCAGCGACCTGCGAGTCACCGGCACCTGGCTGACCGACAGCGCTGGAAAGGTCGTCATCCTGCACGGCGTCAATGTGGTCGACTTCTCACCGCCGTTCGAGCCATCCGCTGACGGGTTTACCGCTGCCGAAGTGGCCCAGTTGGCCTCCAATGGCGTCGACGTCGTGCGCCTCAGCGTTCAATGGGCCGGAGTGGAACCCGAGCCCGGTGTGATCGACTACGCCTACCTGGCCTCGCTCAACCAGACCGTGCACACCCTGGCGGCCTACCACATCTATGTCCTACTCGACATGCACCAAGACGACTACAGCAGCGTATTCGGCGGCGATGGCGCCCCGGCCTGGGCGGTCGACACCGGCGGAGCACTCAACTCGATCCATATCGTCTCGACTCTTCCGTCCTATGTCGAATATCCTCTCAATCCCGCTGAGCAACTGGTTTGCGTCTGACTTCGCCGCAGAGATGGGCTTGGAAAATTACCCAATGCTGGCAGGCTTCTCGGGTGATTCGAGAGGAGTAGTTCATGCCCGAGTCC
>NZ_VYIK01000012.1:0-59494 GCF_008709575.1 Mycobacterium sp.
GTTCTCGGTCCAGCCGCTCACCAGGTCGGTCATGGTCAGGGTGCGGGCGAACTCGCCGATCAGACTCGGGCCGCAGTGCGCGACGGTGTCGGCCTCGATCACTCCCGGGATGGTGGGCGCCTCATCAGCACAGGTGCGAATAGTGATCGAGTTCCGCAGCAGCGGTGATGGTTTTGTCGTCGAGATGCCCTTGATCCGCATCCGGTCGCGAGCCGGCTTCAGATACCGATCCACGGTAGCCGCGCTCATTGTCTTCAGCTCGGCCACCGCTGCCTCGGTGGCAAACGGCTTATCCAGGTCACCGGCGGCGGCCAGCAGCGGCAGCCACTGTTCGAGCATGACCACCAGGTATTTACCGCAGGGCATGCCCATCAACGCCCACACATGCTCCAGCAGCGCCCTGGCGTCGTCGCTGAAGCCCCGCGGCCGCAACCTGCGTTTATCGACCTGGCTGGCCGGATCCGGCAGCTGCGGGCCGGTCAGCATCCGCCGGGCCGTTGAGCGGCCCATCCCGGTGGTGGCCACCACCTCGTCCAAAATCTTGCTCTTATCCGACTTCAACGCCTTGCGGTATTGACCTCGCAGTTTGTTGGTTACCTGCCGTCTTGCGGCCATGTCGATCTTGCCCTCCACATCGGGCAAGCCTTCCGCTCTACGCGCTCAAACTAGCTGAGGCACCACCACCGGCCACGCGCTCAAAGTACGTGAGGCACGTCGCTGAATTGACCCAGCTCAACGGGGTCGCCATACTTTTGTGATGCCGGGGCCGGGCAGTCGGGCAGACAACAGTCACACAGATCTCGTCGAAGCGGTGCTCCGCGATCTGAGCGAGGCTGCCGACAGATGGGAGGCACTGGTCGCCCAGGCCGAAGCGATCACCTACAGCGTCGATCTCGGCGACGTGCACGCCGTGGCGAACGCAGACGGCAGGCTGATCGAGTTGACCTTGCACCCGGATGTGGTGACCGGCTACACGCACGGGCAACTGGCCGACAGGTTGAACCTGGCGATCACGGCGCTGCGCAATGAGGTGGCGGCCGAGCACCGCGCACGGTACGGCGGGCAGATCCGATGACCACGGACCCGGTGACGAGCGACGCCGCCAAGCCTCCGGGTCGAACAGCCTTGCCGCGTTCGGGCAACGGGCCGATCGTGGTCGTCGTTGCAAAGGGTACAAATCATGCCGCTTAATCTGTCCAACCGGGACCAGAATTCGGGGCATCTGTTTTACAACCGCCGGCTCAGGGCGGCGATCACCCGGTTCTCGGTGCGCATGAAGCACGACGATCGCAAACAACAGGCAGCCGTGGTGCTGTCGATGGTGTTCGTCCTCATCGGCGTCGGGTGGATGGCCCTGCTGCACATCATGAAACCCGCCGGGTTGGCGGGCCAGTCCGCGGTCATCGGCGACCGCGACACGGGCGCGATCTATGCGAAGATCAACGATCGGCTCTACCCGGCTCTCAACCTCACCTCGGCGCGCCTGGCGGTCGGCAGTGCCGCCGCCCCGACCTGGGTCAAGTCCGGCGAGATCGCAAAGTACCCCACCGGTCCGATGATCGGGATCCCCGGCGCGCCGGACAGTCTTACGGTCACGCTCAGCACCATGTCCGCCTGGGCGGTTTGCGACTCCGCCGCCCGGGGTACCGCTGCACCACCGCTGGTCACCACCATCGGCGGTGAGGTGTCGTCGGCCGGTCGGGCGACTCCGATGGGGCCGGCGCAGGCCCTGCTGGTCACCCACAAGGGCGCAACCTATGTGATTTGGGGAGGGCATCGGTCGCGGATCGATCCTGTGGACCGGTCGGTGACCTTCAACCTCGGTCTTGACCCCGGCGTGACCTCCCCGGTCGAGATCTCCAACGCGTTGTTCGACGCCATGCCCGCGACCGAACCCCTTGTGGTGCCGACGATCCCGGAAGCGAGCACGCCGTCGCGGTGGCTACCGGAGACGCCGGTCGGTAGCGTGCTTCAGACCCGCGACGCCACGGGTGCCGTCAACGGGTTCTATGCACTGTTACCGACCGGTGTGCAGAAGATCACCAGCTTCGTGGCCGATCTGCTGCGTACCTCGGATTCCCACGGCGCGACCGCACCGGTGCTGATCACCCCGGACAAGCTGATCCACATCCCCGTCGTCGACGCACTCAATGTCAGCTACTACCCAGCGGGCAGGCTGGATTTCATCGACACCTCGGCGAACCCGGTGACCTGTGTGGCGTGGCGGAAGCAGACCACCGACCCGCAGGCGACGATCAGCATTCTCAGCGGCCCCGGGCTGCCCGTTCCGATCGGGATGGACTCGCACCTGGTCGAGCTGGTCCGCAACGACCGCGATGCCAATTCGGTGGAAGCCGACCGGACGCTGCTGCTGCCCGGTGCGGCGAATCTCGTGGCGACCACCAGCGGGGTCGCCACCTCGGACAGCCGGGAAAGCCTGTATTGGATTTCCCCGCAGGGCGTTCGCTATGGCATTCAATGGGAAAACCGAACCTTGCAGGCGCTGGGTCTTGACTCGCGCCAGGCGGTGCAGGCCCCGTGGCCGATTGTCCGGACCTTCGCGGCCGGACCCGCCATCAGCCGCGAGTCCGCGCTGTTGGCGCGTGACACCATTACCGGTGCGGTGGCGCCCATCCCGGACGCGAATGCGGCGGGAGGTTAGCGATGTCCAAGCGCGGATTCGTCAGGAGCGTGCGCAACCCGCCACCGACCGTGCCACCGGTGCGGGTGGCGGTCGCGCCGCCGCTGGCGCTGCCCGAACGCGAACCGCGCAACATCTTGGTGATGATCGCCGTCCCGGCGTTACTGGTCGGCATCATCGGGACCCTGGTGGTGATGTACACCTCCGGGGTCCGCTCCCTGCAGTCTGGTTTCTTCCCGATGGTGGGCCTGGCCGGCTTCGGAGCCCTGATGCTGGGCGGCCGGTTCGGGCGCGGCCGCAGGATCTCCTGGGGAGAGCAGGAAAAGCAACGCCGCAGCTACCTGCGGCGGCTCGACGAAGACCGCGACGAGGTGCAGCGCGCTGCCCAGGAGCAGCGACGCAGTCAACTGTTCGTGCACGGTGATCCGCAGAAGCTGGACACCGTGATCGGCGGCCCGCGGATGTGGGAGCGCCGCCCGAAAGACCCGGACTTCCTCGATGTCCGGCTCGGGATCGGAGTACAGCAAGCCAGCGATTCAGCGGTCTCGCTGCAGTGGCCGGAGGTGCCCACCGGCGAGGAACTCGAACCCGTCACCGGCGGCGCGCTGCGGGATTTCATTCTGGAGCAAAGCAAAATCCGGGGCATCGGTAAGGTTGTGAGCCTGCGGTCTAAGCCGGGCTTCAGCTTCCTCGCGCAGGAGCCGGGCGAACTGCACAAACTGCTGCGGGCCATGCTGTGTTCGTTGGCGGTCTATCACAGTCCGAGCGATCTCAAGCTCGTCGTGGTCACCCGCCATCCCGAGCTGTGGTCCTGGTTGGTCTGGTTGCCGCACAACCAGCACGACGAGATGTTCGACGCCTGCGGACTTCGGCGTCTGGTGTTCACCTCGCCCACCGAACTCGAGGAAGTGCTTGACGCCGAGCTACACCGCAAGGGCCGGGGTCCCTGGGTCCCGCCGGCCGGAACCACACCGACGTCGATGCCCTCACCGATGGAGTCAACGGGCTCGACGCTCGGCCCGCACTGGGTGATCGTCGACGACAACGTCGGGACGCCCGAGCAGTGGGAGGGGATAACCGGGCAGAAGGGGATGGCCGGCATCGCGGTGCTGCGGCTGGCGACCCGTCCGGGCGTCGGAGTGGGTTTCAGCGCCGACGACGAGCGGTTCGAACTGCGCGAAGACCGCCTTTACCACCGCGATGCGTTCTACGCCGTCGCCGACATGCTCGCCGCGAGCACCGCCGACCGATATTCGCGAGCGTTGGCGCGCTGGTCGCCGATGAGCGCCGGGGAGCTGTCGGAAACCGACAGCCAGGCCGGGGAATTGCTGCGCGCGTTGGGTATCGGCGATCCGCGCCAGCTCGACGTCGATCGACTGTGGGCTGAAAGCCGCGGCCGGGGTGACCCGAAGTGGGCGATGGTGCCGGTCGGCGTGAAGCCGGGTGGTGAATTGCAGTACATCATCTTTCGCGCCAAGGACTTCGGGGGCTACGGCTTTCACTCGGTGGTGATCGGGACATCGGGCTCGGGCAAGTCGGAATTCTTCTTGTCGTTGTGCAATGGGATCGCACTGACACATTCGCCGGAATCATTCATCGTCATCTTCGTCGACATGAAGTTCGAATCCGCGGCACAAGATTTGGAAGGGCTGCCGCACGTCGCGGGGTCGTTGTCCAACCTGGGCAAAGATGACAGGCACCTCGCCGAGCGGATGCACAAGGCGATCAATGGCGAAATAGCGCGTCGGTATCGTCTTTTCAAGGAAGCCGGTGCGCGTGATGCCAACGAGTACGAAGAAATGCGACTGGCTGGAAGGGATCTGGAGCCTGTCCCGATCCTGCTGGTGATCATCGACGAATACCTGGAACTGTTCCACCACCACCAAGAGTGGATACAGCTGGTCATCCACATCGGTCAGGAAGGCCGCGGCTGCAACGTCTTCTTCACCCTCGGTGGTCAGCGTTTGGACCTATCTTCCCTGAGTAAGGCCAAGAGTAACATAGCATTTCGAGTTGCGCTTCGAGCCGAGACCGCCGAGGACTCGCGCGATGTCATCGGTAGCGACGCGGCGTTGCACCTGCCCTCCAAGGAGAACGGCTACGCCCTTCTCAAGATCGGCCCGCGCGACCTGGAACCGTTCCGGTGCTTCTACCTCTCGGCACCGTTCGTGCTGCCGAAGAAGATCGCGACCGTGAGCAAGACAGTGGACATGAGCTTTTCCCGGCCGCGGCCTCTGACCTGGGAATACCAACCGCTCAGCGCCGAGGACACCGCGGCGCTGGCGGTCGCTGACGAACCGGAGGAACCCGACGAATTTCTTTTCCACACCGATGGATTCAAAAAGAAAAAGATCCTCGACGTGATCCGCGACGCACTGATTTCACACCCCGCTCGCCTGCCGCATCAGATCTGGCTTCCCCCACTGGAAGTGAGTGAACCGGTTGATGAATTGGTGCGGTATTGGCGCGGGAAACCATGGCACGCCGACTACGGGCAGAATCCGGGACTGATCTTCCCGATCGGGATTGTCGACATCCCCGAAGAGCATGAGCAGCGGGTGCAGGTCGTCGACGCCGAGATGGACAACATCATGGTGGTGGCCACTGCCCAGCGCGGCAAATCCACCACGCTGATGACGTTGATGACTGCCGCGGCGCTGATGTACCGCCCGCAGCGGGTGACGTTCTTTTGCATCGGTGCAGCGCTGTATCCCATCGAGAGCCTGCCGCATGTCGCCGGTGTCGTGAGCCTCAACGACACCGAGGGAGTGTCCCGAACCCTTGCGACGTTAGAAGGACTCATCCGCGCGCGAGAAACGTCGTTCAAGCACTACCAGATCGACATCTCCGAGTTCCGGGATCGGCGCTTCGGAGCGGTCGGTGGCGACGGAACAGATCCGGAAGACAAGTTCGGCGACGTCTTCCTGGTCATCGACAACTACGGTGACCTGCACGAGAAGGACTTCGCCATGGGCGATCGCGCGATCGCGATCGCCCGCCAGGGCCTGTCGTATGGTGTGCACGTCATCACCAGCGCCAGCGGCTGGTTCGTCGGGCAGAAGCAGGGCTTGCTCACGGTGTCCAACGCCCGGATCCAACTGCGGTTGAGCAATCCCGACGAGTCGCAGATGGGCACCTCGGTCGAGCAACGCAGAGCTGCCCGCAACACGTTGGACCGGCCCGGCTTCGGTCTGACGAGAGACGGGCACGAGCTGCTGGTGGGTGTACCGGAGATCTGCGGGACCGACGGCGAGCGCGTGGCTACCCGCGACATCGGTTCGCTCATTGCCCGCGTCACCGGAGCGGGACGGGTGGATCGCCTGTCCCGGCTGCCGTCGCGCGTGGCGCTGCGCCAGCTCATCGAGGCCTTTGCCGACAGCGCCGGGGCGGCCGAACCGCTCAACATCCCTTTCGCGATCGGGGAAAGCGCTCTGCAACCGGTTGTGCTGCAGGCTCGGGCAGCGCCCAACATGCTGGTGATGGGCCGAGCGCTGTGCGGAAAGACGACGACGCTGGCTGCAGTCGGTCAGGCGGTGATCAACCGGTTGGCGGTCGAACAAGCGCAGATCACCATCATCGACCCGAAAACCACGCTGATCGGCAGGGTGCGCGGCCCCCATGTGCGCGCCTATGCCTACACCGCTGAGGACATCGATACCGTGATCGCCGAGCTGGCGGCGTTGTTGCGGGATCGCCTGCCGCCCGCCGGTCTCAGCCAGGACGAGCTGCTGAATCGCAAGTCCTGGGAAGGCCCGCGCCACTTCGTCCTGATCGACGACGAGCATGAACTTAGACCGCATAACCAGGTCACGCGGCCGGCGGCGACGGCGCCGCTGTGGGCGTTGATCGAGCGCAGCCGGGAAATCGGTCTGCACGTCATCGCTTCCCGCCTGCCCGGCAACTGGGCCGGGCAGGTGGTGATGAATCCCTTCCTGCAGAAGATGACCGGATCCCGGTCCCCGACCCTGTTCATGGACAACGATCCCGCAAACGTCAAGGTCTTCGGCCGGGTCAGCGCTCAACAACTGCCACCCGGTCGCGGCCTGTTGGTCACGACCGAGGGAGAGATCGAGGGAGTGCTGGTGGGCGATCCCGAGCCAGCGGCTTAGCGTTACCATCGGCCGGGCCCAGCGTGCAGCGGCCACCGACCGCGGACTGAGCATTCCATCCAGGCGGTCGTGGCGGCATACGATTGGTACTGGCCTGGCCCGAGTGTGCGCGCCATCGCGGACTGAGCGACGAGTAGTGAAGCGAAACGAAGTCACGACTAGCTGGGAGGGCAGAACCTCATGCCGAAGGAGAAGCAAGCGGACCGGATGACCTCCGGCAAGGGATTCGTTGCGGCGCTGGACCAAAGTGGTGGCTCGACACCCAAGGCGCTTCGGCTGTACGGCATCGACGACAGTGCATATTCCTCCGAGCAGGAGATGTTCGACCTCATTCATCAGATGCGTTCGCGAATCATCACCTCCCCGGTGTTCACCGGGGACCGGGTGCTGGCGGCGATCTTGTTCGAGCAGACGATGGACCGCGAGATCGGTGGCGAGCCGTCGACCAGCTACCTATGGCACACCAAGGGCGTCGTGCCGATTCTCAAGATCGACAAAGGCCTCGCCGAGGCGTCCGACGGCGTACAGCTGATGAAGCCCATCCCGGGGTTGGACGAGCTGCTCGAGCGCGCCGAGCGCAAGGGTGTTTTCGGCACCAAGGAGCGGTCGGTGATCGGCGCCGCCAACGCCGGGGGCATCGCCGCGATCGTCGCCCAGCAATTCGAGATTGCCCGTCAGGTGCTCGCACACGGCCTGGTACCCATTCTCGAACCCGAGGTCACCATCTCGATTCCGGACAAAGCGCGGGCCGAGGAGATCCTGCTCGAAGAGATCACCCGACAACTCGACACGGTGCCCGACGGGCAGCGCGTGATGCTCAAGCTGTCGTTGCCCACCGAGGTCAACCACTACCGCCCGTTGGTCGAACACCCCAAGGTGATGCGCGTGTTGGCGCTGTCCGGCGGCTACTCCCGTAAGGAGGCCGTCGAGCTGTTGGCCAAGAACAGTGGGATGATCGCCAGCTTCAGCCGCGCGCTGACCGAGGGGCTTTCGGTCGACCAGTCCGACGAAGAGTTCAACGCCGTCCTGGACGAGGCGATCCAGTCGATCTACGACGCCTCGGTTGCCGGCTGAGCTGGGCTTGTCGTCAAAGTCCCGCGGCCCGCTCGAGCAGGCCCAGTTCGTGGTCGAGGTGTCCGGTCATCGCGCCCAGTCCGGGAACGGCGTGACGACAGCCGGTGAGTCCGAACGCGATCGTGTTCCCGGTACTGGTGCAGGTGATGTTCAGCGCCTGCCCGTCAACCGGGATCGACAGTGGGTAGAGGGCGTCGAGGCGGGCGCCGTTCCAGTACAGCGGCGCCGGGGAGCCAGACAGATTAGAGATCATCACGTTCGGCGGGCGCAGCAGCCCGTGGTGACCGACCAGCATGCCCAACGCCAGCGGCGCGGCCCCCATCGCGCTCATCGCCAGGACCTGCAGCCGACTGCGCGAGGCCATCGCGGCCTTGCCCTCGCGCATGCCGGCCCGCACCGCTGCGAGCCGCTGGCCCGCGTCAGCCACGTCGGTGGCCAGGCTGCACGTTAACGAGCCGATATTGTTCCCTGCGTGCGCTGTGGCGCCCCCGCCGCTCCCGGGCCCGTGCAGCGAGACCGGTACCATCGCCACCAGCGACGCCCGCGGCAGCGCCCCCTTGCTGGTCAGATAGCTGCGCAACGCCCCGGCGCACATGGCGAGCACCACGTCGTTGACCGTGGCATCGTTGCTCCTGGCGACCAGCGCAAGCCGCTCCAGGGGCCAGGAGCACCCGGTGAACGAGCGGGTGCTGTCGATCGGCACGTTGAGCATCGTGCGGGGTGCGACCAGCGACAGCGGGCCGCCGCGGCCGCACAGCGCTTGCTCGAGCGTGCCGGCGAGTGCGGGCACCAGCCCGGCGACCTCGCGGGCCGCGCCCCAGGCCGTCGCCACCACCCGACCCGGCAGCCCAAACAGGTGCAGAGCGCCCCGGGGTGAGTGCGGTTCTGGCGTGGGTGCGGCCTCGGCCGGTTCCCACAGCGCGGCCCCGCCGCGCCGACCGGAGTCCGCGCTCAACGCCGCGCGCAGCATTCCCAGCGCGGACACCCCGTCGGCGAGCGCGTGATGCATCTTGACGTACACCGCGTACCGGCCGTCGGCCAGGCCCTCGATCAGGTGTATTTCCCACAGCGGCCGCTCCCGGTCCAACGGGGCACCGTGGAGCCAGGACACCAGCGTCCACAACTCCGCCATCCCGGCGGGCCGCGGCAGCGCCGCGTACTGCACGTGGTAGCCGAGATCGACCTCGCCGCTGCTGTCCCAGCCCCACTGCCCCAGCGATGTCAGAGACCGGCGGGCCCGTTTACGCCAGACGCCGGCCACGTCGTCCCGGGCGACGGCCGCTTTGAACATCTCACGCACGTCCGAAGCGCGGGCGCCCTCAGGCGGGGAGAACAACGCCAGCCCACCCACCTGCATCTGACAATGCTCGGACTCTGCCAGCAGAAACAGCGAGTCAGCGGGGGACATGGGCATCAACATCGGATCACAAACTCCAAACACAACAGGGTGCCGAGGACGGCGCAAGAACGGGTTGGGTGGACGCGCCGGCCCGGTTGGGCGGATCACGTCGCGGCCGGCCACCGTGCTACGCAGTGACACGAGCCCGGGTCTGATTCGACGGGCATGATGCGCGACAGAAGTACTCAACCGCTGTGACTGACGTTACGCCACACAGCGGAGATTGTCTTGGTCACCGCCGAGGGCGGTGCCGCCGCGGTACATTGCCCTGGCGGCGGCTTATCGCTGACTTGACGATCAGGGAGGGTTATGCACTCGTCGGCGCATTCAGGCCGATGTCGCGAGAGTCAAATGATCGGGTCGCGTCCGGGCGTGGTCGGCGACGGTTTTCGCGTGCTGTGTCTGATCGTGTCGGCAGCGGGCTGTGCGGCGCTGCTGGCGGTCGGGGTGTGGCCTGCGACCGCCGCGCCCGACACCGACGACCAGGGTTTCATCGACTCCGCCGCGCGCTGCACGACACCGGACGTGGCAGTTGTTTTCGGCAGTACGGAGAGTTCCCGGGTGGCGATCTGTAAAACTCCCGGCGGTCAGTACGAATACCGCGGCGTACGCATGCGCGACGGCGCCAAACTGGCCGTGCCGGCCACGCCGTCGGAGCGCGGATTCGTCGCCGAGAACGACGGAATCGTCTACACGCTGACCCCGAAGTCGCTGGTGATCAGCACGGACGGAAACGTACTGCGGGACGAACCGATGACGTATTTCCACGGGTCTACGGCATCGACCGCGCCCGCAGCGACCTCGACCCCGACGACGCCGTTGCCGCCGCCGCTGCCGGCCGAGGTGGGCGGCAGCGGCCGCTAGCGCCGGCCCCGAACCCACTGGATGGTGCCGATGTTTTTGGTCCGCACACTGGCGAAGCCGAGGTCCTCGAGGATGTCGGCGATTTCGTCGTCGCCGAACGCGTAGGCCCCGGTGTTGGGCACCAGGCGCCACAACCGGGCGGCCCGCCCGGCGGTCGGCACCATCACCGCCAGCCGGCCCCCGGGGCGCAGCACCCGGGCCATCTCCGACAGCGCTGCCGCCGGGTCCGGTATCAGCTGCAGCACCGCGATCGAGACCACCGCATCGACCGTGTCGTCGCGCAGCGGCAGCCGCTGCGCATCCGCCCGCAGAAAGCCGACCTGCGGGCCGGATTCGGCACGGACCGCGCGCGCCAGCATCGGCTCGGAAACGTCGACACCCAGCGCCAGCCCGCCGGGACCGGCGGCGCGGGCCAGGGCCGCGGTGACCGTGCCCGGACCGGACCCGACGTCCAGCGCGACGCCGCCCGGCGGGATATCGAGCCAATCGATCGGATGCTGCCACGCGGTCAGCAGTCTGCGAGCCACCGTTTGCGTACCGTCGTAGAGCATCGATCCGATCGGCGAGGCCCACAATGCCTGGATCGCGCCGGTGTTCCTGGGCACCGTCGCGTCGGGCTGGGCGCCGATCAAATCCAGGTAGCCTTTGCTGACGTCTGGTTCGGCCGGCGGGTCGGCGAGCAAGTCCAGCGCTCGGTGCAGCGCGGGCGGCAATGTGGTGGTCGTATCGGTCATCGCTGTTCCTTCGGGTCGTCGACGGCGTACCGTCGAGCCTACGGAGCGCTGCCTGCTCGACCAAATGCCCAGCCTTAGCGAGACACAGCTCAATCGCGGACAAAGCCTTTGTTACGCATCAAAAAATCGGCGAGAAACCCGTCATGCGGCAGATCCGGCGCAGCGAAGTAGCTGGGGCGGTGACCGCAGTATACGTTGGCGATCGTCGGCTCGGCGATCAGCTCGTCGAGCAGGTCCTCGTCCGCGGTGATCGCCTTGACCACCAGTGAACGCCGCAGCGGGCCCACCCCGTCAGTGCGCGACCACGGCGCCACCCACACACAGGGAAACGGCAACTCCACATTGAGCGTGGCGGTAGCGGGCCGGTCCATCAAGTGGACAGCCGGCCGCAGCGCGGCGCTGCCGTCGTCGAGGGTGGCGACCACCTGATCAGCGCCGAGCAGCGGGGTCGTTCCCGCCGCGTTGGCCGCCAGGTAACTGGCCAGTTTGCGGGCGTTGTCGAGGGTTTGGGTGGGCAGGATGGCCCGCTCGTCGTCGCTCGGGAGCGGTTCGATGGCCGATAATCGTTGGGCGATGGCGCTCGCCAGTGCAGCGGGATCGCCTTCGCAGAGCACGGCGGTGGCGTTGACGCACGCTGCCCCGCCCAGTCCGGCGATCGAGTCGACGATGGTGTCCAGATGCTCGCGCCAGTCTTGATCGGCGGTGACCAGGATTTTCGTGCGCCCCGGGCCGTTGACGAAAACCGTTGCGTCGCCGCTGTATTTGTCGGCGATATCCTGGCCGCCGTAGACCGTCGCGAGGTCGGCCGACCGGATGATCTCGTCGGCTCCG
The DNA here is from genome assembly GCF_008709575.1 of Mycobacterium sp. Lineage (GTDB taxonomy): Bacteria > Actinomycetota > Actinomycetes > Mycobacteriales > Mycobacteriaceae > Mycobacterium. The sequence goes on from NZ_VYIK01000012.1 coordinate 11,653, forward strand.
CCGTGGTCGGTGGGCAGATAAGTCGCATCGCCGGCACGAAACCCCGCCTGGCGCAACGCGTGGATGAGTCGATGCGCGGTCAGTGGTTCGCGGCGTGACGGTCGGACAGCCACCCGGTAGCCGAGTGCGAGCGCCTGCGGCCACGAGGCGTGGATTCCGGGACCGTTCCCGGCGGCGAGCACACCGAGCACCTCACCGCGCCGAACCCACAGAGCGCTGCCGGTGCGGATGGCCTCGTCGCGCCAATCCATCACCGCACCGGCCGGCCGCGCCGGGCGCAGCGCATCGAAGGCCGACACCACACCACGCGTCACGCTGTCGGCGCCGGAGCGGATCACCGTGATCGGCAGGCCCGAAAGCCGGCTCGCCAGGCGAATATAGTCGTCGTACTCCAGTCCGGCGACCACCCCGGCGGCGAACAAGTCGGCGGCCTTGGCCAGCGCTGCCTTGCGGTGCGCGACCGGCAGTGCGGGTATGTTGCGCTGGGCGCGCAGGGTGCGCGACACATACAGCGCCGGTGCGACGCTGAGCTCAGCCACGGCCGCACCGGACATGCTGCGCAGGACTTCGTGGTGACGGGTTCGGTATTCCCCGTCGGCGCCGAGCGCATCGACGCGAACCAGGCCGGTTGTCATGGTCAGTAGACGCCCTCGATGACGGGCTCGCCCTCGAAAGTGGCGACCGGAGCAACCTCGGTGAGCGAATCGCCGACCTGCCCGGCAGGTCCCGGCAAGCGGATCGCGCTGTCACGCTCGAGGTTGTTGGGTATGAACATGCCCTTGCTGATGTGGTGCATCACCACCTGGCCCCGTTGCCCGTACGCCACCCCGCACCCGGTGTCGGGATCGACTACCGAGAACACGACGTAGGGGGACCGCGGGTCGAAAACGAAGGACCCGGACTCATCGTCGCGACGGGTGACTGCTTGCGAGAGAACCATGGTGCTGCCGAACACCATCGTGATGGCGGTGTCCGGGAAAATGTCCCGGAGCACGTCCAGGGTATCGGCGTCGACATGGGCACCGCTGAGCAGCACGAAACGGATCTTGTCGTTGATCAAGTCCACGACATGGTCGTTGCGGGCGATCACTTCGAGCAACGGGGGCGTGGTGTGCAAATTGGCGACGTGCTGGGTGCGCAACACGAATGCCGCTTGCTCGAGGAGATGGTCGAGATAGGACCTCACCTCACGCGCGGGGTTGCCGGAGGCGATCTTTTTAACCCAGCGAGGATCGAAATCGATCGTGTGGAAGATCGAACCGAGCCGCTGGGAGACCAGCCGGGAGAAGTAGCCCACACCGTGCGGCCCGCTCGGCATCAGGGATAAAAAACCTGAGCCGCAAAGGAATCCGACCGTTTCGAAGTCCTCGGTTTGCCATTGGACAACTTGCTCGATCCAATCCGGCAGCTGCACAGTTCGTTTGGGGGCTCCGGTGGTGCCACCGGACTCGAAGATCTGCGGCACCGGTGGCGGTGTCCCGTAGCCGCGGGGAATCAAGTCCTCGACGGGCACGCTGCGTAATTCGTTCACGAGGTTGGGGAACAGCGCCAGATCGGCGAAGGTGCCGACGTCGGTCAACGGGTTGAAGTCCAGTGTGCGTGCCCTGCGCAACCAATACGGGCAGCCGGTGTCCTCGCCGAAGTGCCAGCCGATCGCGGCGCGCAAGTAGGCATCCGGGTCGTCGGGCGGCGCCGTCCGCGGCACGTCGAGCAACGAGAAATCGGTATCGGCCATATTCCGATGATGTCCCGGCACAGGTGGTCGGGCAATCTCGCCGCGCGCTTTTTAGCATGCCGTTAGCGCGTTGGAATAGCGCCGTTTTCCGCTGCGACATCTAGCGACGTGACTGGAGTCACGCGTGGTCAGAGCGCGCGATGCCAACGGTTTTGGCCAGCCAGTTGGGTGCGAGCACCGAGACGGCGGTGGCTCCGGCGGTGGCGCCGATGACACCGGTCCAGGCGACCGGTCCCAGCGGCGTGCACCCGAAGAAGTGGCTGACGCCCGGGGTTTGGACGATGCCGACCAAGACGGCCGCGCTGCCCAGCGCGGTGGCGATGACCAGCGGGCTGTGCCGGCGGGTCAGCAGGGTCTGCGCCAGCTGCGTCGTCACCACAGCAGTCAAGCCCATGGTCGCCGTGCGTCTTTCGGTGCCGGGGGTCCACCGCCCGATGGCCCAGGCTGCGGTCGCCCCGGCGGCGGTGACGGCGCCTCGGGTGACGATCTGCCGCATCAGCGGCGAGTCGAGCGACGGTGTCGGCCCGGTCAATATCGCGCGCTGGTGCGCCCACTCCGTTTCCTCGGCCTCGGAGTCTGCTCCCTCCGCGGTCTCCTCCGGTTGCGGATACTGCGGGCTGACGGCGACCGCGAGTGCCGGGAACATGTCGGTGAGCAGGTTCACCAGCAGCAGTTGACGAGTCCCGACCGGCGCCCGCCCGGTACCGAGGGCGGTCCCGATGATGGTGAAAAGCACCTCGCCCACATTGCCCCCGACGAGGATGCTGACCGCGTCGCGCACGCCGGCCCACATACCGCGGCCCTCGACCAACGCGTCGAGCAGCACGCCCAGATCGTCGTCGGTCAGCACGATGTCGGCGGCTCCGCGGGCGGCCGAGGATCCCCGACCGCTCACTCCGACCCCGACGTCGGCCAACCGGATCGCTGCCGCGTCGTTGGCGCCGTCGCCGACCATCGCGGTCACCTGCCCGCTGCGCTGCAACGCCGCGACGATCTGGACCTTCTGTTCGGGGCTGACCCGGGCGAAGACCTGGACGTCGGCGGCGAGTTTGGTGAATTCTTCCTGATCGAGGGCGGCGAGTTCGGCACCGGTTGCCTCGCGCGCATCCGCCGGCAAGCCCAATTGCTCCGCGATCGCCCGTGCGGTCACCGGATGATCGCCGGTGATCAGCACGACTCTGCGCCCGGCATCCAGTAATGCGTCGATGAGCGGCCGCGCCGAGGCTCGTGCGGTGTCGGCCAACCCGACAAAGCCGATCAACTCCAGGTCGTATGCGGCGGCGTCGACCGCGTCGGCGTCGGTGTCGGCGTCTCCGGTTGCCCGGTCCCAGCTGCGCTGAGTCACCGCCAGCACCCGTAAACCTTGCGCAGCGAGGTTGTGCACCAACGACTCTGCGTGGTCACGGTCGCGGTCGGGATCGGCGAACAGGCAGCGCGGCAGCACCTTCTCGGGCGCGCCCTTGAGCATGAGCATCGGCGCCTTCGTTTCGGTGTCCGCGATGCCTATCGCGGCGGCGTAGCCGCGGCTGGACTCGAACGGCACCTCCGCCAGCACGGTCCATCGTGAGCCGTTGCTGCCCGGCAGTGACGCCGCCGCGGTCAGGATGGCCTCGTCGGTGGCGTGCGCGTGCCCCTGCCCGTTGCGGGGCTGGGTGCATGCCCGCGCGGCGACCCGCAGCACCTGCGCGGCACGCGGGTCGGCGGCACCCGGGAACGGACCGCGCGGGCCGGCCGTGCGCGGCACTCCGCAGACGACCCGCAGACGATTCTCGGTGAGCGTGCCGGTCTTGTCGAAACAGACGGTCTGGACGCGGCCCAGCGCCTCGACCGCACGCGGACTGCGGACCAGGACTCCCCGCCGCGACAGGCGCTGGGCGGCGGCAAGCTGCGCCATGGTTGCCACCAACGGCAGCCCCTCCGGAACGGCGGCCACCGCGATGGCGACACCGTCGGCGACCGCTTGCCGCAGCGACCCGCGGTGCAGCAACGCCAAACCGGTCACGGCGGCTCCGCCGGACAGCGTCAGCGGGAGGACCTTGCCGGTCAACTCGCGCAGCCGTGCCTGCACGCCGGCCGCTGTTTCGACGTCGGCGACGGCCGAAATCGCGCGCTGTGCGGCGGTGCCGGCGCCGGTGGCCACCACGATCGCCCGAGCATGGCCTGCCACGATCGTGCTGCCCTCGAACACCATGCTGGCCCGGTCCGCATCGCCGACGGCGACGGGATCCACCTGCTTGTCCACCGGCAGCGACTCACCGGTGAGGAAGGACTCGTCGACCTCGAGGTCCTCGGCGACCAACAACCGTGCGTCCGCCGGCACCACCTCCGGAGCGGCCAGGTCGATGATGTCACCCGGGCGCAGTGATTTCGCGGTCACCGTCACCGTGCGTTCGGCGCGCCGGGCGGCTTCGAGCCGACGCCGTGTCGTCGCCACCGCCGGAAGCACGACCCGGCGCGCGGATTGGACCTGCTCGGCGAACAAGTCGGCGACCGCCGCTTCGGCCCGCAACCGTTGCACGCCGCCCACCAGCGCATTGGCGGTCATCACCCCGGCGACCAGAAGTGCGTCGATGTTGCTGCCGACGATCGCCGATGCGGCCGCGCCTACGGCCAGGATCGGGGTCAGCGGATCAGCCAGCTCGGCCCGCGTCGCCGCCAGCAACCGCCCCACTCGGCTCGCCGGGTCGCGCAGCGGCGCCAGAAGCGGGTTGTACGACAGGTCCTCGAACACGCGTCGCCACGTCCCCGTGCCGACATCGACCGCCAGCGGCCGCGCCCGGCTGGTCAGCCGCGAGTAGACGATCTCCGGATCCAGTGCATGCCAGGCGGTCAGCGGTTGCGGGGTGGGATCTGGTTGGCGCAGCACCCGGCCGGCCGAGAGCGCCCCGGAGACCATCGCCGCCACGCCGGCCGCATTGACCGGGTTGAGCCAGCGCCGCAGCGCGAAGGGGCTGCCCGCGCTGCGGGGATCGCCGGTGACCAGTAACAGCCCGGCCAAGGTGCTGCCGCCCTGCGCCAGGCGTACCGACGATTCGCTGGTCTGCTTGGCCACCGGCAGCGCGGACAGGATCCGCACGGCGGCGGCCAGATCCGTGCCGGTGATGATGTCGGCGGTCCAGGGTGTGGCCCCCTGGGGATCGTCGAGCGCCACCCCCACGTCGGCGACGGCCAGCGCCGCCAGGGTGTCGGTCGATGCGAAGTCGCGGTGCAGCGCGGTGATCAGCAGCACCGGCCCGCGATCTGCCCGTAGCTCGCGAACCAGTTGCAGCAGCGGCGTTCCGGCCGGGCGGCTGGCGGCGACGCTGGCGGTCAGATCCTGGGTGCCGGCCACGTGCCGCAGCACCACCCGGGCCCCGGTTCGGCGCGCGATCTGCAACAGCGGGACCGCGAAGGGGTCGACCTCCCAACCAACCTCGACGCTGCCCACCACCTCGCCGTCGACCACCAAGTCGGCGCGCTCCAGACCCTGGGCGGGAGTCGCCGACGGCCCCGGGGCCGGCCGCCATCGCAGGTGGGCGCCGGTGGCCGGCAACTCGTCGGGATCGGGTTCGGGCGCCTCCTCACCGTGCAGCAACGCATCGGCGACCTCATAGACCCGGTCCTCGTCCCACCCGGGGGTATCGCCGCGGGCGTGCAACACTGCGCGGGCGTCACCGCGCAGCGCCGCGCCGTCGATGACGATCACCTTCACCCGATCCAGGCGGCGCAGCGCGCCCGGGTCGAGGATCAGCTGCCCGGCGTCGGCGAGCCCGCGGCCGAGGACGGCGGCGAACGCCTGCCGGCCCAAATGCGCTGCTTTGGGCACCCCCGCCAGGATCGCGCCGGCCGCTTCCTCGGGTCCGCCGCCGGCCAGCAACGCGCCCGCGGCGGCGACCAGCGACCCGTTCGCGGCTTGATCGGCGTAGTTCTCCACCGGGCCGCCCATGGACCCCTTCGCGGTGTCGATGGCGGAGTCGATGGCGCCGTCGACCATCACGTGTGACGCTTCACCTGCTGCTGCGGCCGCCCAGTTGTGCCGCGGGGTCTGCGCCGTGGGGCCGGCCGACGAGATGACGGGGACCACTGGAGCCTGCGGCCGGGCAGGGGAGGCCAGTTGCGGCTCGCGGTCGCGCCATCTGCGCCGGTGAGCCGCCGCTTCGGAGATCTGCAGGCCGCGTTGGGCCAAATCCACCAACGGTGTGCCCACCGCGTGGGTCAGCCCGTTGGCCGCCGCCGTCGAGGCGGCAAGCGCGAGGTCGGTGCCCACCCGGCCCAGCCGCGACTCCAGCAGCGACACGATGCGGGGCTGATTGCTGACGATGGCGGCCGCACCCCGGGCGGCGCGCGGCGCGACGGGCAGCCGGCCGACCCAGCCGGTCACCGCGGCACCGATCGCCACGACATCCATCGCCGCCGCCGTCAACGGCACCAGGATCGCCAGCGGGTTGCCGGGGTCGGCGAACGGGGCTGTGCGGGGAGCCGGCGGCGGCGCGGTCGAGATCACGTCGGCGGCCGCGGCGCAGGCCGCCGCGCGGGCCGCGTGTACGGTGCGGTCGCTGTCGGCGCCGTCCTCGAGTTCGATCACCAGCCGGCCCAGGGCACCCTCCACGTGGGCGCTGGCCACCCCCGCGATCTTGCGAACCGGCTCTTCGACAGCTGCCGCATGTTCATGCCAGCGGGGAAACGGCAGCAGCGGGTCCAAGTCGAGATGTACCCGCCGGCCGCTGCGCCAGCGCACTGGGGGCAGGGTCCCGTCGCGGGAGTTGCCGGCGCCCAAGAGGCGCTCAGTGGATTGATTGACCGACTCCACGACCGGGCCGGCCAGCAGCTGCACGGCTCCGGCAGCGCCGGCCGCGGTCTGCACTCCGGCGCGCAACACCTGCAGCGCTGCGCCGGTGACACCGCCCACGACGGTGGCCACACCCGGAAGCTTCATCTCCTCACCCCTCGAGACCCCTCGAGACCCCTCGAGCACGTCTGCCGAGCCTACGACCTATCGCTTCTTGTCTACACTGTCCACACCCGAATCCCGTCGGAACCCGTGATGGGGAGGTCATGACGAATGCCGCGAGCACGGGCCGTATTCAGGCTGTCAGCGCCTGATGCCGCGCGTGGTCCAATCCGACATCTGCAGCCCTGTCATGCAGGCTGACTCACCGTGAGTTGGTGGATCAGGCACGCACAACACACGCTGTCCGACGAGGTGCCGGCGGCGCCGGCCGAGGTCCGCGATTTCTACGTCGACTTGAATAACATCAAAGCCGTTCACCCGCTGGTGATTTCAGTGCGCACGATCTGCCGCGCCGACACCCCCGACGGGTACGTGCAGGCATATCGGGTCACCGACCGGATTCCGCTGGGCATGGTCAACCTGCGGATCAGCTACCGGGCCCGGCTTCAGGTTCCCACCGGCGGCGATGTGATCACCGAGGCGCATCAGTTCCCGCAAGTCCACTTGCGCGCAAGAGTGAGTTTCGAGCCGATCGCCACCGGCACCCGCATCACAGAGCGCTTACAGATCTCGGCGCCCCGGCCCCTGGCCGTTGTGACGACGCGGGAGGCCGTCCACGCACACATCGCGATGCTGGCCGGAATCCGGCGGCATTTTCAATCCCGATCCGGCGGAGAACACCGGTGACCGTCAGCGATGACACCCGAGCCTGGTTTCCGGTTAGGCTTCCCGCATGCCCGCGCTGCTGGCTTTCGACCCTGCCGAACTGCGGTGGCGGGTGTGGCGGTGCGAGGCGTTGGCTGCCGAGGTGGGCAGCTGCGGGGAGACCCCGTCGGGTCAGCTGACCACCGCACAGGCGAGCGCGGCGGCGGCGCACACCGCCCGATTGGCGGCCCAGCGCGCCATGACGGCGATGACGGACTGGCTGCGGGCCGCCGCCGGCGGGGTCAGCGGCTACCCCGACCGGATGCTGGCCAACGAGGCGCTGTCCGCCGCCAGGCTGCGCGCAGTGTATCCGAAGGCGGGGTAGGCGTGCCCGCGGTGTCGGGTGGTCTGCCGCCGCTTTCGCAGGTGCGGTTCTGGTCGGTCTCCCCCCTGCTCTCGCTTGCCGCGGATGTGGAGGCGAAGGCCAAGCGCTGCCAGGTGTGCTTTTCTGAGGCCTACACGGTGCTGTCGGCGCCCGGCTGGAAGGGCGCCTTCCGCGACACCACCGTGGAGCGCGCGGCGATCGCCAAGACGCGGGTGGACGGGGCGGCTGATCAGCTGCGGGAGACCGCGAGCACGGCCCGCCGTGGCGCGGAGCGCATCAGGGCGGCCAAGAAGTACGCGCTGGAAAAGGTCAGCGAGGCGGAGCGCGAGGGCTTCGAGGTCGGTGAGGACTACAGCGTCACCGACACCCGCCCCGGCAGCGAGCAGCAGCGCGCGGCGCGGGCGCAACAGGGCGCGGTGCTGCGGGCCGACATCCGCCACCGGGTGGCGCTGCTGGTGGCCGCCGACCGGGAGGTCGGTGAGCAGGTCATCGCGGCGTCGGCTGGGCTGGCCGAGTTCGGCTTCCCCGAAGACGTACCCGGCACCGGCGGGGACCAGCACGCAGACCCGGCGTCCGGCGCGACCGACATGTCCTCGGGTGACATCACCGCCATCGATAAGGCCAACCGCGGCCTGCTCGACCAACTCGAGCGGGAATACCGGGCGCTGCCCGACGGCCAAATCAAAACCGACCGGCTCGCCGACATCGCGGGCATCCGCTCGGCACTTCAGGTGCCCGACTCGCACCTGCTGTATCTGGCCCGCCCCGACGACCCCTCGCAGATGATCCCGGCGGCTGTCGCCATCGGCGACCCGTTCACCGCCGACCACGTGTCGGTGACCGTGCCCGGGGTGTCGGGCACCACCCGGGAAGCCCTCGCCACCATGACGCAGGAGGCCTATGGGCTGCGACGGGAAGCGCAGGGTATCGCGGGTAAAGTCGGCGAAAAATATCCAAGTGTCTCGACGATCGCGTGGACCGGATATCAGCCCCCGCCGACGCTGGTCTCGGGGGACACCCCCTTCGCCGATTTGGCGCACGCCGGGGCGCTCAGGCTGGAGTCGTTCCTGGCGAACCTGAATTCGGCGTCGCACAACCCGAATCACACCACGGCGTTGTTCGGGCACTCTTACGGGTCGCTGGTCTCGGGTATCGCGCTGAAAGACGGCGCCAGCTCGGCGGTGACCAACGCGGTGATGTACGGTTCGCCGGGCTTTGAGGCGACCTCCCCGGCCAAGCTGGGCATGACCGACCACAACTTTTTCGTCATGACCGCCCCCGACGACCCGATCCGGCTCATCGCGGCCACCGCCCCGTTGCACGGGTGGGGCGCCGACCCCAACGACATCATCGACGGCCCGCCCGTGCCGCGCTACCGATTCACGCACCTGCAGACCGACGCGGGCTGGGTGCACCTGGGCGGTGAGGACATCTACGAGAGCGCCTCCCATGGGCACGGCGGATACCCTCACGACCCGATGCACCAGATGACCGGCTTCAACCTGGCGGCGGTGCTGTTGAACCGGCCCGACCTCACCGTGCAGGTGCAACCCCACCAATGATGGCCCGGTCGGTGCGTGCACGGGCGGCTGCGGTCCTCGCCTCGGTCCTCGCTGTCACCCTGATAGGGCTGCTGAGCGGCTGCGCGCTGTATGAGAAGGCAAGAAAGGCAGTCAAGGAGTTGAGCAACCCCTATGAAACCCAGCACCTGACCGAGCAGCAGGAGATCGCGCTGATCGACAGCATGCGCGCCAAGGGCTCCTACGAGGCCGCGCGCCAGCGCCTCAACAACACCGCCCGCGTGATCGGCGAGCGGATCAGCGCCGCCGTGCCCGGCCAGACCTGGAAATTCGACGACGACCCCAATGAGCTGGAGTCCGCTCAGCAAGGCGGGCTGTGTGACAAACTCGAGGCCGACATTGCGCGTCGTCCCATCGCTGACACGGTCAGATTCGGGCGCACGTTCACAGCGAACGAGTTCACCACCGCCGCCGGCATCGTGCGTAAGGAAGCCGCCAAGTACGGCGCCACCAACCAGTCCTCGCTGTTCAACGAGGCGTCCAAACGCGACTACACCGTGTCGGGCAACGGCTACGACTTCAACCTGGGGCAGATCAATTTCGCCACGCTAAACGTCGAGGGCGACTGTTTCCTTTTGCAGCGGGTGCTTGACTCGCCGCCCGGTCGGCTGCCCCCGCCGACGACCACCGCGCCCGACGCGCCCACACCATCCCCCTAAGCGACCGGGGTCGACCGAAAGACCGTTCGGCATGAACCGTCGGCCGCCGTGAGTCGAGAACAACGAGGGGGTTCACCGGGGGGTCCACTCCGAGTTCAGCGCATAGTTCGACAGGTACTTCGTCGAACTCCAGCCGCCGTCGACGACGATCGTCTGGCCGTTGATGAAGCTGCCACCCGGCGAGCACAAAAACGCCACGGTGCTCGCCACGTCATCGACCGTGCCCAGCCGCTGATGCGGGGTCATTTCGATGTTCATCCGGCGGAACCGCTCGTCTTGCAGGCGCTGTTCGGTCATCGCCGTGCGGATCACCCCGGGTGCGACGGCGTTGCAACGGATTCCCTGCGCCCCGTACTGGCAGGCGATGTGCGTGGTCAGCGCCGTCAGTCCGCCCTTGGCGGCCGAGTAGGCCCCGCCGTGCAGGCCGCCCACCACGGCAAACGTCGAGGTGATGTTGATGATCGCCGAGCCCGGCCGCATGTGCGGCAGCACCTCGCGGGCCAGCCGAAACGGCGCGCGCAGCATCACATCCAGAAAGTAGTCCAGTGCTGCGTCGTCGGTTTTGTGCAGCGGCTTGGGATTGCCCACTCCGGCATTGTTGACCAGAAAGTCGATGCGACCCCAGCGTTGCACGGCGCTGTCCGTGATCCGTTGGGGCGCATCCGATTCAGTCAAATCGGCGGCCACGGTGAGCACCCGGTCGGAATCCCCGATGGCCGCCGCCACGTCAGCAAGACGGCCCGCGTTGCGGCCCGTCGCCAAGACCGCCATGCCCGCCTCCGCGAGTTTGGTGGCGCAGCGGAAGCCGATACCACCTGTTGCGCCGGTTACGATCGCTACCTGCATCTCACTCGCCTGCCTCCATCAGCGCCGCCTTGATTTGATGCTTCAACACCTTGCCGGCGTCGTTGCGCGGCAGTTCCGTCCAGATAACCACCTGCTCAGGCGTTTTAAACCGGGCAACCCCATGCTCCTGCAGAAAGTTGCGCAGGCTCGCAACATCGGGGCCCGGCAGATCCCGGGGCACGATCACCGCGCAGGCCCGCTCGCCGGTGCGAGCATCGGGGACACCGACGACGGCAATTTCTGCGATCCCGGGGTGGTCGATGAGAACGTCTTCGATCTCTTTGGGCGCGATGTTCTCACCGTTGCGGATGATGATGTCCTTGGTCCGCCCGGTCACCACCAGATACTCCTCGTCGACCCAGCCACCGAGATCCCCGGTGCGAAAGAAGCCGTCGGCATCGAAGGCGCCCACCTCGTCTTCGGGACGCAGATAACCGACCAGCATCTGAGGCCCTCGTGCGCAGATCTCGCCGTCACAGAGTTTGACTTCGGCGAATCCGGCGCGACCGTCGGTGTCGGCGGCGTGGTCGAGGTCCGACGGCGAGCCGATGGTGGTGACCGGTACTTCCGTGGAGCCGTACACCCGGGTAACGACCGCCCCCCGGAAGAAGCCCGCCGCTTCCCGGATCAACGACGGCGGCACCGACGCGCCCCCGCAGACGAACAGCTTCAGTTCGGGCAGCCGGGTACCGGTACGTTCGGCGGCTGCGAGGAATTGTTCCAAAAACGGTGTGGCGCCGGCAATGTGCGTGCAGCGCTCGGCTGCCATAAGACCGACGGCCGCGTCGGCGTTCCAGCGATCCATCAGTACCGCCGTGGTGCCCAGCAGCAGCGGGCATTCGAACGCGTAGATGGAGCCGCCGATATGCGCGATCGGTGACGGCACCAGGAAAGCATCACCCGGCTGCACTTGCCAGTACTCACCGATTTGACGGATGAGGGCATGAATCGAATTATGGCTGTGCAGAACACCTTTCGGCTTACCTGTAGTCCCCGAGGTGTAGAGGATCATCCGCACCGCGTCGGGATCGAGCTGCGGCGACGCGGGAACCGGCCCCTGGCCCGCGAACAGGGCGGCCCACGTCGTGTGAGCGGTGTCGGTGCTGCCGCGTACCACGACGACTTCGGGTGGGGTGGCCATCGGGGCGGTCACCCGATCCAGCATCGACACGTAGTCGCACCGGCCGAACTCGGCGGGCACAAAGATCATCCGGCTGCCGCAATCGTCAAGGATGAAAAGCAATTCGCGGTCTCGCAACGAGGGTAGGATCGGATTGACCACCATGCCGGCCAGCGTGGCCCCCAGGTAAACGATTACGGCCTCGTGCCAGTTGGGCAGCATGAACGACACCACGCTGCCCGTCGGCATGCGGGCCCGCAGAGCCGCCGCCAGCACCGTCGCCCGCTCATAAAGGGCCCGGCAATCCAACCGGCATCCACCGTCGATCACCAGAACCCGCCGCGGCGTGCGCTGCGCGGCCTCGGCCAGCGAATCCGCCAGGGTGCGCCGTGTCCACCAGCCGCGGGCATAGGCGTCGGCCGCGCGCGCAGCGTCCCAGCGGACCCGCCGCCCACCGATTACCCGCATCGTCAGGTCTTTCGACATTTGCGCCCCGGATCACGTTAGCCGCGCGCACCAGGCGTGTCATCCCGGTATGCGGCCTGCGCGCACCTAAACTGGCGGTGATTCAGCAGGGAGGACGTATCGACAGAAACGCTGGGAAGACGGCTGGGAAGGAGGCAATGACGAGCATGGGGCCGGCCGGGGTGTATCCCGCGCCGGTTCGTTGTGCTCGGCGTCCGCGATGGGTCGCACCGGCCCGCCCCGCTGCGCGGTTGGCGACGCGGCGAGCACGTGATGACACCCGGCGGCCCGGGATTCCCGCGCTGGATGGCCTGCGCGCCGTAGCGGTCGGTTTGGTGCTGGCCGGTCACGGCGGCATCCCCGGCTTAGGTGGCGGCTTCCTCGGCGTCGACGTCTTTTTTGTACTCAGCGGTTTTTTGATCACTTCGCTGTTGCTCGACGAACTCGGTCGCACCGGACGTATCGATGTGACTGGCTTCTGGATCAGGCGTGCACGACGGCTGCTGCCGGCGTTGGTGCTGATGGTGCTCGCTGTGGCGGTCGGACGCCAACTGTTCCCGCCGGAGGCCATCGCCAGGATCCGCGATGACGCCATCGCCGCATTCTTCTGGGTAGCGAACTGGATGTTCGTCGTGCAGAAAACCGACTATTTCGCTCAGGGCGCGCCACCTTCGCCCTTGCAACATGCGTGGTCACTCGGCGTCGAAGAGCAGTACTACATTATCTGGCCGCTGGTGCTGATCGCGGTGGCCGTTGTGTCGTCCGTCCAGGCGCGGCGCTACGGCAGGCCGGCTACCCTCGGCGTGGTCCGCGCGGCCGTTTTTCTGCTGGCCACAGCGGGCCTGCTGGCGTCTGCCGGCGCCGCGATCCTGCTGGCCGCGGACAACACACGCAACCGGGTCTATTTCGGTACCGACACCCGAGCCCAGGCGCTGCTGGCCGGTGCTGCGGCGGCGGCGCTGCTGGTCGACGATTGGGCGGCGCTGGACCGGGGCTGGTCGCTGATTCGTACCCGCTGGGGCCGATGGACCTCAGGGTTGCTGCCGGTCGTCGGCCTGGCGGCCTTGGCGGTGGGTGTCCACTGCGCGACCGGAAGTGCCCGGGAATTCCGCCACGGCCTGATGATTGCGGTCGCGGCGGCGGCCGCCCTGGTCATCGCGCCGGTAGCGCTCGACCAGCGGGGACCGGTAGCCAGGGCGCTGTCCTGGCGACCGCTGGTGTGGCTGGGCACCATCTCTTACGGCATCTATCTGTGGCACTGGCCGATCTTTCTGGTGCTCAACGGCGAGCGGACCGGGTGGTCGGGTTTTTCGTTGTTCGCCGCGCGGTGCGCGGCCACCCTGGCGGTGTCGGCCGCCTCGTGGTGGCTCATAGAACAACCCATCCGACGGTGGCGTCCCGTTCGGGTGCCGCTGCTGCCGCTTGCCGGGGCCATCGCCACCACTGCGGCTGCGGTGACGATGCTGGTAGTCCCGGTCGGCGCCGATTCGGTCGGGCCGGACGGCACTGGCCTGCCGCCGGAGATCTCGTCGGTCGCCGTGGTCTCGTCGTCGCCACCGGTAGGCTCACAGCCCGCGCGGGCCGTCGCCCGGCGCGATCCGCGCCGCCCGTTCACCGTTTCGGTCTTCGGTGACTCGATCGGCTGGACGCTCATGCATTACCTGCCACCGACCCCGGGGTTCGATTTCATCGACCACACTGTCATCGGCTGCAGCCTGGTGCGGGGCGGGCCGTACCGCTATTTCGGACAGATCCTGGATCAAAAGAGTGAATGTGAGTCGTGGCCGAGTCGATGGTCGGCGCAGGTCGCCGTGGACCGGCCCGATGCCGTGCTGCTGATCGTCGGCCGGTGGGAGACGGTGGATCGGGTCAACGAGGGCCGTTGGACCCACATCGGTGATCCGGCGTTCGATGCCTATATCAGCGGTGAGCTGGGACGCGCGCTGGATATTCTGGGCTCTTCTGGTGCTCCGGTGACGGTGGCCAACCTGCCCTACAGCAGGCGCGGGGAAAAGCCCGACGGGAGTCTGTACCCGGAGGACCAACCCCACCGAGTCGACCAGTGGAACGCCTTGCTGCGCCGCACCGTCGGGCAGCGCCCGGGCTTCGGGATACTCGACTTGAACAAGAAGCTGTGCCCAGAGGGTGTCTACACGGCCAAGGTCGACGGCGTCACGGTGCGCAGCGACGGCGTCCATCTCACTTCCGACGGTGCGAAGTGGTTGACTCCGTGGCTCGAGGAATCACTGAGATGAATACCACGCGCGATTCGGAATAAAGATCTGACTCACACAGTGGAATAAGGGCCACCGCCGGACCATTCAATTTTGTGAGAACTCGGTCACATACTACATATGGTGTGACCGCCGATACCAAAACTGTTTTGTGTCTTAACAATATTTTGGTCCCTACCGGCGGCCGCAGCGAACATGGAACATAAAAACTAGAGAACAACGTTGATGTAGTTAGTTGACCAAAGTGGCTGTTATCTATATCACCATCAACGATCAGGAGGTGTATGGTGAAGCTCTCGTCGAAGATCGTCAAAATTGTTGCTGAAACTATCGGGATAGCCGCCACGAGTGTGGCGATCGCCGTCCCGGCGTCTGCCGACTTGACCGCCGCGGCGCACAGCATGCAATCCAGCGGCGCTAGTGACACGGCATGGTCGGCTGAAGGCTCTGCCTACAGCGCCGTTGAGAAAAGGGATCATGCGACGCAGCGCTCGCACTCGGGGCCGGCGGTTCTACCGTACTGGTCGTGTGCAGCACCGGGTGTATGGGCCGCGCAATGCCGAGTTGCAGACGGATGGAACCAACAGTCAACCAAATAATGGAGGACCCGGGCCTACGCTAAGCCACTACTTCGATCGGATTCCCGATGTGCACGTGTCGAAGTGCCAGGCCGCGTTGTCCGGGCTGAGGTTGAGGCGGCGGACTCCCGGTCACAACGATGTGAGCACGCCGCTGACCATCGTGGCCAACTCGCCCGGCACGAGCCCGGCCAACTCGGCGGTGGGCCACAGATTGGCCAGATCGCCCATGCTCAAGCCGCCCAGGTTGGCCAAGTCGCCCAGGTTGAGGCCGCCCAGCAGGTCACCGGAGTTTGGATCCAGCGCACTCGCGGGATTCGGCAACGGACCGCTGGGACTCGGCAGATAACTGGGATGGGTAGTGAAACTGGCCAGGAATAGGTCGGGGTCGGTCACCGCAGTTGTGACGTAGTCGATCAGGTCTCCCGGGGTAGCAATTATCGATTGGATGATGTCGTGGATACCGGTAACGGTCGTATTCAGGATCGTTGTCGGATTGCCGGTGAAGAGAGCCGAGACAAAGTCGTACACCAGTGCTTGCGGTGGCATGACCAGGTCACGGAACAGGACGAACGACTCCGTCAGCGGATCCGGGAACGACGGGATGGCGGTGCCGTTCCAGCTGTCCAAAGTCCACCCTTCGGTGGGATTGCCGTTGAATTCGACGATGCCGGCATAGTCGAGGAGCTGGGCAGTGCCCTGGCCGGTAAATTCGCTGGTAAGCTGATTCAAAAACGCGGGCACGAAGTAGAGGAGATCGGGGTTTTTCACGTTCATAAACGTCCAGGCAGTAATCGCCGCATCGTTGTTGAATCCCAATTCATGGATGTGCCCGTCGCTGCTTACAATCCCGTTTGCGCTATTTGCGTACATGATATCGATACCCTGGGTAAAGTCGTTGTCCAGCGCCACCCCGGTAACGTAGTTGCCGCCGGGCATCGGCACAAGCGTCAATCCAAGCGACCACAGGAGTATCTCCAATTGGTACAGCAGGCCACCCGGGGTACCAAGGGTCAGTTGCGGGAGGTAGAGATCGCTGTAAGCCTCGTTGAGTTGCCACAACTGCGTTATGTCGGGAAAGCCGGGAGTGCCGGGAGGAAGATTGGGAGTTTCGGAAGGCGGAATAGCAACGCCGTGCTCTTGTAATACGTTGACGTAGGCCTGTCCTGTCTCGAGGTCCCTGAGACTATTGCCGGAAAACACTCCCGAGACCGGCCCGAACTCTTGGTAGAGCGTTTCTCCGGTGAAGGCCGCCTGTCCCGTACCGGTTTCGTCAGCCGGCGAACCCCCTCCACAGGGCGCCACCGTGCAGAGGTCAGGCCCGGGAGTTTCGGTCGTGAAATCTGGGGGCGGCGGGCTCGGGACCCCGTGCCGAATGATGTCGATGTAGACGTCTGGGTCTTCACCAGAGGTGAGCATGATGTCGGCCACGTGGGCATGAGGTGCGGATACCGGGGTGAGGGCGATCACGCTGGCGCCCGCGATGGCTAAGGCCGCGCCGGCCGTGCCGCACCGGATCATCCACCGGCTGAGCGATGTCCATGCCTCGGCCCTCGCCCGAGAGCTCGACATAGGCTTTACCTTAAAATTATCTGTGTCTAGTGTCAACGTTTTCTAAGGTCTGCCTGATCGGGTTCGCATCGGCACTCGATGTTCGCGACGCGCCAGCTTCATCGACTGGTGGCGAATCCCGGTGTGCAAGTCAAGCCACTACTTCGATCGGATCCCCGATGTGCACCGTGTCGAAGTACCAGGCCGCGTTGTCCGGGCTGAGGTTGATGCATCCGTGACTGACGTTGGCATACCCCTGTGAGTTCACCGACCACGGTGCCGAATGCACATACACCCCGCCCCAGGTGACCCGAACCGCGTACTCGCCTTTGATCAGGTAACCCTCGGGCGAATTCAGTGGAATGTTGATGGTGCGGGAATCGAAGATCACGGTGCGTTCCTTCGACAGCGCACTGAACGAGCCGATCGGGGTGGGGCGGCTGGGCTTGCCCATCGATGCGGGCATCGTGCGCAGTACTTCGTCGTTGACACTGACGGTGAACGTGTGCGCCGAGATGCTGGCCACGCCGAGCACTTTGTCACCGGTCTCGAAGCCGTTCGACAAGCCGTGCACCTGCACCCTCACGTGGCTGTGCGCGGGCCAGTAGTGCTCCGGGGTCCACTGCACGACGGTGTCGTCGATCCAGGTGAATCGGCCGGTAACGTGTTGGGGCGAGTCGACTTTGATGCTTCTCTCGGCGGCCGCACGGTCGGCGACCGCACCGGTGAACCGGACGATGATCGGGCTGGCCACTCCGACGACTTGGCCATTGGCCGGCTGGATGGATGCGACGGCAGCGCCCGTCGTCGGCGGCGCTACCGCAGCCAGACTGCGACTGCCCGATCCCACCGCCACCAGCACGGCGACGGCTACCGCGATCCCCACACGTCGAACCGCTCTGCCCACGGTGTCCGTCCCTTCAACATGGTGCCGTCGAAAAGCGCTCTGCTGTTTCCTCCATGTCTACCCCATGAACGGCCCGGCAAACACGGAAAACGTCACTACTGGCACACTGTATCCCGTGAGCAACACGCCGCAATGTGATTCAACAGGGCGCGCGGCTCCTCGCGCCGGGCAGCCCGGGGTCGCAGATCGCACCGGAATTGCTGCCCAAGCCTGTTGAGCCGGACCATGACTTGTTGCTTCGCGGCGACTTCCAACAGGTTGGTGTGCGCGAGTACATCATGTACAAGCCCCGCTGGGGCGTTTTCTACCAGACCAAGCTCGAAGGCTATCTACGCAACACCGGAACCGACACAATAGTTTTCGCCGGCTGCAACTTTCCGAACTGTCCACGGACGTCGGTGTACGAAGCATCCGAGCGCGACTTCCGGATCGTGCTGGTTACCGACGCGGTGTCGGGACTTTATGACCGCGGTATCGAGGAATGCCGTCGAATCGGGGTCGACGTGAAAGACCTGTCGGCCACGCCGGCGTGGCTCGGCGACGACGTCGAGTCGACAGCGGCGCCTGGGCCTAAGAAGCCCCGGCCCTGATCCGGGCCGCGGCGGCTTCCGGCATCGGCTCGTAGCGGACGAACGAGCGGGTGAACGAGGCCGCACCGTGCGACAGCGACCGCAAGTCGACGGCGTAGCGGGTCAGCTCGACTTGCGGGACTTCGGCTTTGACGACCGTGCGGTCGTTGCCGGCGGTGTCGGTACCCAGCACCCGGCCGCGCCGCCCGGACAGGTCGCTCATCACCGCCCCGACCATGTCGTCGGGTACCAGCACCGAGACCTCGTCGATCGGCTCGAGCAGGATCACCTTGGTCGCCGCCGCGGCCTCCTTGAGCGCCAGGGCACCGGCCATCTGGAAGGCGAAGTCCGACGAGTCGACGCTGTGGGCCTTGCCGTCGAGCAGGGTGACCCGGATGTCGACCACCGGGTATCCGGCCAGGACGCCCCGTTCCATCTGGGCGCGGACGCCCTTTTCCACGCTGGGGATGAACTGACGCGGGACCGCGCCGCCGACCACCTTGTCGACGAACTCGAAGCCCGAGCCTTCCGGCAGCGGCTCCACCTCGATGTCGCAGATGGCGTACTGGCCGTGTCCGCCGGACTGCTTGACGTGCCGGCCGTGGCCTTTGGCCCTGCCGGCGAAGGTTTCCCGCAGCGGGACCCGAAGCTCGACGGTGTCCACGGTGACCCCGTAACGGTTTGCCAGCGCGTCGAGCACCACCCCGGCGTGCGCCTCTCCCATGCACCAGAGCACGATCTGGTTGGTCTCCGGGTTCTGCTCGATGCGCAGCGTGGGATCCTCGGCGGCCAACCGGCCCAATCCGACCGAGAGCTTGTCCTCGTCGGCCTTGGCGTGCGCCTGGATTGCGACCGGCAGCAGGGACTCGGGCATGACCCACGGTTTGAGTACCAGCGGGTCCGACTTGTCCGAGAGGGTGTCGCCGGTTTCGGCCCGGCTCAGCCGGCCGATGGCGCAGATGTCGCCGGCCAGCACGACCGACGCGGGCCGCTGCTGTTTGCCCAACGGGAAAGACAGGGTGCCGATTCGCTCGTCCTCATCGTGGTCGGCGTGGCTGTTCGCGCCGCCGAAGAAGGACGCGAAGTGGCCGGACACGTGCACCGTCGCGTCGGGCTTGATGGTCCCGGAGAACACCCGTACCAAACTCACCCTGCCGACATAGGGGTCCGACGTGGTCTTCACCACTTCGGCGAGCAGCGGCCCGCCGGCATCGCAGGTCAGTCCGCTGCGGGCGACGCCCTGCGGGGTGAAGACCTCGGGTAGCGGGTGTTCCAGCGGCGACGGGAACCCGCGGGTGGCGAGCTCCAGCAGTTCCAGCGTGCCGACGCCGGTGCTGCTGCACACCGGGATGACCGGGAAAAACGAGCCGCGGGCAACGGCTTTCTCCAGGTCGTCGATGAGCACCGCCTCGTTGATCGCCTCCCCGCTCAGATACCGTTCCATCAGCGATTCGTCTTCGGACTCCTCGATGATCGCCTCGATCAGCGCGCTGCGGTGCTCCTCGATCTGCGCGGCGTGTTCGGCTTCCGGCGGGCGCGTCGTGCGGGCGCCGCCGTCGTAGCGGTAGTGGGTCTGCGACAGCAGCCCGATCAGCCCGCCGTCGGTCGGCAGGTACAGCGGCAGCACCTTGTCGCCGAACGCATCGTGGGCGGCCGACAGCGCGTTGTGGTAGTTGGCCCGGGCATGATCGAGCTTGGTGATCACCACGGCCCGTGGCATGGCGACCTGGTCGCACTCCTGCCAGAGCGATTTGGTCGCCTCGTCGACGCCGTCGTTGGCGGCGATCACGAACAACGCACAGTCCGCAGCCCGTAACCCGGCCCGCAGCTCGCCGACGAAGTCGGCGTAGCCGGGGGTGTCGACCAGGTTGACCTTGATGCCGTCGTGCGCCAGCGACGCGAGGGCAAGCCCCACCGAACGCTGCTGGCGAATCTCGGCCTCGTCGAAGTCGCAGACCGTGGTGCCGTCGGCGACGGAGCCGGGTCTGGACAACACCCCGGACGCCACCAGCAGCGCCTCGACCAGGGTGGTCTTGCCGGCGCCGGACGGGCCGACCAGCACCACGTTGCGGACCGTGGCCGGGCCGTCGGTGGCGGGGGCCACCGCTGCGCCCGGGGAAGTATTGACCTTGTCTGCCATGACGTCCCTCCTTTGGGACCACCCTTCCTGAAGCGCCCCGCATAGCACAAGACCAACCCGCCGGCAACTCGAGAGCTCTGCGAGCCGCGGCGGGTCACGTCAGTTGCCGGCTGACCCGACCAGAATTTCGATGGCTTCGGGCAGGTCGTCGATCGAGCTGATCGGCGCCGGGTAGCCCACCCGGGTGTAGGCCACACCGCGCTCGGTCACCACGCGCAGGTCCAAGCCGTACCGGTCCGCGCCGGTGCAGGTCGCCGAGCGGGCGTCCGGGTGGCCGCCGAACACCCGCGCCAAGGTCAGCAGCGCGGCGGCATGATCGGTGTGCAGGCGTGTGATCACCGCGTCGGTGTGCGGCCGGATCGGGTCCGGCTCGGCGGCCGCGTAGGACGCGGCGCTCACCCAGTCCATCCGGCCGTACCCGCCCACCCAGCGCACCCGCCGCACCCGCAACACCCATAGCGCGAAGTCGCTGAAGTCGATGTAACGCGTGGCTGCGGGGACGGCGAGCAGGTGGGCTTCCCGGGCGGCGGCGCGCTCCGCCCCGGTCGGCTGCTCGGCCAGCCCGGCCAGGGTGACCCGGCTGGCGGCCAGCGGATCGGGGTGGGTCGACGGTGCGACGATGACGATGCTGGCCCGGCGATCACGCTCGAGGTTGCGGCCGTGCTCGGCCAGCCGGGACAGGCACAAAACGGGCGCGCCGCAACCCAGCACCCCGTAGGTCACCAGCGACGCCCAGGGGTCGCCGTGGGCGGTCAGCGTCGCCAGGGTGCCGACGTTGGTCGAGGCGGCGACGGTGCGTGCTTCCTGCGCCGCCGACGGGGCATCGCCGGGTTCCCCGTGGTCCCGCGACGTCATGTCGGCACGATACCGGCCGCCGGCCTCAGGCGTGCCAGCTGCTCCAGCGCCGTACCTCGACGGCGATCACCGGTCCGCTCAACGCGACCCGGTGGTACTGCGGGTATTTAGCCCGCAGCAGCGCGTAGCCGGTCTGCAGCGCGGCGCCGTCGCGGTGGATCGCGGCGAGCCCGTCGACACGCACCCACCACAGCTGGGTCCAGTCGTCGACGTAGTGCTCGGCCAGCACGCTCACCCGGGGATTGCTGTCGATGTTGGCCAGCCGGCGCAGCCGCAGCGTGCTCTTGCGCTTGGCGTCGACTGCGGTGTAGACGATCTCGTCGCCGAGCGCGAAGACCACCGGAACCACATGCGGCCTGCCGTCGGGTGTGGCCGTCGCCAGGCATGCCACCGACGCTCGGGCGAAGCTGGCCCTGGGGTCGAAGTCGGCCACCAAACCAGCCTAGGGACCAGCCTAGGGACCAGCCTAGGGACCACCCTAGAGACCAGCCTAGAGTCGGCACCTCTCACCGCATCGTGACCGCGCTACCGTCGGCTTGTGCCCGCTGAAACACAGATCGCCAACCTGCTCTATCGCTACGCCGAATGTATGGACAGCGGAGATCTGGTCGGGGCGGCGTCGCTGTTCGAGCACGCCAGGCTACGGGTCGCCCCCGGCGAGGAACCCGGGGTGGGCACCGTCGACGCCGCCGCCATGTTGGCGCTGTGGAAGGCGACGGTGGTGCTCTACCCTGACGGCACACCGCGCACCAAGCACGTCGTGACCAATCCGATCATCGAGGTGGATGACCACCGGGGCACGGCGTCCTGCCGTAGCTACTACACGGTGCTGCAGCAGACCGAAGGGCTCGCTCTGCAACCGATCGTCGCCGGCCGCTACCAGGACCGTTTCGAGTGCGTCGACGGCCGCTGGCGGTTCAGTTTCCGCGATTACACGCTGATCGACATGGTCGGCGACGTCAGCCACCACCTCCGCGGACCGCTGGCCGGCCGCGGCTGATGGGTATCGTTTGCTCAGGCAATATGGTGGTTATCTATCCTTGGTCCGTATTCGGTCCCTATTTTCGCGGCGGTCCCAGCCGAACGCGGTCTGAAGTGGACGAAACGAAGTTTCCGCAGGAGGTAACGGGATGAGCCGATCGCACCGCCGGACGCCGTGGTGGTTGTGGTTACTCAGTCTGGCTGGGACTGTCGGACTGGTTTTCGCCGCGGCGCCGGCCCAGGCGGTGCCATGGGCCCCGCCCCGGCCCCTGGAGCCCGCCCCCGATCCGTTGGCGACGGTTGCGCAGGTAGGACCGGAGATCGTCGACATCGACACGAAGATGGCCTACCAGAGCGCCGCGGGCGCCGGAACCGGGATCGTCATCGATCCCAACGGCGTGGTGCTGACCAACAACCACGTGATCGCCGGTGCGACGGAGATGAGCGCCCGGTCGATCGCCAACGGCCAGACCTACCCGGTCGAGGTGCTCGGCTACGACCGCAGCCAGGACGTCGCGGTGCTCCAACTCGGCGGGGCCGGTGGACTGCCGGCGGCCAACATCGGCGATTCGGCACTGGTGCGCATCGGCGAGCCGATCGTGGCGCTGGGCAACGCCGGCGGTGTCGGTGGGACACCGAGCGCGGTGTCCGGTAAGGTCGTCGCGCTGAACCAGACGGTGTCGGCGTCGGACGCCCTGACCGGCAGCACGGAGACGTTGGACAACCTGATCCAGGTCGATGCGGCCATCCGGCCCGGCGACTCCGGCGGGCCCACGGTCAACAGCAACAATCAGGTGATCGGCATGAACACCGCGGCATCGGCCAACTACAAACTCGGCCGCGGCGAGGGTTTCGCGATCCCGATCAACGAGGCCATGGCCATCGCCAACCAGATCCGCTCGGGCGCTGCCTCGCCGACGGTGCACATCGGCCCGACGGGTTTCCTGGGCCTCGGTGTCACCGATTCCCCGAACGGGCCCGGTGTGCTCGTCCAGCGAGTGGTTCCCGGAGCCCCGGCCGCCCAGGTGGGAATCACCCAGGGCGACCGAATCGTGTCGGTCGACAACAACCCGGTCAATTCGGCCACCGCGTTGACCAACCTGCTCGACCAGCACCATCCGGGCGACACGGTCGCGATCGGGGTGCGCAGCGGCGGTATAAGTTTGGGTGGCACGCGGGTCGAGAACGTGACCCTCGCGTCCGGGCCGCCCGGCTGACGTTGGTCCCGACCGAAACGCCTGTCGGTAAGCAAACGTAGCCTGGCGCAGACGATTCCACGCGCCAGGTATGGGGTACGCATAGCACTGTGGATGTGAGCCGAGTCGACAAAAGCGTCCAACACGATCCGACAGCGGGAAGCCGTGTCGAGGCGGGTGTCGTGGAACATCCGACCGCCGGCGATTTCCGGGAAGCGCGCGAGCTTCCCACCGACCCGACGTGGTTCAAGCACGCCGTGTTCTACGAGGTGCTCGTCCGGGCGTTCTACGACTCCAACGCCGACGGGATCGGCGATCTCCGCGGCCTGATGGAGCGGCTGGACTACCTGCAATGGCTGGGCGTGGATTGTCTGTGGCTGCCGCCTTTTTACGACTCTCCGCTGCGCGACGGCGGCTACGATATCCGCGACTTCCACAAGGTGCTGCCCGAGTTCGGCACCGTCGACGACTTCGTCGAGCTGCTCGATGCCGCCCACCGGCGGGGTATCCGCATCATCACCGATCTGGTGATGAACCACACCTCCGATTCGCATCCGTGGTTCCAGGAGTCGCGCCGCGACCCCGACGGTCCCTATGGGGACTTCTACGTCTGGAGCGACACCAGCGACAAATACGCCGACGCGCGGGTGATCTTCGTCGACACCGAGGAATCCAACTGGACGTTCGACCCCGTCCGCCGCCAGTTCTACTGGCACCGCTTCTTCTCCCATCAGCCCGACCTGAACTACGACAATCCGGCCGTGCAGGAGGCGATGCTCGACGTCATGCGGTTCTGGCTGGGTCTGGGCATCGACGGGTTCCGGCTGGACGCGGTGCCGTACCTCTTCGAGCGGGAGGGCACCAACTGCGAGAACCTGCCCGAGACCCACGCCTTCCTCAAGCGCTGCCGCAAAGTGGTTGACGACGAATTCCCCGGCCGCATGCTGCTCGCCGAGGCCAACCAGTGGCCCAGCGATGTCGTCGAGTACTTCGGCGACCCCGCCACCGGCGGCGACGAGTGTCATATGGCGTTTCACTTCCCGCTGATGCCCCGAATATTCATGGCGGTTCGCCGGGAATCCCGCTTCCCGATCTCGGAGATCTTGGCGCAGACGCCGCCCATCCCGGAGATGGCCCAGTGGGGCATTTTCCTGCGCAACCACGATGAACTCACCCTGGAAATGGTCACCGACGAGGAACGTGACTACATGTACTCCGAGTACGCCAAGGATCCGCAGATGAAAGCCAATGTCGGTATTCGCCGCCGGCTGGCCTCGCTGCTGGAGAAGGACCGTGACCAGATGGAGTTGTTCACCGCACTGCTGCTGTCACTGCCCGGCTCGCCGGTGATTTACTACGGTGACGAGATCGGTATGGGTGATGTGATCTGGCTGGGTGACCGCGACGCGGTCCGCACTCCCATGCAGTGGACACCAGACCGCAACGCGGGCTTCTCCACCGCCAATCCCGGCCGGCTCTACCTGCCGCCGATCCAGGATCCGGTCTACGGCTATCAGTCCGTCAATGTGGAGGCCCAGCGGGACAGGTCGACCTCGTTGCTCAACTGGACGCGCACCATGCTGGCGGTTCGGCGTCGCCACCCGGCGTTTGCCATCGGCACATTCCGCGAACTCGGCGGGTCGAATCCGTCGGTGCTGGCCTTCGTCCGGGAATCCCAGGGAGACGTCGTGCTCTGCGTCAACAATATGTCGCGCTTTCCGCAACCGATCGAACTGAACCTTCAGCAATGGAGCACCTATACCCCGGTCGAACTGACGGGACGGGTGGAATTCCCGCCGATTACCCAAAAGCCGTATCTGCTGACGCTGCCAGGACACGGGTTCTACTGGTTCGAGCTGACCGAGTCACAGGAGACACCATGAGTTTGCCGCTTGCGCAATGGCTTGCCCAACAACGCTGGTATGCAGGGCGCGGCCGGCAGCTGTCCTCCGCGGAGCCGGCCGTGGTGGTAGCACTGAGCGACGACATCGACCTCGAGTTGGTCGACGTCGCCTACGCCGACGGTTCTCCGGAGCGTTACCAGGTGATCGTGAGCTGGGATTCCGGGCCCATTGCCGACTACACCGCCGCCGCCACCATCGGCACCGACAATGACCGCACCGCCTATGACGGGCTGTATGACCCGGACGCGGCTAGGTTCTTGCTGGGGTTGATCGACTCCGCGGCCCGGCGCGACAACGTGTCTTTCGTCAAGGAGCCGGATGCCGTGCTGCCGGTGGACGCCACACCGCGGGTGTCGCAGGCCGAGCAGAGCAACACCAGCGTGATCTTCGACGAAGACGCGATCTTGAAGGTGTTTCGCAGGGTCAGCAGCGGAATCAACCCCGATATCGAACTGAATCGGGTGTTGGCCCGTGCCGGCAATCCGCACGTGGCCCGGCTGCTGGGCTCCTACGAAGCCGCGTTGAACGGTGAGCCCGTCGCCCTGGGCATGGTGAGCGCTTACGCCGGCAACGCGGCAGAAGGGTGGGCGATGGCCACCGCCAGCGTGCGGGACTTGTTAGCCGAGGGTGACCTGTATGCCTACGAGGTCGGCGGCGACTTCGCTGCAGAGTCCTACCGGCTCGGCGAGGCGGTGGCCTCCGTGCACACCACGCTGGCGGACAAACTCGGCACGGCGCAGGCCACCTTCCCGGTGGACACCGTGCTGGCGAGGCTGTCGGCGACCGCGGCGGCGGTGCCCGAACTCGGGCAGTACGCCGCGACGATCGAGAAGCAATTCCGGGAACTCGCCGGCCAAGCGATCACGGTGCAACGCGTGCATGGCGATCTGCATCTGGGGCAGGTGTTGCGTACGCCGGAAACCTGGCTGCTGATCGACTTCGAGGGCGAGCCGGGTCAGCCGCTGCACGAGCGGCGCGCACCGGACTCCCCCCTGCGCGACGTCGCCGGGGTCCTAAGGTCCTACGAGTACGCCGCGTATAGTCCGTTGCTCGACGAGGCCGACGACAAGCAGCTGGCGGCCCGCTCACGCGAATGGGTGGAACGCAATCGCAGCGCGTTTTGCGACGGCTATGCGGCCGCTTCCGGGGTCGACCCGCGGGATTGGGCCCCGCTGCTGGCAGCCTACGAGCTGGACAAGGCGGTCTACGAAACCGGATACGAGTCTCGGCACCGGCCCGGCTGGCTGCCGATTCCGCTGCGCGCGGTCGCTCGTATGTCGGTACTATGACCGCGTGACGACCACGTGAACCGGCTCGGCGCGATGTTCGACAGCGAGGCCAGATTGTCGTGGGTCCTGGCGGCGTTGGCCGGTCTGCTGGGAGCGACCGCCTACACCCACTCCGCCGGATACTTCGTGACGTTGATGACCGGCAACGCCCAACTCGCAGCACTGGGCTATTTCACCGATCAACGCTGGCTGGCGGTGTCGGCGGTGGTGCTGATCCTTGCGTTTGTCGGCGGAGTGGTGACCGCGTCGTTGTGCCGGCGCTACCTGTGGCCCACCCGACCGCACGGCGCGACCGTGCTCACCACGTTGGCGCTGGTGTTGGCCACGGTGCTGGACCTCACCGTCGGCGGCGGACCGGCGGTTCCGCTGCCGTTTTTGCCGATCGTGTTGGTCACCTTCGGGGTGGGCGCGTTGAACACCACCTTCGTCTCCGGCGGCGAGGTGTCGATCCCGTTGAGCTATGTCACCGGAACGCTGGTGAAGATGGGTCAAGGCATCGAACGCCATCTCACCGGCGGAACACTGCAAGACTGGCTCGGCTATTTTCTGTTGTTCGCCGGATTCGTGGTCGGCGTCGTCGCCGGCGGGTTGATCAGCGTGGTCACCGGCGGTACCCAGATGCTGGCGGCGGCCAGTGTGGTGTGCGCACTGACCACCGGATACACCTTTTTCTACGCCGATCGCCGCGGACTGTGGGATTAGCCCGGATTCGACGGGCGGATGCGTGCGTGTGAAAAGAATCGGCAGCAGCGCCGCGCTGCGCTGCTGCCGATTCGGGTCAGGCCGCGTTCGGTACGCCGTTGAGCACCCGCTGGATGTCCGGCTTCATGGCCACCAACTGTTGGTTCCAGTAGCCCCAGTCGTGGGTGCCGTTGGGCGGGAAGTTGAACACCGCATTGGTACCGCCGGCCGCCAGGTAGTTGCTGCGGAACGCTTCGTTGGTGCGCAGCGTGAAACTTTCCAGGAACTTGGCCGGCATGCTGTCGCCACCCAGTTCGCTGGGTGTTCCGTTGCCGCAGTAGATCCAGAGCCGGGTGTTGTTGGCGACCAGCCGCGGAATCTGCAGCATGGGGTCGTTACGCCTCCACGCCGGGTCGCTCGACGGGCCCCACATGCTGTTGGCGTTGTAGCCGCCCGCGTCGTTCATCGCCAGGCCGATCAGGGTCGGCCACCAACCTTCCGACGGGTTCAAAAAACCTGACAGCGACGCCGCGTAAGGGAACTGCTGCGGGTAGTAGGCGGCCAGGATCAGCGCGGACCCACCCGACATCGACAGGCCCACCGCGGCATTACCGGTCGGTGAGATGCCTTTGTTGGCCTGCAGCCACGGTGGTAGCTCCTTGGTCAGGAACGTCTCCCACTTGTAGGTGTAGTTTTGGCCGTTGCCCAGCGACGGCTGGTACCAGTCGGTGTAGAAACTGGACTGACCGCCCACCGGCATCACCACCGACAGTCCCGACTGGTAATACTCCTCGAACGCAGGGGTGTTGATATCCCAGCCGTTGTAGTCGTCCTGGGCGCGCAAGCCGTCGAGCAAGTACACCGCGTGCGGTCCGCCGCCCTGGAATTGCACCTTGATGTCGCGGCCCATCGACGGCGACGGTACCTGCAAATACTCAACCGGCAGACCCGGTTTGGAGAACGCCTGTGCGGTTGCCGTGCCGCCGACGGTGCCGATCAGGCCGGGCAGCAGGGCGGCTCCCAGGGCAGCGATCGTCAGCCGACCCGCCAATCGTGTTGCCGCGTCTCGTAACTTGTCAACGAATGTCATGGCTCCTATCCACCCAACTCCCTGTGCCGCATGATGCGGTCGAACGACTCTTTGTCGCAGTCAAACACGGCGGGGCGGCTGACCCCGGCTGTCACCACGGGGTGTGACGTCGCGGTTGGCTAACGATTACACCTCGGAGCGGACTCGACGATCCGTCGAGCCGCACACGGTGAAACCGATCATGGTCTGCGGGCACCCAACCGGTGGAGCACGACGCTGGTCAACGCCTGGCCGGCGATGGTCGCGGTCATGTAGGTGCCGGTGGGCTGTCTGCGCCGATCGGTCGGCGAACCCGGGTTCAGCAGTCTCAGGCCGGTAGGTGTCGTGGTGTCCCACGGGATATGGCTGTGCCCGAACACCAGCACGTCACTGTCGGGGTAGCGCCGCGACATCCGTGCTTCCCGACCGGCGGCAGCGCCGGTGTCGTGGACGACGGTGAAATGCAGGCCGCCCAGCATCACGTCGGCACGTTCCGGCAAGCGCGATCGCAGCACGGGCCCGTCGTTGTTTCCGTAGCACCCGACCAGCCGTGCAGCTTTGGCGCTCAGCTCATCGAGCAATTCCGGTGCTACCCAATCACCGGCGTGCAGGACGACGTCGGCGTTGCCGACTTCATCCCAGACCGGAGCCGGCAGCTCGCGCGCACGCAGCGGAACGTGGGTGTCGGCAAGCAGCAGCCTCATCCGCTCATTGTGCCCGGCCCGTGGTATACAGCCTGGGCACGATGCTTACCAGCCGAAACGGAGGAGAAGACGCAGTGCGTATCTTCGAGTCAGCCGCCGACCTCGCGGCCGCCGCGGGTCACGACATCGGGCACAGCGATTGGGTGACCATTACGCAGCCAGACGTCGATCGGTTCGCCGACGCGACGGGCGATCACCAGTGGATCCATGTCGATGCCGACAAGGCGGCCGCCGGCCCGTTCGGTACCACGATCGCGCACGGCTTCATGACGCTGGCACTGCTGCCCCGGCTATGGCACGACATCTACACGGTCAGCGGCATCAAACTGGCCGTCAACTACGGCTTGAACAGGGTCCGCTTCCCGGCGCCGGTGCCGGTCGGATCCAGGATCCGGGCTCATAGCTCATTGGTCGGTGTCGACGACCTCGGTGACGGCGCCGTGCAGGCGACCCTGTCGACCACCGTGGAGATCGAAGGATCCGCCAAACCCGCGTGCGTCGCCGAAAGCATCGTGCGTTACCTCTGGTGACGCCGCGCAAACGCGGTCCGGGCCCCTCAACATGCCCGCCGGAATAAAACAACGGCCTTGATCATTGATTCATCCACTATTGGTTTGCGACGACTGTCGCCTAACGAATAGGGAGCGCATCAATGAAGATCCTCACGAGGACCATGACTGCAGTGGCGGCGGTGCTCACGACGGGGCTCATGACCATAATCGCCGCCGCCGGCGCACCGCGGGCAGCAGCTGCATACCCCATTGTCGGCAAACTCGGCGACACGCTCACGATGACCGACACCGTCGGACAGGTTGTCCTCAGTTGGAAGGTCAGCAACCTCCGGCCCAGCACCGACGAGATGCCGGGCTACACCCCGGCCGGACAGATCTGGGAAGCCACCGCCACCGTCGACGCCATTCGGGGTAGCGTCACCCCGGCCATTTCGCAGTTCAACGCCGTGGCTCCCAACCAAGCCGCCTACCGGGTGCTGTGGTTCGTCGCCAGCCCCACCAACATCAGCGGGGCCACCATTCCCGAGGGCGCACAGTCGACCGGCAAGATCCACTTCGACGTCACCGGCCCATCGCCGAACACCGTGACGATGAACAACGGGATGGAAGACCTGATGATTTGGGGGCCGTAAATCGACTGCGGTGACCTCAGAATTCGGCAACCGCGTGCTCGAGGCGTTCAGCCAGGCGGGCCCGCGCCTCGGCGCGCCGAGTCGGCAGATGCTGGGACGGGAAAAGTGTTGACACGGGCTGGTATTCACGCAAAGTACGGCGGGCGACGGTCATCTTGTGCAGTTCGGTGGCGCCGTCGGCGATACCCAGCGACTCGGCGGCGACCATCATCTTCACGAACGGCATCTCGTTGGACACGCCCAGCGCGCCGTGCAGGTGCATAGCGCGTTGCACCACATCGTGCAGCACTTGCGGCATCGCGACTTTCACCGCGGCGATGTCACGGCGCACCTTCTGGTAATCGTGGTGCTTGTCGATCAACCATGCGGTGCGCAACACCAGCAGCCGGAACTGCTCGATCTGGATCCAGCTGTCGGCGATCTTCTCCTGGGTCATCTGCAAATCGGCCAGCCGGCCGAACCGGGTCTGCCGCGACACGGCCCGCTCGCACATCATGTCGAACGCGCGCCGGGCCAGCGCGATCGTGCGCATCGCATGATGGATGCGGCCGCCGCCGAGCCGGGTCTGGGCGATCGCGAACGCCTGCCCTTCGCCGCCGAGCAGATGGTCGGCGGGCACTCGTACATCGGTATAGCGGACGTAGCCATGGGTGGCGTGGGCATCGGCGCCGACCCCGACGTTGCGGACGATCTCGATGCCCGGTGTCTCGGCCGGAACGATGAACAGCGACATCTTTTCGCGGGTTCGGGCCTCGGGATTGGTGACAGCCATGACGATGAAGAAGCTGGCGTGTCGAGCATTGCTGGAAAACCACTTCTCGCCGTTGATCACCCAGCACTGGCCGTCACGCTCGGCGCGGGTGACGAACAGACCCGGATCCGAACCGCCCTGCGGCTCGGTCATCGAATAGCAGGAACTGATCTCGCCGTCGAGCAACGGCTGCAGATAGCGTGTCTTCTGCTCGTCGGTGCCGAACAGCGCGATGATCTCGGCGTTGCCTGAGTCGGGTGCCTGGCAGCCGAACACCGACGGCGCCCAGCGGGAGCGGCCGAGAATTTCGTTGAGCAGTGCGAGCTTGACCTGGCCGTAGCCTTGGCCGCCGAGCTCGGGGGTCAGGTGCGCGGCCCACAGCCCCTGCTCTTTGACCTTGTGCTGCAAGGGCCGCAAGAGCGCCATCGTGTCGGGGTTCTTCTTGTCGTACGGATCGAGTTCGACCAGATCCAGCGGCTCGAGCTCATCGATCATGAATTCTTCGACCCAGTCCAGCTTGCGCTGGTACTGCGGGTCTGTTTCAAAGTCCCACATGGTTGAAATCCCCTGAAGTCGGCGACTCCTCAGACGCTACAACCAATGCAGCCGACCGGGTTAACGTTGGCGGATATGACAAGGCGGATTCCAATGATCCGGGCGCGCCCGGCACGCAGAACCGACATCAGGGCGCTGTCACGGATCCTGGGCCGGGCGTTCCATGACGACCCGGTGATGATGTGGATGCTGCCCGACGATACTTCGCGTGCAGCGGCATTGCCGAGGCTGTTCGCGGCCCTGACCCGGCACCATCATCTGGCCGGCGGTGGCGTGGAACTGGCGTGTGACGGGACCGTTGTCGGCGGGGCGGCGTTGTGGGATCCACCGAACCGGTGGCGGCAATCCAGACGCGCGCAACTGGCGATGCTGCCGGCACTGATCCGCACTTTCGGCGTGCGCTCTGCCGCGGCACGGGCGGCCGTCAGATCGATAGAACGCCACCACCCCGCGGAACCGCACTGGTATCTCGCCGTGCTCGGCAGCGACCCGTCGGTGCGCGGCAAAGGTTTCGGACACGCCCTGCTGCGCTCCCGGCTCAGCCGCTGCGATGCCGAGCATGCCCCGGCCTATCTGGAGTCGAGCAAGGCCGACAACGTGCCCTACTACGAACGTTTCGGCTTCACCGTCACCGGAGAGATCACCCTGCCCAACGGCGGGCCGACGCTGTGGCCGATGTGGCGGGTGCCGCGGTAGCCTCCACGAATCCGGTCACGAAGGCCGTCTTCGACGGCCAGCGCCGTCAACTCCCGAAGACCGCCGACCAAGATCACCGCGACAGGCCGGCATCGCGGAAGCCTGGGCTGCCGCTGAGGTCGATCAACAGGGCGCTCGAGGCGCTCAACCCGTGGCGTTGAACGGGGCGCGCTGCGGCACCCAGCGACGGGAGTTCGCGGATCCAGCTCAACGTGATCGCCGGTCGGGCCGCTATGTGACCGACTCGGTGTTGTTGTTCGGCCGGGATGTGTGGTCGCGGTGTTCGCCCGGCCGGGTCCGCGAGATTGCCGTGAGGGTCGTGGTCTGGAGAAAATCACAGCCATAGGCGCAATCTCGCGCCCATTCCGGCTCCTAGTCGACGCCGGCGCGGCGCGGCAGCTTCCAGTCCGGCCGGGCGAAATGGCAGGTGTAGCCCGTGGGATAGCGCTGCAGATAGTCCTGGTGCTCCGGCTCGGCCTCCCAGAAGTCCCCGGCGGGGCTGACCTCGGTGACCACCTTGCCCGGCCAGAGGCCGGACGCGTCGACGTCGGCGATGGTCTCCTCCGCGATGCGCTTCTGCTCGTCGTCGAGGTAGAAGATCGCCGACCGATAACTGGTGCCGATGTCGTTGCCCTGCCGGTTCTTCGTGGTGGGGTCGTGGATCTGGAAAAAGAACTCCAACAGCGTGCGATAGTCCGTGCGCTGCGGGTCGTAGATGATTTCGACGGCCTCGGCGTGCGTGCCGTGATTGCGGTAGGTGGCGTTGGGGATGTCGCCGCCGGTGTAGCCGACCCGCGTCGAAATTACGCCCGGCTGCTTGCGAAACAGTTCCTGCACGCCCCAAAAGCAGCCACCCGCCAAGATCGCCCTGTTGCTGGTCATGATTCGAGGATACGAACTGCTCGACAAAACCCGGTAGAACGTGTTCTAGTTTGACCTGTGAGGACCGGCACCTTCACCCGCGCCGAACTCGAGGCGGCCTTCGTGAGATTCGAGCAGACGGTCGCCCGGGCCGCCGCCACCAGAGACTGGGACGCCTGGGTCGAGCAGTACACGCCCGACGTCGACTACATCGAGCACGCGGCCGGCACGATGAAGGGCCGCGACGCCGTGCGCCGCTGGATCCGCACGACGATGACGACGTTCCCCGGCAGCCACATGACCGCGTTTCCGTCGTTGTGGTCGGTGATCGACGAACCCACCGCGCGGATCATCTGCGAGCTGGACAACATGATGACCGATCCCGGCGACGGCACCGTCATCAGCGCCACCAACATCTCGATCATCACCTATGCCGGCGACGGGCGGTGGTGCCGTCAAGAAGACATCTACAACCCGCTGCGTTTCGCGCGGGCGGCGATGACGTGGTGCAAAAAAGCACAAGCCCTCGGAACGCTCGACGACGACGCCGCCCGGTGGATGCGCCGGCACGGAGAACAGCCATGAGCACCCGACCCAAGCTGGTCATCGGCGCCAACGGTTTCCTGGGCTCCCATGTCACCCGCCAGCTGGTCGCCGGCGGGGCCGCGGTGCGGGCGATGGTGCGCCCGCATGCCGATACCCGCAGCATCGACGACGTGACGCTCACCCGCTTTTACGGCGACGTGTTCGACACCGCCACGCTGCGTGCGGCCATGGACGGTTGCGACGACGTCTACTACTGCGTGGTCGACACCCGCGCCTGGCTGCGCGATCCGTCGCCGCTGTTTCGCACCAACGTCGACGGTCTGCGCAATGTCCTGGACGTGGCCTGCGAAGAAGCAATAGCCGCCCACTTGCACCGCTTCGTCTTCACCAGCACCTACGCGACGGTGGGCCGTCGCCGCGGCCAGGTGGCCACCGAAGACGACCACGTCGTGCGTCGCCGACTCACCCCCTACGTGAAATCGCGGGTGCAGGCCGAGGATCTGGTGCTGCGCTATGCCGCGCAGGCCGGCCTGCCCGCCGTCGCGATGTGCGTCTCCACGACATACGGCAGCGGTGACTGGGGCCGCACCCCGCACGGGGCGTTCATCGCCGGCGCGGTCTTCGGCAAGCTGCCGTTCCTGATGGACGGCATCGAACTGGAAGTCGTCGGTGTCGACGACGCGGCCCGGGCGCTGATCCTGGCCGCCCAACACGGGCGCAACGGCGAACGGTATCTGATCTCCGAGCGGATGATGCCGTTGAAAGAGGTCGTGCGTATCGCGGCCGACGAGGCCGGGGTGCCGCCGCCGCGCCGCTCGATTCCGGTGCCGGTGCTCTACGCGTTGGGGGCGCTGGGTAGTCTGCGGGCCCGACTCAGCGGCACGGACGCTCAACTCAGTCTCGCCTCGGTGCGGATGATGCGATCCGAAGCCGCGCTCGACCACAGCAAGGCGGTGCGCGAGCTCGGCTGGCAGCCGCGCCCGGTCGAAGAATCCATCCGCGAGGCGGCCCGATTCTGGATGCAGCAGCGCCGTGATCGACGCGTGCTTTCGTGAGACGATGTCGCCATGACCGAGCGGCCTGTCCTGGAGCCCGGCGCCGAGCATCCGATCACGATCACGCCGACCCGCGGCCGGGTGCAGGTCCGCGTCCGTGGCCAGCTCGTCGCGGACACCTCTCGCGCACTCAGCCTGAAAGAGTCCACTTTGCCGGTGGTGCAGTACATTCCGATGGCCGATGTGGTGCACGAGGTGCTGACGCGCACCGCGACCAGCAGCTACTGCCCGTATAAGGGCGAAGCCGGCTATTACAGCGTCACGACCGCGGCCGGGGACACCGTCGAGGACGTGATCTGGTGCTACGAGCAGCCCTATCCCGCGGTCGCCGCGATCGCCGGCCATGTCGCGTTTTATCCTGACAAAGCCGACATCAGCGTCGAGAGCGGTTAGCCGGTCCGGAATCAGAGCGTGTCGAACAGCTGGGCCGCCAGACGCGCATCGCTGTACTCACGCAGACCGGTGATCAGCCCGTCATGGGTCTCGAAGATGAACACGTAGGGACTGTCGAAGCGGCGCCCGTCGGCGGTGGTGCCGTGGCCCTGAGCCTCCACCACGACGGCCTCGCCGTCATTGAGGCACCGGATGAGCTCGAAGCGGACTGGGCCGGGACGCCCGCGCTGCCGGATCCCCCGGCGCAGCTGCGCCGTGTCGACCGCGGTGGCATTGACGCTATTCCAGTAGGTGAAGTCGTCGCTCAGCAGCGCGAAGCATTCGTCCAGGTCACTCGAATCGCCGAGACACTGCAAAAACATCCACGCCAATTCGGCCTGCGGGTCGTCGAACGGAGTGGTCACACCGTCATCCTGTCGCTTCGCGCGATGGGCGGTCAATCGTGCGCGCGTGCTGCTTCGGCGGCTTCGCGGTTGAGGCGCTGGGCCCGGTAGATCGACACCGTGGTGCGAGACATCAGCAACGCCGCGATCCCCACCGCGATGATCGCTCCCGGCACCACCGAGAAGGATCCGGTCATCTCCGCGACCATGATCATGATGGCCAGCGGTGCGTGGGCGACGCTGCCGAAGCACGCCATCATTCCCACCACCACGAAGATCCCCGGGGTGTCCGGCACTCCGGGCAGCTGCGCCAGCTCGCCGACGCGCCAGAGAGCCGCTCCCACGAAGGCCCCGATCACCATCCCGGGTCCGAAGATGCCGCCGGATCCGCCGGTGCCGATCGACAGCGCCGTGGCGATGATCTTGGCGATCGGGAGCAGCACGACGATCCACAACGGAATCGCCGAGAGTGTCGCGGTGTCGGCGGCCAGTTGTATCCAGCCGTAACCACTGCTGAGGATCTGCGGGATCGGCAAGGCCACCAACCCCACCAGCAGGCCGCCCAGGGTGGGCTTGAGGACCGCGCCGGCGGGCAGCCGCAGCCGCTCGGTCACCGCGACCGTCCCGTAGAAGATGCGAGCGTAGAGCCAGCCGACTCCCGCCGCCGCGACCCCGAGGACGACGAACCACACCAGCGGCCAGGCCTGCTCGAAGCGGTACTCGGCATCGATGTAGCCGAACATCGGGGCGAAGCCCAGGAAGGAGCCGAACACCGCGTATGCCGTGGCCGAGGTGACGAAACCCGGGTACAGCGTTCGGTATTCGAAATCTTCGCGGTAGACGATCGACGCGGCCAGCACCGCCCCGCCCAGCGGTGCGCCGAAAATGGCTCCGATGCCGGCGCCGATGCCCAGGGCCACAACGACCCGGGCGTCGTCGTCGGTGAGGTTCAGCCGACGGGCCAGCAGCGAGCCGAAACCGGCCGAGATCTGGGCGGTGGGGCCTTCGCGGCCACCGGATCCGCCTGAGCCGATGGTCAACGCGCTGGCCACGATCTTCACCAGCACCACGCGGGCCCGGATCGAGCGCGGGTCGGTGTGGACGGCCTCGATAGCGTCGTCGGTGCCGTGGCCTTTGGCTTCCGGCGCGAACCTGGCCACGATGGCCGCCGACACCAACGCACCCGCCGTCGTCACCAACGGAATAGCCCACGGCCGGACGTAGCCGGGGGATCCGGGGTTGCCGCCCTCGCTGCGCGGGGTGGGGACGTGGTAGCCGGCCAGCCGGCCGAGCAGAACGTCGGTGGTGTAGGTCAGGGCCAGATAGAAGACGACTGCCCCGAGGCCGGCGATGACGCCAACGATGCCGCCCAGGACGAGCCACTTGCGCAGATACCCGGCATCCCGGACGGATTTGCCCGGCCGGACGTCGGCAGCCGAATCTGGCATGTGCGGCAGGCTATCAAACACCGCGCCGCTCGATAGCCCGTCGACTGTGCGGATTCGTACGCGACACGCCGTCGGGAGCGGATGAAAACGCACAATCAACTGCCTCGTGACGGCAACCCGGGCTCCGCTGATCCGATCGGTCGGCAGTGTGAGGTGTGGCACAATTTAGCCGTGCCGCACCCCGCGAGCCGGGGACCCGGTCGCCCTCCCGCAGCCAAGGCGGCCGACACCCGCAAGCGCATCACGCTTGCGGCCCGGGAGGTGTTCAGCGAACGAGGCTACGACGCCACCACTTTTCAGGAGATCGCGCTGCGCGCCGACCTGACCCGGCCCGCGATCAATCACTATTTTCCGAGTAAGCGGGCGCTGTTTCGGGAAGTCGTGAGACAAACGACCGAACTGATCGTCAACACCGGTATCGCGCGGGCGCAGCACGAAACGACACTGGGTGGCCGGGTGTCGGCACTGCTGGCTGCCGCGATCGACACCGATGGCGAAAATAGCTCAGCGACAAGATTTTTGGTTACCTCCGTGTTGGAAATCCAACGGCATCGCGAACTTGACTACGACGATGCCATCGGCCCTATCCGCACCTTCTTGGCCGGGTCCGTCGCCGCGGCGGTCGAGCGGGGCGAACTTTCCGCCGACACCGATGCCGCGTCGTTGACGGAGTTGCTGCTGGCCGTGTTGTACGGGGTGGTCTTCTACGCCGGATTTGCGGACAACGCGCACACGATGGCCGCCATCGCCACCCAACTGCGACGGCTATTGGCCGGCATCCTGGTGCGGTGAGATAGCGCACACCAGCATATAGTTTACCTAACTTATTCGGTATCATCGCTGGCGTTATGACTGATCTCGACGAGGTGCGCTCGATCCGGACCGACGGCGACAGCTGGGACATCGTCAGCAGCGTCGGCTCCACCGCGATGATGGTGGCCGCCGCCCGCGCGGTCGAGACCGCATCGGCCGACCCGCTGATCCGTGACCAGTTCGCCGACGTGCTGGTGTCAGCGGCCGGGCCGGCCTGGACGCGGCTGGCCAGCCCCGACCTGGAGTGGATCGGCGACGACGAGCAGCTGCGGCGAGCCCACCGCGTGGCCTGTGACTACCAGGCGGTGCGGACCCATTTCTTCGACGAGTACTTCGACCGCGCCGCGCAGGCCGGCGTCCGTCAGGTGGTCATCCTTGCCGCGGGTCTGGATTCGCGCGCGTATCGGCTGGATTGGCCGTCCGGCACCACGGTCTACGAGATCGACCAGCCCGAGGTGTTGCGCTACAAGGCGGATACGCTGGAATCGGCGGGCGCGGCTCCCGCCGCGACACGGCGTCCGATAGCCTGTGACCTGCGCGACGACTGGCCGGCCGCACTGACCGCCGCGGGATACGACCCCAGCCAACCCGTCGCCTGGCTGGCCGAGGGTCTGCTGCCGTACCTGCCGGCCGATGCGCAGAATCGGCTGTTCGAAAGGGCTGCGGCGCTCAGCGTCCTCGGCAGCTGGATCGGCGTCGAGGAATTCCACGTCGACCCGGCCAACGAGGCGCGGCGCCGGGCGGTCCGGCGGGCCCGGCGGGCACGGCTGCAGCGGCTGGGTCTGGACATCGACGTCGAGGCACTGACCTTCGGCGACACCGGCCGCGCCGACCCCGCGCAGTGGCTGACCGAACACGGCTGGCAGGTCCACGCGGTGGCCAATGCCGACGAAATGGCCCGACTCGGCCGGCCCATCCCGCAGGACCTGGTCGCCGAGGCGATCACCAGCACCTTGATCCGGGCGCGGCTCGGGGACACACCGTGAGCACCGCGCGCACCGATGACGACACCTGGGACATCGCCACCAGCGTCGGCTCCACCGCGGTGATGGTGGCTGCCGCCCGCGCGATCGAAACCGACGGCCCCGACCCGCTGATCCGCGACCCCTACGCGGGGATCCTGGTCCGCAACGCCGGGGTCGGCGTGTGGGAGAGCGTGCTCGACGCGTCGATGGTGGCCAAAGTCGAAGCGCTCGACCCCGAGATCGCCGCGGTCTTTGCGCACATGCGCAGCTACCAGGCGGTGCGCACGCACTTCTTCGACGCCTTTTTCGCCGCCGCGATGGATGCCGGCGTCCGGCAGGTGGTGATCGTGGCATCGGGGCTGGATTCCCGGGCCTACCGGCTGGACTGGCCGGCCGGCACCACCGTGTACGAGATCGACCAGCCCAAGGTGATCGCCTACAAAACCGCGACCCTGGCCGCCCACGGCGTGGCCCCGTCGGCCGAGCGTCGCGAGGTGCCGATCGACCTGCGCCGCGACTGGCCGGGTGCGCTGTGCGGTGCCGGCTTCGACCCGGCGGTCCCGACGGCCTGGCTGGCCGAGGGTCTGCTGATGTACCTGCCGGCCGACGCGCAGGATCGGCTGTTCGAGCAGATCACCGCGCTCAGCGCGCCCGGCAGCCGCCTCGCGGTGGAAACCGCGGCCCGTCGTGCCGACGAGCGGCGCCAGGAGATGCGTGAACGGTTCCAGAAGGTGGCCGACCAACTCGGTCTGGAGCCGACGGTGGACGTGAGCGACCTGATCTATCACGACGACGACCGCGCGGACGTCGCCGACTGGCTCGATCGGCACGGCTGGCGGGCGAGCGCGCACCACTCGGGCGACGAGATGCGCCGGCTTCACCGCTGGGTGCCCGACGCGCCGATGGCCGACGACAAGGACGCTCTCGCCCAATTCGTCACGGCCGAAAAAATCGCCTGAGCCCCCGGGGATCACCCCGGCCACCTGTTGCCCAACCGGGTGGTTGGTTACGATAAGGTTTCCGCCGGCCAGGAAGGGGACCGATGACCACCGACGCCGCAGCAAACACCGCATCCGCCGGGGTCGGCTCGCCCGCGGGACCGGACATCCCCAAGACGGTCGCGCAGCTGCGGAAAACCTTCGCCAGCGGAAAGACTCGCAGCCTGCAGTGGCGGCGCACCCAATTGCGCGCGCTCGAGAAGATGATGACCGACAAC
The DNA here is from genome assembly GCF_008709575.1 of Mycobacterium sp. GTDB lineage: Bacteria > Actinomycetota > Actinomycetes > Mycobacteriales > Mycobacteriaceae > Mycobacterium. The sequence goes on from NZ_VYIK01000012.1 coordinate 51,502, forward strand.
GAGGCCGAGATCGCCGCCGCGCTGCACGCGGATCTGTGCCGCAAGCCGTTCGAGGCCTGGCTGGCCGACACCGCGGCGACTGCCGCCGAGGCGCGCTACGCCGCCAAGCACGTCAAGAAATGGATGCGCCGCGCGTATCGGCTGCTCGAGCTGGCGCAACTGCCCGGCCGCGGCTGGGTGGAATACGAGCCCTACGGCACGGTGCTGATCATCGGCGCCTGGAACTACCCGTTCTATTTGACGCTCGGCCCGGCGGTCGGGGCGATCGCCGCCGGAAACGCCGTGGTGCTCAAGCCTTCCGAGATCGCCCCCGCGTCGTCGGCGCTGATGGCCGAGCTGGCGGCGAAGTACCTCGACACCGACGCGGTGGCGGTGATCGAGGGCGACGGCGCGGTGAGCCAGGAACTGATCGCGCAGGGCTTCGACCGGGTGATGTTCACCGGCGGCACCGAGATCGGCCGCAAGGTCTACGAAGGCGCGGCGCCGCATCTGACCCCGGTCACGCTGGAGCTGGGCGGCAAAAGCCCGGTGATCGTGGCCGCCGACGCCGATGTCGAGGTGGCCGCCAAACGGATCGCCTGGATCAAACTGCTCAACGCAGGTCAGACGTGCGTCGCACCCGACTACGTGCTGGCCGACGTCACGATCCGCGACGCGCTGGTCGACAAGATCGGAGCGGCGATCACCAGGTTCGGCGCCGACGACCCGGGCGGGCTGCGCATCGTCAACAAGCGCCAGTTCGATCGGCTGGCGGGATATCTGAGCGACACCAAGGGCACGATCGCGCTGGGCGGCACGTGCGACGCCGCCGGGCTGCGGATCGAGCCGACCGTCGTCGTCGATCCCGATCCCGGCGACGCGCTGATGACCAACGAGATCTTCGGGCCGATCTTGCCGGTGATCACGGTCCGATCCCTCGACGAGGCAATACAATTCGTCAACTCTCGGCCCAAACCGCTGTCGGCGTACCTGTTCACCGGCAGTAAAACCGTGCGGGAGCGGGTGATCAGGGAAGTGCCTGCCGGCGGCATGGTGGTCAACCATCTCGCTTTCCAGGTGACCACCGCCAAGCTGCCGTTCGGCGGTGTCGGCTCCTCGGGCATCGGCGCCTACCACGGCCGGTGGGGTTTCGAGGAATTCAGTCACCGCAAGTCGGTGCTCACCAAACCGACCCGACCCGATCTCTCGGCCCTGCTGTATCCCCCGTATACAGACAAGGCGTGGAAGTTGGCCCGCCGGCTGTTCTAGACCGGCGAACCGACGGCAATCGAGCCCAGACAGGACAGCCAGAAAGGGATAGCTATGCCCGGAGTGCAGGATCGCGTCATCGTCGTCACCGGTGCCGGCGGGGGATTGGGGCGCGAGTACGCCCTGACCCTGGCCCGCGAGGGCGCCAGTGTCGTGGTCAACGACCTCGGTGGGGCGCGCGACGGTACCGGGGCGGGATCGGCGATGGCCGACGAGGTGGTCGTGGAGATCAAGAACGCGGGCGGTCGCGCGGTCGCCAACTACGACAGCGTCGCCACCCCGGAAGGCGGCGCCAACATCGTCAAGACGGCGCTCGAGGAGTTCGGCGCGGTGCACGGGGTGGTCAGCAACGCCGGGATCCTGCGCGACGGCACCTTCCACAAGATGCCGTTCGAGAATTGGGACGCCGTGCTCAAGGTTCACCTCTACGGCGGGTACAACGTCCTTCGCGCCGCCTGGCCGCACTTCCGCGAACAGAGCTACGGGCGGGTCGTGGTGGCGACCTCCACCAGCGGGTTGTTCGGCAACTTCGGGCAGTCCAACTACGGGGCGGCCAAGATGGGGCTGGTGGGGTTGATCAACACGCTGGCCCTGGAGGGCGCCAAGTACAACATCCACGCCAATGCGCTGGCGCCGATCGCCGCCACCCGCATGACCCAGGACATCTTGCCGCCCGAGGTGTTCGCCAAGCTCACCCCCGAGTACGTCGCCCCGGTGGTGGCCTACCTGTGCAGCGAGGAGTCGACCGATTCCGGGTCGATCTTCATCGCCGGCGGCGGCAAGGTGCAGCGCACCGCGTTGTTCCAGAACGAGGGCGTCACGTTCGAAAAACCGCCGTCGGTCGAGGATGTCGCCGCCCAGTGGCCCACGATCACCGACCTGTCCGGCGCGCAGCTGGCGAAGTTCTCGCTGTAACGGCGCGGCGAGCGTCAGGGCACCAGGCTGGCGAACTCGCTGATGCCGATCGCGCCGGCCTCCACCAGCGGCAGGAGGCCGAACCCGAGGGCGAACGGGCCGAGCGCCACGTCGGCGGCGAGGGGATCACCGACCGCGGCCAGCAGGTTGCCGGCGGCCAGCTCGTCGACGAAGAGGCTCGCGTCGTACTGGGGCAGCGTGGTGGCCAGGGCAAGGGCGGCATCTGCCAACGGAAGTCCGGTCGCGATGTCGGTGGAGACCGTTCCGGTGAGCGCGTCGACGATGTTGGCGGCCGTGACCGGGACGTCGCCGTGGGCGAATGTGCTGATCGCGTTGATCAGATCCAGCAGGTTCGACGGCGGATCGAGCGGGTTGGTGATCAGGGTCGGGGTCAGACCGAAGGTGTAGGCCGCAGTCAACAGCGGCTGCAGCGAGGAGAAATCGAAACCGAACGACGGCGAGCGCAGGGCTTCGACGAAGTCGGTGATTCCTTGCTGTGTCCCGGTGACCAGTGCGGTGAACAGCTGCGAGGGGTTGATGTCGGTGGGAAACAACCCGAACGGGGTGGGTGCATCCGGCGGATTCTGGGTGTCCCAACCCTGGGTCAGGCTGCCGTAGCCGAGGTTGACCAGGATGGCGGTGTCGGGTTCGAGCAGGTCATAGAGGGGCTGCCCGATGACGGGGAGCACCTGCAGCGGCTCCAGCAGCGGCAGGCCGCTGGCCGGAATCAGGTAGTAGGTGGTCTCAGCGTAGGTTCCCAGATCGATGACGTTGCTGAGCTGCGACGGGTCCAGGTAGGTGGCGTGCTCGTAGGCGATGCCAAGAACAGCGTTGAGGTCGGACACGACGTCGAGCGGGTAGCGCGGGAAGTCGGCGAAGCCGTCGTATTCGTGGGTGAAGATGTCGGTGGGGTACAGATCGCTGGGTGTCGCGCCGCTGAACGTGGCCCCGAAGCTGGGGATGCTCAAGCCGGCGAAGCGTTCCAGGAGCCCGCCGTCGGGGTTGTTGGGGTCGCCGACCAGCACGAAGCTCACGTCCGACGGGCTCACACCCGCGGCGTGCAGCTGCGACATCTCCAGTGAGGCGATGGTGGAGCTCTGCGAGTAGCCGAACACCTCGACGTGGTTGCCGGCGGCGATCTGCTGGCTGATCGCGTTGTTTAGGGTGGCTTCTCCCTGGGTGACCGACGAGTCGAACGGCAACGTGTTGACGCCGGTGACCGGGTAGAGCCCTTCGGGCGTGGTCAAGGGTAGGACGGTGGAAGCGGGCAGGTGCAGGAACAGGTCGTCGGCGGCGTCGATGTAGGTTGTCGGCGGGACCGGGAAACCGCTGGGCCCCAGCACCAGCGCGGTGTCGTCGCCGAACGCGAACGCCGCGCGCAGTATCGACGTCAGGCCCAGCAAAGCGCCACCGGCACTTGCCACCAGACCGCGACCCAGCCGATGCCTCCTGGTGCACGCCATGGCGAGCCGGTTACGGGATCAGGCTGCCCAGATCGCCGATGATCTCGCCGGCCGCGCTGGCGACGACCGAGTATTCGAAACCGCCGGCCAGAGTCAGCAGTGCGGTGTTGGCCGCGAAGGGCAGCCCGACTGCGTCCAGCAGGTTGCCTTCGGCCAGGTTTTGGGTGAACAGGGTGATGTCGTAGGCGGGCAGCGCGGTCACGACCGCGTTGAGGATGTCGGCTGTGGGCAGCAGGATGCCGTAGGCGGTCGACGCCGCGTTGGACAGCGTCAGGATGGCGTTGCTCAGCAGCTCGGCCGGGTCGGACAGGGCCGTCATCGCCGTGGTGACGTCGGTCGACAGGGTCGACATCAGCGCGGCGGGATCGGGCAGCGCAGCCAGGGACACCGGGTCGGGTCCGGTGCCGGTGAAATCGCCGACGAAGTTCGCCACGCCCAGTTCGGTGTTGGTGAGCAGGTCACGCAGGAAATCCAGCGGGTTGATGTCGGGGAACAGCCCGAACGGGGTTTGCACGTTGGCGGGGCCGGTGGAGAAGCCGTCGAGCGGGCCGGTGCCCAGGTTGCCGTAGCCGAGGTTGACGATCAGCTTCAGGTCGGGTTGCAGCAGGTCGGCCAGCGGCTGGCCGATGACCGGCAGGTCGCGGATCGGGTCCAGCAGCGGCAGGTTGGAGACCGGAATCGCGTAGTAGGTGGTGTCGGTTTCTCCGGCCACCGGCAGGGTCAGCGCGGTGCTGATCTCCTCGGGGGTGGGGCCGACCCCGGTCACCGGCTCGGTCAGATAGTGGCCGTGGATGAATTCGATCCCCAGGAACGCGTTGAGGTCTGCCAGGAAGTTCAGCGGGTAGCGCGGGAAGTCGGCGAAGCCGTCGTACTCCTGGGTGTAGATGACGGTGGTGAAGTCGTCGGCCGGGGTGGAGTTGCCGAACACCGTGCCCAGACTGGGGACGATCGCCCCGGGGAAGCGGGCGAGCAGCCCGCCGTTGGGGGCGCTGGGGTCCCCGATCAGCAGGAAGTTCACCGGCTCGGCGGCGTCGTTGGCGCCGGCGGGGTCGAGCAGCTGCATCTCGTAGCTGGCGATGGTGGCGCTTTGGGAGTAGCCGAACACCGTGCTGGTGTCGCCGGCGGCCTCGTTGGCTTGGATGCCGGAGGTCAGGATCGCGACACCCTGGCCCACCGACGAGCTGGTGGAGGGGAATCCGGCCGGGAACTGCACGGGTTCACCGGTACTGGGGTCCACGGTCCCGACCTCTGTGGGGGCGGTGTAGGTCGGGTAGTTGAGCAGCAGGGTGTGGACGCCGGTGAGTGGGTAGAGCCCCTCGGGGGTGAACAAGCCGTTGGCCAACGTCCCGGGTGTGGTGACGTCGGGGTAGTTGGGGACGATCTCGCCGTCGACGACCGGGCCGTTCTTGAGGTAGAGGTCCTGAGCCAACTCGACATAGCCGTCGCCCGGGATGGGCAGGCCGCTGCCGCCGATGATCAGCCCGATGTCCTCCGCGTCCCCGTAGGCGAACGGTGCGTGCATCGCCGAGGTCAGCGTCAAGACACTGGCCCCGGCACCGGCCACCAGCCCCAGACCGACCCAACGGCGCTTACCCTCGGACATGGCGACCTCCCCGGTTCCGGCGCAGACAATGCGGTTACGTACAGACGACGGTTTCAGGTATTTTCTACCTCGCCGGGCACCCCGGCGTCTAGGAAACCCTCAGATTTTTCTTCTATAAGACTTAGCTGCAATGCGCCTTACGGGAGGATGCCGGACAGGTCGCCGATCACCGTGGTGACCTGGTCGATCACGGAGAAGATCTCGAATCCGGCGGCCAGTTGGATCAGGTAGGTGTCCGACGCGATGGGCTGGCCGATGGCCTCCAGCAGGTTGCCGTCTTGTAGTCCCTGGGCGAACAGGTCCAGGTCGTAGGTGGGCAAGGTGACCAGCACGGCGGTAATCACGTCGGCGGTCGGCAGCAGGGTGGCATAGGCCGAGGACACCGCGCCGGTCAGCGCGTTGACCACGGTGGTGAACTCGTCGGCGATGCCGCTGAGCGACAGCGCGTCCATCGACGCAGACGCGCTGGAGAGCCCCGAGGTCACCTCGCCCAGCATGCTCGACAGGGCCGCCGAGGGGTCCGACAAAAACGCCGTCGCGCTGGAGCTGAACGCGGTGGCCTCCGAGTCCACCGCACCCACGAAGTCGCTGATGCCCTGCTGGGTGCCGGCCACCAGGGCGGCGGGCACCTTCTCCAGGTCGGCGAGGCTGGGGAACAGCCCGAACGGAGTGGGCACATTGGCCGGGCCCTGCGACCAGCCGTAGTCGGGGTTGCCGTAGCCCAGGTTGACCAGCACCTCCAGGTCGGGTTGCAACAGGTCGGCCAGCGGGTTGCCGACGACCGGCAGCGCGCGCAGCGGGTCCAGCAGCGGCAGATCCGCGGTGGGCAGAATGTAGTAGTCGGTCATCGACGGGCCCTCGGTCGGCCACGGGATCGCCGCCGCCAGCTGCTCGGGGGTGACGACCTGCGAGTAGGTGGGGTGCACGTACAAGATGCCCAGGATCGAATTCAGGTCGCACAGCGCGTTGATCGGGTACTGGCAGACGTCGGCGAACCCGTCGTATTCCAGCGTGTAAATCGTGGTCGGGTACAGATCCGACGGTGTCGCGCCGTTGAAGGTGATCCCCAGGCTGGGCAGATACAGGCCGTCCGCGCGTTCGAACAAACCGCCGTTGGGCAGGTTCGGGTCACCGGTCAACACGAAGGACACCTTGTCATCGGGCACGTTTTGGGCCGCCAGATCGGTCATGGTCATGCCGGCGATCGTCGAACTCTGGGACTGGCCCTTCATGACCACGTCGAAGCCGTCGCCGACCTGCTGGGTGATCATGTTGGTCAAAATCTGGGTGCCCTGCGCCTCCGAGGTGTCCAGCGGCAGACTCTTGACCCCGGTGTAGAGCGCGTAGTTCCCGGCGGGATAGAACACCGGTTCCGGGGTGTAATTCTCGAACTGCGGGAGGGTCTTGACGAACACGTCGAACACATGCTCCACGTACTCCTCGGACGGAATCGGCGTCCCGCTGCCGGCCATGATGTCGGCGATGCCGGGTGTGCCCTCGGCGTCGGTGAGCTGCACCGCGTGCGCCTGCACCCGGGGCTTGGGCGCCAGCGGCGGCGCGGCGACGAGCGCGGCGCCCAGGACGGTGACGCAGGCGGCGAGGTACAGGCGCGATGCTCGGCGCATAAATCCGCTCCTCTAGCAATAAGCGGGTGAGTAGGTGCTGAGATTTCCCTGAGCCTGCCCGTAGGATAACAGGCTCTCAGTGCTACGGGATCAGGGGGCTGAAATCCCCGACGACCGCGGTGAGCGCCTCGTCGACGAGCTCGAGTTCGATGCTGGCCACCAGGGTGAGCAGGCCGGTGTCGGCGGCCAGGGGCAGGCCGACGGCGTCGAGGGGGTTAGCGAGGTGGGCCCCAAACAGGCTCACGTCGTAGGCGGGCAGGCTGATGACCGCGGCATCGACGATGTCGGTTGTCTGCAACCCCAATGCGGCCAGCGAGGCGCCGGCGCTGGAGAACGCCTGGGCGAGGTCGCTCAGCGTTGCGGCCGGATCACTGACGTCGGACGAGACCGCCGCTAAAAGACCGGTCATGCTCGGCAGCGAGAAGTCGGCAGGGTCGGCCGCGAACGCGGCGAGGCCCTGCTGCGCCCCGGCGGCCAGCTCGCCGAGCACCGTGGCCGCGCTGACGTCGGGGAACAACCCGAACTCGGTGGGCACATTGGCCGGAATCGAATAACCCAGGTTGCCCGGGCCGTAGCCCAGGTTGATCAGCACCGTCAGATCCGGTCCCAGCAGCGCCGCCAGGGGTTTGCCGACCACCGGGAAATCGGCCAGCAGCGTCACCAGCGGCGGGGTCTGGGGAATCAGGTAGTAGTTGGTGAGGCTGCCCGGCGTACCCAGCAGCGCCGAGCCCGGCAACAAAATCGCGGTGGCGATCTGCTCGGGCGTGGGGCCGGGTTCGGGCGGGACCAGGCCCTCGTTGAGATAGCTGCTGTGCAGGGTGATCGTGCCCAGCACGGCGTTGAGGTCGGCCAGAAAGTCGATGGGGTAGCGCGGGAAGTCGGGGTAGCCGTCGTATTCGAGGGTGTAGATGTCGGTGGGGAAGTCGTCGGCCGGGGTGGCGCCGTCGAAGGAGATCCCCAGGCTCGGCGCGGTGAACCCGTCGAAGCGTTCCAGCAGCCCGCCGTTGGGCGCGCTGGGGTCGCCGATCAGCACGAACTGCAGGCCGGCGTCGGGCTGCGGGGTGCCGGACGGGTCGAGCTGCGCCATGACCAGGCCGGCGATCGTGGAGCTTTGCGACCAGCCGAACACGGTGGAGGCG